>CAYMGG010000229.1:0-9701 GCA_964389915.1 uncultured Planctomycetaceae bacterium
GGAACTTTTTTGCAAAAAAGTTCCCCCAGACCCCCTCAAAAAACTCTCGTCCGGCTTCGCCGTTTCGAGCGTTCAGATGGGTGAACTCAACGTCTACCCCATTCGTGCGGCTTGTCCATCTGAACCCGCCGGTTACGCGAAGTGTTTTACGGGTGTGCGGCACGCACTCTCAGCTGGCTTCGCCGTTCGGGCGATCCGTGGCAATTTGCGAATCTCCATTCCTGCGCCAAATATTATCCTTATCGGTCGACAATAGCATAATACAGCAAACTATCGACTAGCGCCGCCATTTTTTTAACGTCCCCTGCCGCGTAGACTGCCAATGTCGAAGGAAAACCAGGAGAAACCGCGATGAAGAAGCGATACGAGGTCACGCGCGGGTGCACCGGCTGCACCACCTGCATTTACGAATGTCCGGTCCAGGCGATCAAGATGGCTCCCGGCGGCGCCCGGATCGATCCGCAGAAGTGCATCGGCTGCGGCAAATGCTATGACAACTGCGCCTCCGAAGCCATCGCCGTGATGACGGACTGACGGCCGCTGGGGTGGGGCAGACGTTGAGTTCATCCATCCGAACGCTCGAAACGACGAAGCCGGACGAGAGTTTTTTGAGGGGGTCCGGGGGAACTTTTTTGCAAAAAAGTTCCCCCGGAAACCGAATCACCAAGCGCCGCAGTGTCGAGGCGCATTTTTAAAGGAGCATGGCCATGTTGGAGTATCAGGATCAGGGTCCGATTCTGCAGCCCGCGCGGGAGCTGCCCAGAAGCGGGGAGTATGACGTCATCGTGACCGGCGGAGGCATGGCCGGAGTGGGCGCGGCCATCGCCGCCGCCCGCCGGGGCTGCCGGACGCTGCTGATCGAGCGCGAATCCATGCTGGGCGGTCTGGCTACGGCCGGACTGGTGAACATTCCCCTGGATTTCGCCTGCGGTATCGGCGGTGAGATGCTCAAGAATCTGGAGGCGGTTAACGGCCACTGGCATCGCAACACCGACCCCGAGAAGCATAAGCTGATCCTGGACCGGATGGTGCTGGAGGCTGGCTGCGATCTGCTCTTCCACACCCAGATCGTCGATTCGATCGTCCGCAATGACGCGATTCGCGGCGTGGTCACGGAGAGCAAATCCGGCCGTCAGGCCTGGCTGGCCAAGCGGGTGATCGACTGCTCGGGCGATGCGGACGCGGCCTATTTCGCCGAATGCGAATACCAGCTTGGCCGGGCCGGCGACGGCTTGACCCAGGCCTGCTCGCTGGAATTCCGCCTGGCCGGAGTGGAGTGGGACACCTACAACAACTGCGCCCTCAAGCGCGACGATCCCAAATGGATCAAGCTGATCGCCGAAAAGGCCGGTATGGGCTGGAGCCAGGTGGCCGAGGTCGAGAACCACCTCAACTGGATCACCCACGTGCCGGGCCGGCCGGAGCATTGCGGCCAGGACGAGGTGAGCATCTGCTTCGCCCACTCGCGCCATTGCCATCCGCTGGACAACCGCGACCTGACCCGCATGTACCTGGAGGGGCGCGAGCAGGCCGATCTGCTCTGGCGCTTCATCAAGGCCAATGTCCCCGGTTTTGAAAAGTGCTGGCTAATCGACACCGGCTGCCTGCTGGGCGTGCGCGACAGCCGGCGGGTGATGGGCGAGTACGTCATTACCGGCTGGGACATCGCCAGTTGGAAGCACTTCGACGACGTGATCACGATCAGCAAGCACGGCTACGACATCCACCATCCGACCTCGGGCGGCAATATGAAATGGATCACCGCCCGGATCGGCGGCCAGACCCGCTACGTGGTCTGCAACCGCGGCGGTTGGCACTCCAGCGCTCTTCCCCCCGGTGGGCCGGCGGCGCTGTGCAATCACCTTGGCCAGTCCGAAGCCGAAGCCGAGTTTCCGGAAATGCCGTTCTACGACATTCCCTACCGCTGTCTGGTGCCGCTCAAGGTCGAGAATCTGCTGGTGGCCGGCCGCTGCCTCTCGGCCGATTTTGCGGCCCAGTCCGGCTGCCGGTTGATCCTGGCCTGCATCAACATGGGGCAGGCGGCGGGCACGGCCGCGGCTCTTTCGCTGGAGAAGGGGCTGAGTCCTCGGAAGGTGGACGTCAGGGAGCTGCAAACGCGGCTGATGGCCGACGGGATGGAGCTGGGGCAGAACTACCGGGAGATTCCGGGGTTGAGCCCGGCGCGCGGCCAGCGCGCGGCCCGGGAGAAGGTGGCTTCATAGGCCTTTCCGGGGGAGAATTTTTGTACCGAAAAGTTCTCCCCCGGACCAGCTTCACCCAGCCGGAAAGTGTTCAGTATAAGTCTTTGACTCATCTGGAACGACGTGCGCGTCGTTCCAGTATCATTTGATCTATCCTCCGCTAAATACACGCTTAAATAATTCACCTATAATAATATACACCCATAATTTTAAACGACTTTGACTTATTTCTGGGTAAGGCCATAACACATTTATATATTTTTTATGTCCATATATAGTAATATACAGCAATTAGTTAAGAATTATCAGACTGGTTTTCACGAAAGTTTTTACAGCCTAGAACTTGACATCATGTTTTCTTGTAGTAGAGTCTTCTTGTCGCACATGAAGCTTTAAACATCAATCGATAAGCGCTTTTTGATGTAACTCAAGGAGTAATAATTATGGCGGTTGGAATCAGCCCGGAATTAGCGTCTGAGCAGGCCGACGGCTCGGTTCTGGCTTTGGGGTCCAGAAAATGCCGTAAGCCCCGGGCGGTAAAATCGACCCCTAAAACCAAACTCGATCCGGCGGCTATTCAGCCCAGTATCGAGCCCGCGCCGGAAACTCCCCGGCCAGCGCAGCTGCCCGAAGGCCGCTGCGTGACCCAGACGCTGCGTGACCTCCTGGCCAGCCGGGCCTCCGAGGTGCCCCCCTTTGCCCGACTGGCCGAGGATCTGGGTCTGGCGCCGGAACAGAACACGGTCCTGCGCATCTACGCCACCAGCGCCTTGTACCAGGCCGCGCTGGGCAAGACCACTGTCTGGCAGGACATCAATAACCGCGTCGAGGGCAAACCTGGAGAACGTGAGGCTGAAGAGCCGGGCGGGATCTCTTTCGTCATCCATGAAGCCGCCCCGGAGGCATCGGCCGAAGAGTCCGGGTTGTGACGCTCCAGAGAAGAACGAGGTGGAATTCGCCCGTCTGAATGTTCGAAATGGCGAAGCCGGATGAGAGTTTTTTGAAGGGGTCCGGGGGAACTTTTTTGCACAAAAGTTCCCCCGGAGAAACCACAGGACGACTCCATGAAAAGCATTGCCGTCACTTTGTTGCCCCGCCAGATCGATTTCTTCCGCGCTGCGGACCGCGAAGTCCTCTACAGCGGCGCGTTCGGCGCGGGCAAGAGCCGGGCTCTGGCCTACAAGCTGGTCGAGCGGGCCAGCCGGCCGGGCGCGCGCGAAGGCCTGTGCCGCAAGCATCTGGTGCGCCTGCGGGCCACCACCTTGAAGACTCTGCTCGAGCCGGACGGCGCTCTTGCGCCGGTCTTGCCGCCGGACGCTTATATCCACCTCAAGAGCGAGAAGACCATCCGCCTGCGCGGCGGGGGCGAGATCGTCTATTTCGGGCTGGATCAATTCCAGAAAGTCGGCTCCTACAATCTTTCCGGCTGCGCGGTGGACGAAGCCACCGAGTTGGCGGCCGAGGACTACGACATGCTGCGCGGCCGGCTGCGGCTGGACGTGCCGGGTTTGAGCAATCAGCTCTATGCGGCCTGCAATCCGGCTTCGCCCGCGCATTTTCTGGCCCAGCGGTTCGGCCTGGCCGACGCGCCGGCCGCACCGGGCTGCGCGGTCGTGACCACCCGCAGCGCGGATAACACTTTTCTGCCTCAGGCCTATCTGGACAGCTTGCAGACCTTCACCGGTCTGGCCAAAGCCCGCTATGTCGAGGGCAAATGGGTCACCTCCGACCAACTGGTCTACGACCGCTGGGACCGCCGCGAGCATGTGGTCGAGCGCTCCGGGCCTTGGAAGCGGGTGGTGGTGGGCGTGGACGAGGGCTATAGCAACCCCGCCTGCCTGCTGACCGTGGGCGTGGACGGCGACGGCCGGCTGCACGCGCTGGCCGAGTTCTACAAATCCAAGCAGACCCAGGACGAACTGATCGTCCAGGCGCTCAAGTTGAATCAGTGCTATCGGCCGGAGGCGTTCCTGGTCGATCCGGCCGCGGCCAGCCTGCGGGCGGCGCTGCGCGCGCGCGACTTGCGGGCCGTGCCCGCCGACAACGAGGTCCGGCCCGGCATCATGGCCGTGCAGTCGCTGCTCTCGCCCGGTCCGGACAAGAAGCCGCGCCTGACGGTTTCGCCCTGGTGCCTGAACCTGGTCCGCGAGTTCGAATGTTACGAATGGCTGCCCGACCGCGACGAGCCGCTCAAGGAGAACGATCACGCGCTCGACGCCCTGCGCTATGCGGTCATGCATTTGAGCAAAAAGCGCGGCGGTTTGGGAAGGTGAAGCCCGCGCAAGAGCAGGGAATACTTTGCTCAATTGGCTTTGCCGCGGTGGTTGTCCCGGTGGTTTTTGCGGCCTTTGACGATTTCTCAATCGCCTTAGCAAGGAATTCAAAATGAACTGGCGCAAAATGATCAAAAAAGGCGTGACCTTCATCGGTCTGGACGGACTCTTCGCCGGCGACGGCTCGAATCCGGCGTTTGGCGGCCCGACCCGGACCACGGCCGACGAACTCTGGGGCGTGCCGGCGATGGCCGAGTTGGAGCGCCTGGCCTTGCAGCATCCGCTGGCCGCCCGTTGCGTGCGGATTCTGAGCACCGGTTTGCTGGAAGCGCCGACCCGGGTCGGCCGGCGCACCGGCCGCGGTTGGACGGATCTGGAGACCGTGCATCCCGTCCTGCGCCTCTTGGACAATCCCAACCAGGCCATGACCTGGTCCGATCTGGCCCGGCACATGGTGGGCAATTACCTGGCTTCGGGCGCGGCCTATGTCTGGAAGTGGCGCACCACCGGGGGCAAGCTCTGGGGCCAACAGCCCAGCCGGCTTGATGGGAATTTAAGGCACGAGGTGCGCGGCGAACTCTGGCCCGTGCCCGCCAGTTGGGTGCGGCTGATTCCCGGCCAGGGCCGCGAACTGGTGGACCATTACGAACTGCGCGTGCCCGGCCGCGGCGGCGTGATCCGCGTGGCGCCGAACGACCTGTTCGCCTGGCGGGAGCCGGACTTCCGCGACCTGACCGGCGCGTCCAGCCCGCTCAAGTCGATCTATCGCAATTTGCGGCTCGACTTCACGGCCGAGGATTACCTGGCCGAAACCCTGGTCAACAGCCGCCTGCCGGGCGTGAAGGTGATCCAGCGCGACGGTTTCACCGACACCCAGAAGGAGGAGATCCGGGCCGTCTTCGACGAACGCTTCGGCGTGGGCCGGCGCGGCCGGCCGATCTTCATCGAGGGCGAGCAGGCCGACATCCAGACCCTGCCGGCCCTGGAGGATCTGGGCCAGCCGAACCTCTCGGCCTATAACGAGACCCGCATCTGCCTGGCCTTCGGCGTGCCGCCGATTCTGGCCGGCTGCTGGGTGGGCCTGCGCCACAGCCCCTGGTCAAACATCGGCGAGGCGCGCAAGACCTTTTCGCAATATACGCTGATCCCGCTGTGGCTGTCGCTGGGCGAGGCGCTGACGCGCGGCCTGCTGCGCCAGGAGGGCGAGCCGGAACTGGAAGTCTATTTCCACACCGGCGACGTGGCCGCCTTGCAGCCGGACCTGCTGCAAAACGCCGAACGCGCGGCCAAACTGGCCGAGGCCGGCATCGCCACCCGCGAGCAGGCCGCCGTGGTGGCGGGGCTGGAAGTCCCGGCCTGAAGCGAGTGAGCTCGGGATAAGAATTAGAATTGAGTAAACTTTCTTATAAGAAAGTTTTCTCAAACTCTTTCAAAGAATTTTCAACATAACCTGTCACCCTAATTTCGAGGAGTAAATGATGAGCGGTCAAGCCGGAGTGGATTGCGTTTTGAAAGTCGGCGCTAACGAAGTGGTCGAGGCGCGCGATGTGACGGTTACGGTCCAGGTGCAGACGGTGGAAGACACGTCCCGAGCCTCAGACGGCTGGAAAAGTTTTATCGCCGGCTTGGGCACCTGGAGTGTTTCCTTCAATGCAGTCTCGGCGCGGCCGTGGTCCACGTCACTGACGGCGCTGAAAACCAGTTTTGTTGCCCGTGAACCGGTGGAGGACGTGACCATGACCGATGCCGAGGGCTATGGCTGGAGCGGCGAGGTCATCGTCACCCAGTTTGCCGAAAGCCAGCCGTTAACCGGCGTGGTCACCGTTAGCGTTACCCTGCAGGGCCGCGGCGCGCCGGAACAGGTCACGCCGTAAGCGAACCTTTGGGGTACGTGTTTTTCCCGAATGGAACACATATAAAGATGGGAGGCTGCGGCCATGCCAGAAGCTCCGATATTTTCAGAACAGACACTGGATCAATGGAGCCTAGGTCAAGAAGAGGAGGCGAAAGAATTATCTCTAGCCGAGCTTCGGGAACGGGAAACTATCCTCAAGAACTGGGTCACCGATCTGGCAACGCCCAGCATCGTGATCGAACCGCAGGTTTTAGATGGGTCAGCGTATGATTCAAGTCAGGCTCAGACAATTTTCCACACGGAACTGGAGATATTCCCGCAATTGAACAATAAAATACAAAGCCTGACTTATACCTACATCCGAGCCATTTCCGAATGTGAAACCCGGCTGAACGAATTACGTTGGCAGGTGGAGAATATCCATAACCAACTGCAGGAACTGGAAACAAATATTCGGACTCGGCTTTCGGCGGCTTCACAGACGGCCTGCGATTCGGCGGCCAGCGGACTGAGCTTTATGGATACTGAATCCAGATTGCAATTGATCGGGACATATAGTAACCTATGGGATGTAGCAGTTCTCCTGGCGGCCTCTCGGGGCGCGGCCAGGAAAATGTACGAACTCATCCACAATCAGTTCGGCGTAGGAAGGCTGAGTATCGCCCAAATCGCTGAGGAACAGAAACGGCAAAAAGTTTATGAAGCCGTCGCTAGCGGGGTTAAGGAATGGCTAGAACGGCATGATCGGGCCAATCAAAATGCGTCGGATGACGACGTGGCGGATATGGTTCGAGAACCGGGCGGTTTTGGCCTGAATAGACATAACGATGAGGTTCTAAGAAATGCGGTATTTCTGGCGTTTTGTTCAAATGTGGGAATCGAATCATTGAAAAAGGCGGTTTATCCTGTCATTTTCAGCGGAGAATATGGATATAACGCTACACCGGAGTTGGCTAAAAAGCTTTTGCATAATTACCTGTGGGATCATCAAGATCCGTATTACTTATCTGTTCAAGAAATGCACGAGATGATGGAAGGGAAAGAGATAGACATTCTTTCCCAATTACCTGGACAGGATAGCAAAAAAGCTATAGACAACTGCGGATCTATAGTTGAAACCTCATACGAAATTGACAGTCATTCAAATAACTTAAGTATCAATAATTTTACTATTGAAGTAAAAGGGATTGTGGTGTTTTCTTGTCAAACCAAATTGCTGGAATTTGTTGGGGGGATACGCTTCAGTGATATACATGATTTTGATCCGGATAAAGGCATAAAAAGATGCATTGAAGAGGCTGTAGATGGCTTTTATAAGGAAGCTATAAATGGAACACGCCAAGATTTTGAGAATGCCATGAAAAGCTTCCGGGGGGGGGCGGATGGATATGCGGAGGAAGTAGAAAAGTGGTGTCGAGACAACAGTGTTATGATATTATTGAACGGCATAAAAGGGCTTAAGAGGGGATTCATTAGGGAAGGCGCAAGAGATTGGCGGGCGGAAAGGCTGGTGCGAATAATGAACAATCTGGATATAGGCAAAGACTTCAGAATTACCAGCCCTTATGTACCAGTGGCACAACATTTTAATCAAAAAGTTGTTTGGTAATGCGGGGGAAAAGCCATGACCGGTAGGAGGCTAAAAAAAAGGCATATACTTGGCATCATGCTGATATTTATCTTTTTTATCTGGGTTATGTTTGGGGCAATATTGGCCCATCCGCAATGGAATCAAAGGGTTTATTTATTTCGGCAGTTAATAAATGGTGTTCCACATAATATAGATATTCCTGCCCCTAAAAATTATACAGGGAAATGGGTTCAATGGTATCCTTTGGGTTGGGGTGGAGCTATCAAGCGTGAGTTGCATTATAAAAATGGAATCCTTAACGGAGAAGTTGAACTTTATCGCAGAGATGAAACAAAACTTGCTGACAAAACATATATATACGGGAAGTTGGATGGAAAAATAACTTTTTATCACACCGATGGCCGTATGCGATGGACTGGTTGCATTGCCCATGATGCTTTGGACGGCAGATTTCGGTTTTGGGATAAAAACGGGAGACTGATTGCCGACGGAATCTACCAAATCAACAAAGAGTATACCGGAATATTTCATCCGACAAATTTGGGGCCGTGTACGATTGCTGATATGGCGAGTTTGTTCGGAGACGAATTAGAGTTCATGTGGAGCACAAAGCGAGACGAGTATAATATCTCAAGTATTGGTAATATATTCGACGAAAACGCTGTCGTTTACTATCTGAAAGGTAAAAAAGTAAGCAAAGAAGCCTATATTGTGGCGGCAAAGCGGGATAGCTCTCTGCCCGATTTAGAAGGGGCTCTGGCGGCGACACCGAAGTCAGAATCTACTTACAATAGCACTACCGCCGTGCAACCCGGGCGCCCCAGATAGCTCTGCTATTTTTCCGCTTCGCCCAGGCACAACATTTTAATCAAAAAGTTGTTTGGTAATGCGGGGGGGGGGGGGATACCATGGCCTTCAGATGGCCAAAAAAAAGGCATAAACTCGGCATTATATTGACACTTATCTTTCTTTACTGGGCTATGCTCGGGGCGATAGTGTCCCATCCGCAATGGGGCAGGTCAGTTTATTCTATGCGTCAGGATTATGATGCCCATCAGTATTTGATAGATATTCCTGCCCCTAAGGATTATACGGGAAAGTGGATTCAGTGGTATCCTACGGGGTGGAAGGGAGATATTAAGCGCGAGATAAATTATAAGAATGGCATACTGGATGGCGAACTAAAGCTTTATCGCAGAGACGGAACTAAACTTGCTGAGAAAATATATGTAAATGGAAAGTTGGATGGAAAAATAACTTTTTATCACACCAATGGCCGTATGCGGTGGACTGGTTGCATTGCCCATGATGCTTTGGACGGCAGATTTCGGTCCTGGGACAAAAGCGGAAGGCCGACTACCGACGGAATCTACCAAATCAACAAAGAATATACCGGGATATTTTATCCACAAAAATATAAATCTCTTCCGCTTTGTTACATAGATTTTCCTGATAACGACGAAATATGTAGATTAATGGAAAATCGAGAACATAAAAACGACTATGAAATAGAGGGCATCTCCAACATATTTGACGAAAGCGCGGTCGTTTACTACCTGAAAGGCAAAGAAGTAAGCAAAGAAACTTATCTTGTGGCGGCTAAGCAGGACAGTACTCTGCCCGATTTGGATGGCACTCTGGCGGCGACGGCGAAGTGAGAATCCGGGTGCCCCAGATAGCTCTGCTGTCTGAGCGAAGCGGGAAGAGTAGCGAACGTGGTTTATAGGCGGGTATACGATACTGAAGGTCACGCGCATTTCGTCACCTTCTCCTGCGACCGG
>CAYMGG010000230.1:0-9691 GCA_964389915.1 uncultured Planctomycetaceae bacterium
AATTCCGCTACGGAAATAAATCGCTTTTCTGAACCGAATTTCGAACGCCGCACAAGTTAAGTCGATTCGAAAAACTAATTACCAGCCCGCAATGAGTCCTTGCGGCTCAGGCGAAAAAGGCAATCAGCATATGCGGGTGGCTTTCGGGCAGGTTCTGGCATTTCGATTTCGCCACGGTTCCGCTTGCGGGGCGGTAGTATTGGGCGAAATGCATGCGCGTTACAGCCTTTTCAAGCCTGGTTCGTTCCCGCTATTCCGCGGGATCTACTAGATTCGCATTTACGCTGAGGATCATTTTTGCAGTCGTACGTTCGATCGCTTTTGCGGCTCGGCCAGTGGCTGGGCCGCAGGGAAGCTGGTCGGGCGCAGCGGTTTCAATTTGAATCCGCTCAGCGCGGTGAAACCTAGTTCGCCGCCGCCGGCCAGCAACCCCAACTGACCCGCCGGAACCAACTGGCCCAAGCCGGTGTGGAACAGCAGTTCTCCGTTCAGATAGACCGCGAGAAAATCGCCGCGCAGCAGCAGCCTAACGCGGCCGGCCCCTGCCTTGAGCTCGGGAATGCGAACGGTTTCGAACGGTATCGCCTGGACGAACGGCCGATCCCGGCCCGTGGTCGCATTGACCAGACTCGCCTCGCGGCGGGTAAAATCCAGCAGCACCCCCTGGCCACGGCCGGTTGCGCCATCATAACGGAATAACCAGCCCGCCTGGCCGGTTCGCCCCGCAAAGTCGCCGACCAGCTCGCAATCCCCGATCTCTTCCGGCCAGAACGCGGCATGCAGGCCGATTTCGCAGGTGGCCAGCAGAGCCTCTCCGCTCCGGCGCCAGTTGCCGGCCGGCACCGCGCCTGCGCAGAAAGGTTCCGGTGCGGGCGGCAGCTCCAGGGGCTGGGCGCGCAACCGGGCGATTCCCCGCTCCCAAGGCACCAGAACCAGCGTCCCGTCGGAGCGCACCCGGAAGGCCTGAAGCAGGCCTAGAGCGCAGATCCGACCGCCGGCGATCAGATGGTTGTAAAAAAGATGTTCGTCTTCGGCGAAGACATGACGGCCGACGTAGCTGCCGAACTGGCCGTCGGCGCAGCCGGTCAGCAAGGACTCCTCGGGCACCCGGTAGGGGCCGGCGAAGTCTTCGGCCAACGCATAGAAGGTCCCGGCCACCTGGCGGCGGGTGGGCGTATCCTGGCGGACATGAAAGCTGAAATCGCTGAACAGTAGATAATGCCGATCGGCCAGGACGAAATGGTCGGGAACCTCCATCTGATAGAATCGCCCCGGAGCGGCCACCGGCGGTTCGAAACGCCAGTTGACCCCGTCCGCGCTGACGGCCAGCGCCACCGCGCCCCGCCCGCCGGGCGGCCCCTGGAGCCATCGGGCGGCCAGCAGCACCCGGCGTTCACCTTCGCCCTCCAGGAAAAACGCATCCCGAAAGTCCGGCTCCGGCTTGGTCAGACGGGCGGGGTCGCATTCGTAATGCTCGGCGAAGCCCGGAGTGGCCGGAGTCAACAGCGGCTGGCGGCCGACATACTCCCAGTCACGCAAATTTTGCCCGTCACGGGCCCGCAGGAGGTAGATGCCGTTGCAGCCATAGGTCAGGTAATATTCCCCGCCGCGGCTAAAGACCATGCCCGTGTTCAGATTCCGGCCGGCCTGGGGTAGAAGCGCCTCCACCGCCGTCCACTCGACCGCATCGGCGCTGACCGCATGGTTGATGACCGGCGTGGGCCGGCCGAGACTTTCGCGGACCAGATAGAAGAGATGGTACTGTTTGGTTTCGGGGTGGAAATACAGCCAGGTGTCCCACAACACCTGTTCGGCCGGCCGGTGGAGCATGAAGTGACCTTTCTGCATAGAAGGCAATCCGCCCCGGCGTCGCGAGGCTCCGACGCCGTTAAAACTCAGAAAACCGGCCAAAAACCTCAATTGCTGGAGATTTTTGGCCGGTGGCCCACCGGCCTGAAGCCGCCGCCGGGACGGGACGCCGCGGTGATTCCGCCGACCGCCGCGCGGTTCAGGGCTCCAGCGCCACGGGGCGATAATTGATCGGGGCCTTGCTTTCGCCCACGCCCGGCGTCCACCCCAGCCAGAATTCGCGGCCCTGCCCGTCATTCTCGTTGACGATAAAGCTGACGGACATGATCCGCCCGGCCGCCGGCGGCGTGAGCCCCAATTCCGCCCACGGCAGGAGGGTTTCATACACCGTGGCTCCGGGTTCGCGCTTGGCTTGGAAAGAACCCGTCAGTGGCCCGAGCTTTTTGCCGCGAATGTAGATGTAGGCGTGCGGTCCGTTGGGGCCCAGCACCAGGCCGACCTCGCGGTCGTCGGTGTCATATTCGTAGAGCGAGTTGCCTTCCGGATCGAGGGCCAACTGGATGCTGTCGGCCTGCCAATAATGTTCCCGATCGTCGGGCGAGCCCTGATGGCGGTCGTCGGTCACCCGGGCCGCGAAGTACAGCCCCGCCGGCGTCCAGCCCAACCAGGCCGTGGCGCTCAGATCCGCCGGGCCGCTCCAGGCCGCGTCCGGCGGCATCAGGTAATTGCGGTTGTCCAGCACGATCGGCGCTAAGGCGGCGGTTTCCGACAGCTGGCCGTCAATGGTAACTTCCGCCAGTTTCGCCGCGGACCAGAAATCGGTGCGCGGACTGGCGCGTTTGACCGCTTCCGCCACGGTCACGCTCAGTTCCGGCGTGGTCCCGGCGGCGATCGGCTCCGCCTGGGGCCAGGTGACGATCTGCTGGCCGGGGCGGAGGACCTGTTCGCCCGTCTGTCCGGCGAAGGCGAGCTTGGCTGTGACCGGCTCCGGCAAGGTGTCTTCCAGCACTGCCCGGGCCTCGGTCCGGGAACGGAACCAGACCTTGGAAATACGCACCGGCTCCAGCGCCACGATCTTCGCCTGCCGAACGGCGGCGGCTAAGGCCTCGCCGGCGGCCGCCGGCGCGGTCAGAAAGAGAGGCGCGCGGCTGAAGGGCGCGACCACCTGCGGACCGGCGGCGAGCTGCCGGTTGTAAAGATCGAAAATCGTGACGTCTTCGGCTTTCAGCTGTAACCGGAATTCGCCGTCGGAACGGGCCCAGAGCACGATCACCGCCCGCCCGTCTTCGGTCCGCTCGAATCTCCAGGCCGAAAAGTTGTCGCCCACCTTCACTTCTTCGACAAACCGGGAGTGGAACAGCTGGTAGGCCGTGGTGCCGTAGGCGCAGGCGGCCGGCGTGGGAAAGAGATCCTCGCAGTTCTGCTTGTAGATCTTCTGCGGCGTGTTGCAGTGGAAGAGGCTGTAATCGTCGCCGTCAGTGTTATGCCAATGGGTGATGAACCAGAAGGCCTTTTCCAAACCCGGCACGGATTTGGCCAGCGTCAACCCCTGGGCGACGATCGCGGCAAAACGCAAGGAGAGCTCGTCCGGCGGATCGACCGGGTCGATCACCGACCAGCCGATCTCCGTGGGCCAGAGGCGCCGCGGGCAGCCGTTCTGCTCCAGAATGTCACCGGCCTGGATCAGCAGCTCGCGGAAATGCATCTCCTCGGGCATCTGCGAGCGTCGGGTGCGGCCCAGAATCCGCACATGGCAATACGGGTGGCCGCCGTAGATGTCGAAATCGCCTTTGAGCACCGGCAGCATCGCCTTGGTGAAAAGGAACTCGCCCGGACACTGCGGGGTGGGCACGCCGTTGATCGCATGGAAGTCGCGCCCGGAGACGTCCAGAACGATGATCTGAACGCCGGGATCGACGGCGCGGACCGCTTCGGCCGCCGTCTTCACCAGCGTACAATAGATCTCCCGGGCCTTTTCGAGCGGATAGTCAGGGGTGTGCCAGACTTCGTTGTTCGGCTCGTTGACCAGTTCGATCGCGGCCAGCCGGCCCCGGTAGCGTTCCGCCACTTCTTTGGCCAGCCGCCGCCAGCTGTCCAGATTTTCCGGCAGTATCAGTTCCGCCGGTTCGTTAAACCGGGTGGCATTCTGCCAGACTCCCGATTTGACGCTCGGTTCAAGACAGAGCACGACCTGGATCCCGTGGGCGCGGGCGTCATTGACCCGTTGGTCCAGCCGAGTCCACCAGTTTTCATCGTGGGTCGCGAAATTCCGATCGAACCAGACGAATTCGCGGTAATTCTTGCAGCCCAGGCGCTCGGCCGCCTCGGGATTCTGATAGACGTGCATGAAGCCGAAAAAGCTGGCTGGATCATCCTGACCGTAATTGGGCAGCTTGCGCACCACGGCCACCGCGCTCTGGACCAAGCCCAGTTGCGCACCGTCTTCCTCGACCCAGGCCCGCAGCTGCCGAAAGGCCGGTTCGACGCTGGTCAGATCCACCGGTGGGGAGACGAACTCCCCCAGCGGCGCCAGTTGGAATGGCCAGAATTTTTCCGTCGCCTGGCCGTCGGCATCACGAAGGCGCAGGCGCAGTGCGCCCTGGCGCGGGGCGTCCACCAGATTCTCCACCTTGACGGCGTATTCGGCTTTTTCACCGGGAAAAGCCACGCCGGCCGGCAGCGGATGGCGAAAACTCAGTCGCCAGGTCATCCCCGGATTGGCCGTATTGCCCTGCAGCCCCACCCGCCGCAACCAGAATCGTCCCTGAGGCGAGGCTTTGCCAAAAGCCAGCGCCAAACGGCCGCAGGGAAAATGGAACTTGCCGTCATTGGCGCCATTCCAATGACCTTTGGCAAAACCCGTCGCCACCGGCAAAGTGACGGTCTGCCACGCCCCGCCCGGCTGGATCTGAATCACCCCCTGATGATCCTGACCGGTCGAGTCCATCAGTCGCACATATATTTGCGCAATATTTTCAGCCTTGAAAGTCAGGCTCAAGTTGTCGTTCTCGGTCGCCACGAGCCCCGTGCGATAGATATACGTATCGTTCTTCGTTCCCAACTCATACTCAAACCGCAGCGCTGGCTGGCCATCGACCTCGACCACTTTCAATTCGGCGCGTGGAATCTCCGGCATTGCATGGCGCAGGCTCCAAGCGGCGGAATCATTGCCGCGGTCGATGATTATGGGCAGGCTCCAGGCCGGATTGGGGGAAGCCTCCGCCGCCGCGCCCGGCGCCCACCAACCGGCCGCGGTTAGCCACGCGACCGCCAGAGACAGCTTCAGGTTTTGCCGCCGCCGCTCGTCTAGCTTGATCAATACTGGCATGGGATCAATCCTCTGACAGATGGAGTACCCGCTCGCGGGTTCGAATGAAGTGGCAAAGACCGGAATCAATCACCGTCGCGGAAATATTTGCGATATTGGGTGAACAAGGCTCCGTAAGGCAGGTAGGCCACATGCAGGTCGACGAAGGCGCAGACCGATCCGCCCTGATGGCGCGTGCCGGGCAGCGCATCGCTCCAGCCCATGCTGCTGCTCAATTCGTAGTCGAATGCGCCATTGCCGTCAGAATCGCAAAATACGATCTGGTTGGAAGGATGCCGGATTTCCGTGCGTTTCTTCTGGATGTAAACCGCGCCCCCTTCGCCCAGAATTCCGCCCTGGATATAGCTCAGGAAGTCGTAGATGTAGCTGTAGTGGAAGTAATGACAGTTTGTATAGATCGCGCTGGGATTGGGTGAAAACTGTTTGGTTTGCGCCGGACACCGAAAGACCGCCGGCTCCGGCGGGCAAATAAAACTTCCCCATAGCGTGGTTTCGACCTTGTAACCCAGCTTTTCACCGACTTCGGTATACCACCAGTATTTCGAACCCAGATCATCCGGCCGGACCATGGAATAATTGAAGGGGAAGTAGCCGGGCGACAGTAGATGCGGCCCTTCTTCAATCACCAGGTCGATGCCCAGCCCGATCTGTCGGCTGTTGCTGGCGCACTGCGCTTGCCGAGCGCTGTTTAAGGTCTTATCCAGCGCCGGCAGAAGCATCCCGGCCAGACTGGAGATGATGGCCGTGACCACCAGCAGTTCCACCAGCGTAAACCCGGCCTGGGCCCGCCGCCGCGAACTCTGACTCGTGGACTGCGCGCGCTGAAATATCATCCGGTAGATCCTTTCTCTCATCAGGGCCGAGCCGCTGGGCGGGCCATTTATCGCGTCCGGCGCCTGCGGCGAAGGCGACTCGGCCAGCCGCGCCGCTTCAATTCCGGCCGCCGCGGGCGCAGCGGAGAGAACCCTTTCCCCGGCCTCCATGGCCGCGTGGTCGGCAGTCCGTTCCGGGTCTACCTCCAGACGCCGGCATTCGTCCCGGGACAACCGGCCGGCCGCGAAAGCCTGTTCAACCGTGGTTTCCCAGCTGCCGTGCGCGGCCAGAAACGCGCGTAAATCTTCCAGAACCTTGGCTGGACAAATGACCATGAAACCTTCCTTGGCTTCAAGGTCCGACAGGTTGATCGTAGCCTTGTGGATCACCACCTGGTCCGGGGCAAGCTTTTGAAACCTGGCCGGAACCGTCAGGTGCACCTCATCCGGATTGAATTCACCCCAGCCAAAATAAGCCAAAGCGCTTTGGTGGCTGATCACTCCCTGGGGCTGGTCCTTCTGGTTGCGGCTCCACAAGCTCCATTTGGTGAACACGGACTCCATGGTGTCGGGCCAGCCGGGCACGCGGAAAAGTCCGGGGAGAATTTTGGCCCAGTTGCCCCTTTCGACATGCTGATGGTGATGGCTGTCGGCGTAGCCGATTTCGCTGGCCTGATTGGCTGTAAAATACCCGGCCTGCTTTTGCGCAATTTCCGCCAGAAGGCATTTTCGAGCATTGGTTGGCCCCAAATTGTCCATGTTAGTCTGGCCTTGCTCGGGTCTGTATAGCTGCCGCGAGGGGGGAATATCGCCCGTGGCCTTGAAATTTTCACACAGAGAGACATATTTTTTTCCTACCATATTTGCCTAGCCAAGCAACTTGATAATCGAAAAGCTTCTCGCTGAAAAGCCTACCTTATGACGCAACCGCATAATGTATGGCTGGTTGCGCGTATTGAAGATTTGTTGTCGGCTTAATGGCGTCCTGTGCCCGCCTTATACGCCCGTTCACTCCAGACTAGCTCTTGCGAACCAAACTGAGGGCAGGGCAATAACGGAACACTCTTGGCTTGTCGGGGAGTGTTATGGTCAGAGTAGGGGGGGCATATCTTGAGCGCCCGGACGGGTTGTTTTCAGGCCGGCTCGGGCACCTCTTTTTTTCCTGCTCCGCCTAGAAAAACGTCTCGACACCCCCGCCAATGGGCAGAAATTTGTCGATCTTTAGTTTTCCGCCTGTGTGCGCTCCGCCAAACCGATTTCGCGGTTGGCGAACTGCTGTTGACGATAGCGGGTAGGGGGTAGGCCGAAACGCGAGCGAAAGGCCAGGCAAAAATAATTCGGATCGGCATAGCCGCATTCGCCCGCCACGGCCTTGATCGGCAGATCGGTGGTGCGCAAAAGCCGGGCGGCGTTCTCCAGGCGTGCCTGCTGGATGTGGGCCTTGAGCGAGCAGCCGGCAACCTGGGGAAAGATGCGGGCCAGCTGGCGGCTGCTGAGGCCGAACGTCCGGCTGATCTGTTTGACGTCCAGCTCGCCGGCCAGGTTCCCAGCCACATAGCGCCGCACCTGTTGGACCCGCTCGTTGACCGGCCCGTGCCGGGGCCGCCGCAGTTCGCCCCGGGCTCCCGGCAGGTCGGGAAAGGCCAAGGCGAAATAATCCGCATGGAACAGCGCGATCTGGGCGGACAGGCGTTCCCGGCGAAAAGGCCGGCCGGCCGAGAGCTCGCGAATCATGGCCAACAGCCGGCGTCGCAACTCGTTCAGTCCGGAAAGATGATATTGGAGCGACTCGGCGCGTTTTTCTAGATGCCCCCGCACGGCCCGGCCCCCGGCCCCCTCCAGCAGAGATTGGAACCCGGCCACCACGGTCTGCGGGGCGCTCCCCCGCCAGCTATGAGCCACGCCCGGCGGAATGAGCGGGCCGTCTCCGGCCCGCAGCCGCAATTCGGCTCCGGGCACAAGATAGCTCATCTCCCCTTTCAAAAGCACGGAATACTCGAAAGTTCCATGGCTATGCCGTCGGGACTGCTCGCCACGCCCGACCGTGGTGAGATGAAAAACATAAGGCGTTAGCTGCAATCCACCCAGAGTCAGTCCACCCAGCTGGATGACCGCCTCATTGAGCTGAGAGTTGATAAAATCAAGGTTTACCATGTCCGCACTATAACCGGGATATGGCCGATAATTCAAGATACTGGCCGAAGATTCGCATTGCAGGCCGAACCCGGAGGTTTAGGCTGGGACTGGATACTCTAGGCCGACAAAAGCAGGACTGCGGGCAAGTCGCGCGGTGAAGGCGGAAACCACAGATTCGAAACAGTCGCATAGTTTTCGCCATTTTTGGCCGCCGAAGGTTCGTGCCAGTTGGGTCCGGGGAGAGTTTTTGGGCGGAGTGGGGGGACCTTTCATACAAAAAAAAGTTTCCCGGAATCGATCACTATGGAATTTGGATTGATCTTACCTGGGCGGGAAGGAACGGCCCGCCCCAAAAGGAGAAAGACATGGCTCTGGTTACTGGCCAAATCGTGACCCAGCAGGTTCAGGCCGAAGTGTGGCCCGGTGCGGAGGTGGTGGTGGCCGGCGGCGGCACGGCCGGTGTGGTGGCGGCGTTGGCCGCCGCCCGGGCCGGCACCAAGGTACTCCTGTTGGAACGCTACAGTTATCTGGGCGGGATGATGACCGCCGGCAACGCGGGGTTGACCAAATACCTGGTCCACGACCGCAGTCAGAACGAATACCGGCAGGTGGTGGCCAAACTGGCCGAAGAGCCGGCCGCGGTCCAGGTCGTGGGCGGGCTGCCGCTGGAACTTACCGACCGGCTGATCCGCGCCGGTATCGGCATCGCCACCGGCGGCCGGGCCGGCAGCTATGTCTTCACCGACCAGGCGCAGTTCAAATTCATGCTTATGGATATGCTGGCCGAGGCGGGCGTCGAGGTGCTGCTCTACGCGCCCGTGGTCGACGTCGTGACCGTCGGCGGCCGCCTGGAAGGGCTGACCATCGAAACCAAGCAAGGGCGCAAATTGATCCCGGGCCGGATCTTCATCGACGCCACGGGCGATGCCGACGTGGCCGCGGCGGCGGGCGTCCCCTTCACCCTGGGCGTCGGCCCGGAGGATCTGGCGGCGGCCGAAGGCGTGCCGCTGGGCACTATGCAAAACCCCGGCGTCATGTTCCGCATGGGCAACATCGACTTCACCCGCACCCTGGAGTATATGCGCGACCACCCGGAGCAATTCATCATCCAGATCTTCGCTCTGATGAGTCTGAAGGAGTGTCGCGAGGCTTTCGCCCGCGGCGAGATGATGACCATGAACATCGGCGGCATCGGGCACCAGTTCCAGATCTACAACACGCCCATTCCCGGCGTCTTCACCTTCTGCTGTCCGCAGTGTCCGGCCAACTGCCTCTCTTCGCCCGAACTGACCGGCGCGGTGCAGGACCAGATCCGCCAAGTCCGGGAACGAATCGCGCAGATGAAGTCCGCGCTGCCCGGGTTCGAGCAGGCGGCGCTGCTGGACTTCCCCGACATCGGCGTGCGCGAAACCCGGCGCATCCACGGCGAATACTGCCTGAACGCCGAGGACGTCATGCATTCGCGGCACTTCTCCGACTGCATCGGCAAGGGGTGTCACCCCTGCGACTCGTATCCCCGCCCCAAATGGATCCACGATTTCGTCTACCCCAGCTGGCGGCGGGCGAGTAAAACAGGGCCAGGTCGGGCGAGCAAAACTAGGCCACC
>CAYMGG010000231.1:0-9619 GCA_964389915.1 uncultured Planctomycetaceae bacterium
AGGGCCGAGAACCGGAAACCAGAGTTAGCGCCGAAAGTGCGCCGGGCGGCGCGGACCACTTGCTTCATGCGGTTTCCCCTCCTTGAAGGCGGCCCAAATCGACCCTGTGGCGCGTCTCGTAGGCGCGCAGGAAGGCGATGGCGGCCAGGTCGGTTTCGATCTTGTTGACCAGCTTGTAAATGTAGGGCCGGCCCTGCAGGCGGTCCCGCAGGTCCCGCTCCATAATCTGCCAGGACGATTCGTAAAGCTCGTCGCGCATGACCAGCAGCATGCGTTCGATATTGGTCAGGTTCGCCAGCAGTTCCGGCGGGGAGAGGGCCAGACGCGCCTCGAGCGGGTCTTTCGCCTCGGCCGGCCGGTCGGGCGGAATCTCCTGGGACATGTATCGCTCTCTTTCCCGATGGCCGAAGACCATCAACCACTTTCGGATAATATGGAGCCCGGTTTGCTCAGTCAAGCCAAATGTCAATCCAGGTCCAGCCCGATGTCCAGGGCCGGGGCGCTGTGGGTCAGGGCGCCCACCGAAATCCGGTCCACCCCGCTCTCGGCGATGGCCCGCACCGTTTGCAGGTTCACGCCGCCGCTGGCCTCCAGGACCGGCCGCCGCCAGCCGCGGGCGGCGCACTCCCGGTCGGTCAGGGCCACGGCCCGGGCCATCACCGCCGGCGGCAGGTTGTCCAGCAGCACGAAGTCCGGTTCGGCCGCCAGCGCGTCGGCCAGCTGCTCGAGCGTATCGACCTCGACCATGATCGGCAGGGGCGAGCCCTGGCGGGCCCGAGCCACGACCTGGGCCACCGAACCGCCCGCCCAGGCCAGATGATTGTCCTTGATCAGGATCATGTCGAACAGTCCCTGCCGGTGGTTCTCGCCCCCGCCCAGGCGCACGGCCAGCTTGTCCAGCACCCGCATCCCGGGCATGGTCTTGCGTGTGTCGTGGATCTTGGCCCGGCAGCCGGCGACCGCGGCCACGAACTGGGCCGTCAGGCTGGCCACGCCGCACATGCGTTGCAGCAGATTGAGGGCCAGGCGCTCGCCGGTGAGTATGATCTGGGCCGGCCCCCGCAGTTCGGCCAGTTGCGCCCCGGCGCAGAAGGCCGCACCATCGGCCAAGGCGGCGGCAAATTGGACCTCGGGCGAGAGGCGGGCGTAGAGGCGTTCGACCACGGCCAGGCCGGCCAGCCGGCCGGCTTGCCGGGCCACCAGCCGGGCCGTCAGTCGGGCCTCGGGCGGAATCAACGTCCGGCTGGTGGCGTCGCCGGGGCCGATGTCCTCGTCCAGCGCCAGTTCCAGCAGGCGGTCGACCAATTGCCATTGTGCCGTTGTCAACATCAGCCGGGCCTCCGCAAATTAGGGTTCGCGCCGAAACGAAGCGCAATTGTCGGCCAAGGCGAGGCTTACGGTTGCGCAACTCATTTCGGCGTCCCTATGGGCGAATTCGCCGGATCGGTTCGGCGGGAAACGAATGCCGGCATGAAGCGGATGCACCCGGCGGGCGCTTCCAGGCAAATGCCGAAAACGGAGGCCAGCCGATCCTGGCCTACAATAAATGCACAACATGTTATTGGGCCTGTCGAGCGAATATATTTCAAGTAAAACCTAAAAAAACTTGACAAAGGCAAACGCTTTCTGGATCATGTTAATGTGTATGGGGCTTAAAAAAAACACCGCTGATTTTAAGTGGAAATGTTGGTCTTTGAGTGATACAATTAAGAGTACTTGTGGAATTTGCAAGTGCTTTGGGACTATAAGTCAGAGCTTGGCGCAGTGAAGCATAGGTTTTTCTAACCAACTGACTAAATGCGGTTTTTGGGCGAAATGGCGCGTAGTGGGCGCAGTCCTTGGGCTTGCTTTAAGGAATATAATGACCAATGGCTGATAATAGCGAAACTATCGGCGAGCGAATAAAGAAATTCAGAAAAACGTGTTCCGGATTCTCTACGCAGCAAGGTTTTGCCCAGGCCATCAATATTGATCAACAACGTTTGTCGGGCTACGAGAACGGAACTCGCGTTCCGCATCATGTGGTGGCGGCCATCATCCGGCTAGGTGCGAATGCGCAGTGGTTGCTTTTTGGTGAAGGCGACATGCGGGGGCGGAATGTGTCGGCCGAAGGCTACCGCGACCTGAGCCTGAAAGTGGTCAGTCATACCGCCGTATCCTTCACCGAGCGGCAGTTGGCCGAGTTTTACGTGTTGCCGCTGTATGCCGACGAGGTGGCCGCCGGTCTGCCCTTGGAGGTGCGAGACACCGAGATCGAGGGGCCGGCCGTCATCCATCGCGCCTGGTGCCCCAACCCGTCCCAGACCGATTATGTGCGCGTACACGCCACCGGCCGCAGCATGGAGCCGACCATTCCCGCCGGTTCGATCGTGACCATTGATCGTTCCGAAGTCGATCCCGAGCGACTCTTGGGCAAGGTCGTGGCCATCGGCCGCCGCGAGAGCGGCGTGACCTTGAAGCGGCTGCGCCGGACCGAACGCGGCGGTTATGTCGGTCTGCCCGACAACCCTTCGCTCGACCACCACGCCGTGCACCTGGAGGAGGGCGACCGGATCATCGGCCTGGTCCGCACCGTCCATGCCTGCCTGATGTAGGTGCAGGATTCGTTCGACCTTCATTCTGATTCCGCCCTAATATTGACTTCAGGAGAGTATTGCCCATGAACGCGACCACGTTGAATTTCATGAAGGAACTGCTGGCCCAGCCCACGCCCTCGGGCTACGAGCAACCGGGGCAGAAAGTGGTGGCGGCCTATATGCGCAAGTTCGCCGATTCGGTCACGACTGACGTCCACGGCAACGTCCACGGCGTCCTCAACCCCAAGGGTAAGCTGCGGGTCATGCTGGCCGGCCATTGCGACGAGATCGGCCTGATGGTCATGCACGTCGACAAGCAGGGCTTCATCTCGGTCGGGGCGGTGGGCGGAGTGAACGTGCCCCTGTTGCAGGGCGAACGGATCACGATCCACGGCCGGCGCGGCCCGGTGCCGGGCGTGATCGGGGTCAAACCCATCCATCTGATGACACCCAAGGAGCGCGAGTCCAGCGAGTCGAAGATCCACGAGCTCTGGGTCGACATCGGCGCGCGCGACCAGAAGGACGCCGAAAAGGTCGTCGAGATCGGCGACGTGGCCACCATCGCCACCGGCTGGATCGAGTTGCGCAACGGCCTGGTGGCCTGCCGGGCCTTCGACGACCGGATCGGGGCCTTCGTGGTGGCCGAGACCCTGCGTTTGCTCAAGGGACGCCGGCTCCAGTGCGCCGTGCACGCCGTCAGCACCGTGCAGGAGGAGATCGGCCTGCGTGGGGCGCAGACGGCGGCCTTCGGCATCGACCCGCACGTGGGCGTGGCCGTGGACGTGGGCTTCGCCACCGATTTCCCGCACATCAACGCCAAGCAGGTGGGCGAGGCCCGGCTGGGCGCGGGTCCCATCCTGCACCGCGGCCCCAACTTCAACCACCGCGTCTATGACCTGATCAAGGCGGCGGCCAAGCGCGCCAAGGTCAAGACCCAGTTGCAGGCTATTCCGCGCGGCAGCGGCACGGACGCCAACGCCATGCAGCTGACCCGCAGCGGCGTGGCCGCCGCCCTGGTGAGCGTGCCCAACCGCTACATGCACTCGCCGGTCGAGGTGGTGTCCCTGAGCGACGTGGAGAACACCGCCAAGCTGCTGGCCGAGTTCGTCGCCGCCCTCAAGCCCGGCGAATCGTTCATCCCGGTGTGACAGCAAGCAGACCGGTCGGGCGCCGGAGGGAAGAGGCGATGGCGGGCGGAAATCGGTTCGACAACTTGGTGGTCGACGTGCCGGAGTTGTACTCCCGCTGGCCATTAGCCGGCGATTGGGCGCAAGAATCCGCGTCGGTGAAACGGATAGGGGCGGCAGCGCTCTACGCCTGCCGCTGGCTGCCGCTAGACTGGCGTGTGCGTAGCTGGCGCAAGCTGCGAGCCTCGGGTTGGGACGACTCCTGGTTCCGGCGGTTTCGGGGCTACTGGCAGCAAGTGCTGGGCGGCCGGCCGTTGTGGGAGGTGCATGACTTCCACTTTCTGCTCAACCAATACCGGGTGAAGTTCCAGTCCAGTCAACTCGGCTTGGACTCGGGCGAGGCGGCGCACCTGGCGGCATGGCAGGCCCCGGAGTTGCTGTACCAGCTCTTTCATCTGGCCCGGCGCGAAGCGCTGGTCGACCAGTACGCCTGGCTGGCTCGACTGCGGCGCTGGCGGCCGGACTGGCGGGTGCTGTGGGAATTCGGCTGCGGTACTGCGCCCTTGGTCACCTTCCTGGACGAGTTTTTCCCGCTGCCGCCCGGACGGCAAGTCTACCTGAGCGATCTGGCGACCCTGGCCTTTCATTATGCGGTGTACAAGTTTCGAGGGCGGCCCAATGTCCGACCGCTGCTGCTGCAACCGGAGAAGAATTTTTTCCCTTCCCTGCCACAAGCGCCTGACGTCATCTTCTGTCTGACCGTATTCGAGCATCTGCCCCAGCCGCTGGAGACCGCCCGGCGGCTGCATGCGGCCTTGGCCCCGGGCGGATTGTTGGGGTTCGATTACATCCAGGGGGACGGCGGCGGGATGGACACGGCCGCGGGAGTTGCGCAACGCACGGACACGCTACGGTTTCTGGCCGACCATTTCGAGCCGCTGGAGGGGGAGTGGGGGCAATTAGACCGTTTCGAGCCGATGTTGGCGCGGAAGAAAGGCGGGGCATAATTTTCTTGCTTCCGCGCAGAGCATGCGGTATTTAGAATTGAAGTAGGTTTGCTTGGCTTTCGACAGCCGTGACGAAGTGGCCTGGCGGGTGTAAGCATGTCGCGTGTTCTGACAGCCTTGATCTTCATTTGCGCCTGCGGGTCGATGTTAATTGTTAATCCGCTGACTGCGCCAGGGATGAAGATGTTTGCCCAGATGCGCGTCCGCGCCGGGCAGCGCGACGGTTTGCATGAGTCGGGCTCCGTGGTCAATCAAGGCCAGGCCGGCTCTCTGGCGACGCAGGAAAACACCCCCGTCTGCGAATATGAAGACACCGGCAGCGGCAATGTCGACAATCAAACCTCGATTCTGAAGTTCTGCCGTTCCCAAGGCCAACCCCAGGCATTAACCATCAATTCCTGGTTTTGGCAAGCCTCGCAAGGCGACCTGCGGCCGCTGGCCGGATTTGCCCCCCAGACCCTTAGTCTACGTCTCTGATTTCCCATTCGACATTTTTGTCCGGTTTCGCCCCGATTCTATGTCGGCGCATTGAGCGCTTGGCGTATCGGATGGGGTGAAAGTCGCCTCGCAGGCCAGTGTTTAGCGGTCAGCGAGGCTAGGAAGCTCCGGACCTGCAGCTGGCCCCGCCGATCCGAGCGCGGCCGAGAAAGAACCTGAACGGTGGGGCCGAGGTTTAGGCCACCGGCGGGAATCGCAAGTTTAGACGATCCCAAGATAGAGGAACAGGCATGACCACGGAAGCAACCCGGTTGTTGGCGGAGGTGAAAGAAGCCGAAAACGCCAAGCAGGCCGCATTGGAGCAGGCGCGGACCTGGGCCGCCCAGCGGGTGGAGACCGCCCGGCAGCAGGCGACCCAGATCGACCAGGCGGTGCGGGCCAAGCTGGCCGAGCACCGGACCGAACTGGCCGCCGAGATCGCCGCCAAGTCCGGCCGGGAGCTGGCCGAGATGGAGAGCGGCTACAGCCGGCGGCGCGAAGCTCTGGCCGAGGCGGCGAAGGCCAACACCGACCCCGCCTTTGCCAAGGCCTGGGAGCTCTTCCTGAACGAGTGGCGCTGAACGCGGCGGGCGGTCGGCGCGGACACGCCGATCGAATCCGAGGGCGGTTGAACGCGGAACCGGTCGCGCCGGAAGGCGCGCGGTTCATCAAATAAGGTGGGTAGGCATGCTGCGCTCCGAACCGATGAAGAAAGTGACGCTGCTGGCGGCGCGGAACATCCTCGTGCGGCTGGTGCATGTCCTCCAGTCGTTGGGCCGGGTGCAGCTGGTGACCTTCACCCCCGACGGTGAAGGCTATCTGCGACAGGCCTCCTCGCATAATTATTTCCCGGCCGAGGGGTATCTGGTCACGCTGCGCAGCGTCAAGGACTACCTCAAGCTCGCCCCACCCCCGGCCCCCGAGCCGATCGGCGAGGCGGAATTGATGGTCACCCTGCCGGACCAGATGGAGGCCCTCTCCGCGGCGGTGCAGGCGGTGCGCGAGCGGGGCGAGGCCCTGCGGGCCGAGATCACCCGGCTGGACCGGGAGATTTCGGCGCTGGAGCCTTTCGCCGACCTGCCGCTCGACCTGCGCCTGCTCTCCGGCTACGAAACGTTGCGGATTTTCGCGGTCCAGGCCGACAAGGATTTCGCCCTGCCGCAACTGCCATACGAGGTGCACGACATCTTCCGGCCCGAGCCGCGGCGGCAGAGCGTGATTCTGCGCCGGCCGGTGACGCCGGTCGGTCCGGGCGGCACCCGCAAAAAGCCGGCGCCCCGCATTCTGGCGGTGGCCGCCGCCCACGCCGAGGCTTTGCGCGCCAAGCTTAACGAGCTGGGGCTGAGCCTGCTGCCGACGCCGGCCTCGGAGGGGGAGGGGCCGGCCGGCGAACGGCTGGCCGAACTGCGGTTGCGGCGGGCCGAGGCCGAGCGGGAGCTGGCCGAATTGGACGCCAAGCGCGGGGGCGTGGCCCGGGAGTGGCGGGACTTCGTCTTCGCCGCCGAAGAGGCGCTGGTGGCCCTGCTGGCCAAAAATCTGGGTTCGACCAATTTCGCGGTTTCGAGTTATGTGGTGGCCGGCAGCTTCTGGGCCCGTGAACGCGAGTTGGGCGAAATTCGCGCCCGGGTGCGCGAGAGCTTCCCGGTCGGGGTGGAGTTTGTGGTCGAGGAGGAGATTTCCGCCCACGAACACGAACCGGCCGAAGTCGTGCCGACCACGCAGAATTATTCGCGTTGGACCCGGCCGTTTGCGGTTTTGACCGAGATGTTTTCCGTGCCGCGCTACGACGAGATCGATCCCACCGCCGTCATGGCGATCTGCTTTCCGCTCTTCTTCGGGTTCATGATCGGCGACGCCGGATACGGCCTGGGGTTGGCCCTGATCGGCTGGTATCTGGGGCGCAAATTGGAATATCTGCCGGGCATGGAGGAGACCCGCAGCCTCTGCCGGGTGCTGATGGTCAGCGGCATCTGCGGCCTGCTCTTCGGCCTGTTCGTGTTTGCCGATTTCCTGGGCGTGCCGTTCCAGGGCGAGGAGGGGGCGGTCTTCTGGTGGGGGCGGATAGTCCCCGGTTTGCCGCATCCGCTGCTGTTGAAGACCGAAGGCGCCAGCGTCACCAACATGCTGATCCTCTCGATTCTGGTCGGTTGGTTCCATATGGGACTGGGCTGTGTCTTCGGCATCATCAACGAGCTGCCGCACTCCCGGCGGCATGCCCTGGGCAAGCTGGGGCAGTTGGCCATCATCACTGGTTTCGTGCTGCTGATCTCCGGGCTGGAGGCGTTCCGCGGTTGCGAGCTGGGCGCCCTACTTTGGGACACGCTTCTGCGACCGGTAGAGCTGGGAGGGGCAGGGACGGTTAATGCGGTATTGCTCTTAAGCGGTTTAGTTTTGGTCGGACTGGGGGAAGGACCGCTGGGACTGATCGAGTTCTTCGGCCTCTTCGGCAACGTAGTAAGCTTCACCCGTCTGGCTTTGGTTGGCGTCTCCAAGGCGGCGGTGGCCATCGCGGTCAACACGGTGCTCATTCCGCAACTGCTGGCCGGCGGGGGGGCTATCAAGTTCATCCTGTTTGCGGCCGTCTTCGTGGTGGCCCATCTGGCCCTGGTGCTGCTGGGCGGCTTGAGCGCCTCGATCCAGGCCGTGCGTCTTCACTACTGCGAAACATTCGCCAAATTTTTCCATGGCGGGGGCATGCGCTTCGCCCCCTTCGGTATCAAGCGGGTTTACACGCGCTCCTGACCGCGTGGCGGGAGCCTGGCCTTCGGAGGAACGGAGTCATGAAACGGGATTTTTTGGGTGTGTGCAGTCTGGTGATCGTGGCGGCCGGGACGTGGCTGGCCATGTCGAATCTCTTTCCGCCGCAAGCGGCTGAGAAGCCTAATGAAGTGCCGACGGCGGCTGCGAGTGAAACAGCCAGTGGTGAGTCGTCGGTTCAAGTGATGAGTAGCGCTTCTGAAGGCGAATACGGTCTTTTGGCCATCGGCGTGGGGTTGACAATGTTGGGCGGGGCACTGGGCACAGGTTTAGCGCAGAAGAGCATCGGTACTGCAGTAGTGGCTGCTTGTGCAGAGAATCGTTCCTTCCTTGGTATAGGCGTCTTCCTGCTGGCGTTGCCGGAAACTATTCTAATCATCGCTACCGGTATAGCCTATCTGCTGTTGCAGCATATCAAGGTCTGATGCTCGCCGGCAGAACTTAAATTGTCGCGTCGAACTTGCGGCGAGCTCGGAATCGAGTCGTCGCGACGCCCGACGCCAGGAGAGATGCTAGATGTCCCTGAATCTTCTGATCGATCGGATTCATACCGATACCGAGCGCGAGGCCAAGGCGATCCGCGAGCAGGCCGAGCGCGAGGCCCAGGCGATGGAGGCCGAAAACCTCCGGCGGGAGGAGGCCCTGCTCAAGCGCGAGCTGGCCGGGCTGCGCTCCCAGCTGGAGTTCGAGGCGCGTAAGGAACGCTCCGCCCGCGAACTGGAATGCAAACGCTCGTTTCTTGAGGAACGCGAGGTGCATCTGAGCGCGATCCGGCGGCGGCTGGAGGAGAAACTGTTGGCCCTGCCGGCCGGTGAGGAGCGGGCGCTGTTGGCGGGCTTTCTGACCCGGGGGCGCAAGATCCTCTCCGCGGGGCGGGTCGAGCTTTCGGCCCGCGCAGCCGAGATGTTGGCCAAGGATCTGAATGGATTCGAGCCGCAGGCTGACGAGAGCGGTTCGGGCGGACTGCGCCTGGTGGCGGGCGACGAGCGCGTGGCGGTGGATCTGACGTACGCCTCGGTGGTCGAGGAGTTCTGGACGCGCCGTCGGGCTGAGATCGCCGTTGCGCTTTTCGGTACGGGTAAAGGGGGAGCTGAACCGGCATGACGATCAGGGCCTTTGTCAGGGCTTTGGAGGCGGAGGAGCTGGGTGTCCTAGATGGAACCGACGCCGATGTGCTCATCTACGCCCAGACGCGGCTGCGGTCGCGGCTGGCCCGGCAGCTCAAGGCGGCCGACTACGCGCGGCTGCTGGAGATGGACGCCGACCAGATCGCCCACTTCCTCAGCGAATCGGGCTATAGCGCCGAAGCACGGGAACTGGGCCTCTCCTGCACGGGCTGCGACCTGGTGCGCGAGATGGTCCGGCGGCACCTGCTGGGGGAGGCGAAGGCCCTGCGCCACTTCTGTCTGGGGTCGAAGGTGCTGGGCGGCTGGCTCTCGGCCTACGAATGGAAATACGATCTCACCCTGCTCAAGCACGCCCTGCGCGTGCGGCGGCAGGGCGAGGAGCTGCCCCTGGAGACCCTGGCGGCGGCGCTGGCCAATCTGCCGCCGGCCGCCTATGTGCGGCTGACGGCGGGGCGGATCGAGTATAGCGCGCCCGAGTTCGAGCCGCTGCGTCGTTCGCCGTTCGGCACGACCCTGGAGCGGATCTTCTCCGAGAATCCGCCCGAGTG
>CAYMGG010000232.1:0-9529 GCA_964389915.1 uncultured Planctomycetaceae bacterium
CTATCTGGATGCGGGGCTGATGAACAAGGCGCTGATCGTGTTGCAGGAGGCGCAGAAGCAGAAGGTCGAGACTCCGGCCATCAAGGAGATGGTCGAATACATGATCCAGCTGGCTGACGTGCTCAAGCAGTATGGCGATTGAGCCGGCCGGCGGACGAATCGGCATGAACGGCGCGGGGGCGGCGGATTTGCCGCCCCCGCGGGCTTGTTCGGCCGGTGAATAATTATCCATCGGCCCCTCCGGGGCTTATGAGGCTTGCGCCTGCGGCGAGAAAAGGGTACTATCGTTTTTCGGCCCGGAATTTCGGCCTCCCCAGGTTGCCGCTGGCAGGAATCGTGCGCCGCATGAGCAAGACCGCATCCGCTCCGGGTCGTCCCGATCCCTCCGCCGTGCGCGGGCGTTCTTTGGACCAGGCCCTGACCCAGATCGAGCGCCAGTTCGGCGCCGGCACGGTCATGCGGCTGGGCCAGGACTACGTGTACGACGGACCCCCGGCCATCTCCACCGGCTCTTTCGGCCTGGACCTGGCCCTGGGCGTGGGCGGGTTTCCGCGCGGCCGGATCGTCGAACTGTACGGGCCGGAGTCCTCGGGCAAGACGACCCTGGCCCTGCACGCCATCGCCAATGCCCAGCGCACGGGCGGAACCGCGGCGATCATCGACGCCGAGCACGCGCTGGACCCGGGTTACGCCCGGCGGCTGGGCGTGGATCTGAACGAACTGCTGGTTTCGCAGCCCGATTACGGCGAGCAGGCGCTGGAGATCTGCGAGCTCTTGGTCCGCTCCAACGCCGTGGACGTGGTGGTGATCGATTCGGTGGCCGCCCTGGTGCCCAAGGCCGAGCTCGAGGGCGAGATGGGCGAGAGCCACATGGGCTTGCAGGCGCGGCTGATGAGCCAGGCCCTGCGCAAGCTGGCCGGCGTGACGCGCAAGACCTGCTCGTGCGTGATCTTCATCAATCAGATCCGCATGAAGATCGGGGTCATGTTCGGCAATCCCGAGACCACTCCCGGCGGACGGGCGCTCAAGTTCTACGCCTCGGCGCGGCTGGACATCCGCCGGACCGGCCAGGTCAAGGACGGCGAGGAGGTGACCGGCAGCCGGGTGACGGTGAAGGTGGTCAAGAACAAGGTGGCTCCGCCGTTTCGCAGCGCCGAGTTCGACATCCTCTTCAATCAGGGGATTTCGCGCACCGGCGAGCTGGTCGACTTCGGTTTGCGCCAGGGGCTGATCGCCAAGTCCGGCTCCTGGCTGGCGCTGGGCGAAACGCGGCTGGGGCAGGGGCGGGACAATGCCCGGCAGTTCCTGGACGAGAATCCCGAACTGCGCGAGCGGCTGGCGGCCGAACTGGAGCAGGCGCTTAGAACAGACGAAGGCTGACGCAAAAAGGGGGCCGCGGGCGGTCGGCGCGGCGGCGACCCCGGATCGTCGGCTGTTCATGATTATGGCGTCCGTAAGGACGGGCGTGGCGGTAAAGTTGGGGCGTGGAATTTCTAGAGGGAGAAGAAATGGCTAAGCAGAAGACTTCGCAAATCGCGGCGCAGCTGTACACGTTGCGCGACCTGATGGGCAACCCCAAGGACGCCGCCAAAACGCTCAAACAGATCAACAAGATCGGCTACACCAACGCCCAGATCTCGGGCCCGATCTGCAACTTCGATCCGCTCGAAACCCAGCGCATGCTCGCCGACGCCGGCGTGACGGCCATCGGCGCCCACATCGGCCTGGACGCGTTCCGCCAGGATCTGGGCGCCGTGGTCGACAAGCTGCACGCCTGGGGCTGCGATTACGTGGCCGTGCCCTATCTGGCGGTCGAGGAGCGCAAGACCCAGATCCACTGGCAGCGGCGGGCCAAGGAACTCGCCAAGATCGGCCAGTCGCTGGCCAAGGAAGGCATTATCCTTCAATACCACAACCACGCCTTCGAATTCATGAAATTCGGCGGCAACAAGGGGCTGGGCGGGCGCACCGGCCTGGAGATCCTCTACGCCGAAAGCGACCCGAAGTATTTGCAGGCGGAGCTCGACACCTGCTGGGTGGCCCGCGGCGGCGGCGACCCGGCCGCTTGGTGCCTCGCGATGAAGGGGCGCATGCACCAGGTCCACCTGAAGGACACGGTCATCATCGACGACCAGCCCCAGTTCGCCGAGATCGGCGAGGGCAACCTCAACTGGCCGGCCATCCTCAAGGCCTGCAAGAGCGCCGGCGTCAAGATGTACATCATCGAACAGGACAGCTGCCCGGTCACCAAGAACCCGCTGCGCAGCCTGGAGATCAGCTACAAGAACCTGCTGAAGATGGGACTGGAATAATCGGACCCGAGATCCGAATCCGAAAAAAATAAGACAGGAGTCTGGCTTCCATGAGCGACATACTTGCGCGTTACCGGGCGGTGGATTATGCCCTGCCCAAGACCTATCTCTCCTGGGATCTCTTTGGCGCGGGGCTGGAGAACCTCGGGCGGGACGGTAAGCCGGTGGAGTTGCCCCTGCGCGAACCGAATCCCGACGAAGTGCTGTTGCGGGTCGACGCCCTGGGCCTCTGCTTCTCCGATTCCAAGCTGATTCTGGCCGGAGCGGAGCACGCCCGCATCCGGGGGCGGGATCTGAAGAAGGATCCCACCGTCGCCGGGCACGAGGCGGCCCTGACCGTGGTCAAGGCGGGCAGCAACTGGAAGAACAAGTTCTCCACCGGCCAGCGCTTTATCATCCAGGCCGACATCTTCATCAAGGGCGAGCAGAAGGCCTTCGGCTACGTCCAGCGCGGGGCCATGGCCCAGTACACCTACGTCGGCCCCTGGGTGCTCGACGGCGACGACGGCTGTTACCTGCTGCCGATCCAGGACAAGACGGGCTACGCCGAAGCTGCCCTGGTCGAGCCCTGGGCTTGCGTCGAGGCGGCCTACGACATCGCCCCGCGGCTGAACGCCCTGCCGGGCGGCAAGCTGCTGGTGGTCTGGTGCGAAGCCCTGCCGGCCGATCTCGACGGGCTCTATCCCGACCAGGGCCCCAGCCTTTGCGCCTGTCTGGGGGAGGCCGGCTGCGACCTGACCCCGATTCTGGGCGACTCCGGGCTGATCGCCCGCAAAACCCCGGACGCGGCCGCCATCGCGGATTTGGTGCGCGAGCAGACCGGCGACGCCGGCTTCGACGACATCCTGCTGATCGGCGCGGCCAGCGGCGAGGTGGTTGCCGCCTGCGACGCGGCGCTGGGCAAGAACGGCATCCTGGCCTTCATCGGCGCTTCCCGTCAGCCGGCCACGGCCTTCGACATCGGCCGGGTCCACTATCACTACACCCGCCATGTCGGCACGCCCGGCATGTGCGCGCAGGCGGCCTATGCGGCCAACGCCCGGCGCGACCTCAAGCCCGGCGGTGCCACCTGGATGATCGGGGCGGCCGGCCCGATGGGGCAGATGCACGTCCAGCGGGCCCTCGAGCTCGAGCAGCCGCCGGCCAAGCTCTTCGCCTCCGACCTGTCGGCCGAACGCCTGGCGTACATGGAGAAGCGGCTGGCGGGGCTGGCCAAGCAGCGCAAGATCGACTTGCAGCTGGTCAACGTCGGCCAGGTGCCCGACCTGAACGCCCGGTTGCGCAGCTATGCCGCCGCCGGTTTCGACGACATCTACGTCCATGCCCCGGTCGCCCCGCTGGTGGAGCAGGCCGGCCCGCATCTGGCGGTCAATTCGGTGCTCAACGTCTTCGCCGGGGTGGGGCTGGGAACCAAGGCCAGCCTTTCGCCGGAGATTTTCATCGACAAGCACGCGCGCCTGATCGGCTCCTCCGGTTCGCCCATGTCGGCCATCAAGCGGGTGTTGGAGAAGATGGAAGGCGGCCGGCTGGCCACCCGCATGTCCCTGGCCGCCCTGGGCGGCATCGAGGCCGTGCACGCCGGCATCAAGGGGCTCAAGGAGAACCGCTTCCCGGGCAAGACCGTCATCTTCCCGCAGATCAAGGGACTGCCGCTCCTGGCGGCCGAGGCTCTGGGCCAGGAGTCGCCCGCCGCCGCCGGCAAGCTGGAGAACGGTTCGGTCTGGACCAACGCCGCCGAGCAGGCGCTGTTGGGCGAGCGGCTCAAGCTGTAATTGGCGAAAGCGGCAACGTACTTTCTCGCCGGGGAGGGGCGGAGGTGCCCCTCCCCGGTTTGACCTTCTCGGGCGGGACTGACAGATGCAGGCCAAGGTCGCAATCGAAGAGCTTTCGCGCTATCTGGACGGTGAGGTCACGCCCGCCGAGCGGGCCGATATCGAGCGGCGGCTGGGGGAATGCCGCCTCTCGGCCGCCCTCCTGGGTCGCCTGCGGGAGCTCACCGAAACGGTCGGCCGGGGGATTCTGATCGCCCCGCCGCCGGCGGTGGAGGCCGAGCCGGCCGAGGATTGCCCCGACGACTCCAGCTTGCTTCTGCTGGCCGACGGCAAGCTGGCGCCCGCCGCAAAGAAACGCCTGGAGGAGCACGTCGCCGGCTGCGCCCGCTGCATGCGCGCGGTGCTCGAACACCTGCGCTCGTCGGTGACCATGGCCGGCGGCCGCTGGCCCCAGCTGCCTCCGGAGGTGGCCGCGCGTAAGGAGCTGGGCGGACTCTCGCGGGCCCGCCGCGCCTCCGCGCCGGAAGACTCCGCCGGCGAAATGGTCATCGATCTGGGCCAGGATCGCAAGGTCGTCAAGAGCAAGCAGCTGGGCGACCACCTGGTCGAAGTCACGTTGATTCCGCTCTCGCGCGATCAGGCCCGGCTGGAGTTGGTCGTCACGCTGCGCAAAGACCCCCTGGCCAAACAGGGCGTCTCCCTGGCCAATGCCGAATCCGGCCGCAAGTTTTACGGCGACCAGACCGACGCCAAGGGCAAGGTCGTGGTCAAGCGCTTGCCGGCCGGCCTCTACCGCGCCAGCCTCGACGGCCGGGAGATCGGCTTCAATCTGACGGTCCTGGCCAGCCGCAAAGCCGACACCTGACTGCGATAAACTTCCGGGGGAACTTTTTTGCAAAAAAGTTCCCCCAGACCCCTTCAAAAAACTCTCATCAGCTGTCGCGGCGTGAGGTAATCACAACCATCTTAGGTTGGGGGTTGTCGAATCGGTTAGCTGTCGAATTCCGGCCGACTCGAATTCCCCCATCTGAACCCTCTGACCTCAATTCAAGTTAATCGTCATCGAATAGGCGCGAAATCCATCTGCGTCAAATTTATCCATCTGAACGTTCGAAACGGCGAAGCGGGGCGAGAGTTTTTGGGAAGGGGCCGGGGAACCTTTTTTGCAAAAAAGGTTCCCCGGAATCGGTCGCAATGGGCTTGAATTGCCGTCAGCCCTTTTCGGGGACGGATTGGGCGCGCAGTTTTTCCAGCGAAATCCGCTTGCCCAACAGGAAGAATTTGCGCTCCGGGTACCAGAGCGTGGTCTGGCCCGCGCGGCGGGTGACCGAAGCGTACATGGCCAGGTCGCTGCGCCCGTGGCCCGCCCCCAGGGGGACGCCGTCGTGATCCATGAGCAGATCCGGCTTGGAGAACCAGAGCGGCTGGCGGGCGCCGGGCCGGAACTGGCCGCGCGAAAGGCAGATCGGCCGGCGGTGCCAGGTCGTGTCGTCCGGCCCCCACTGCATGAAATGCCCGTCGTGGTTATGGAAGAGCAGGAAGTATTCGCCTGGCGCGGCCTCATAAATCGGGCAGGGGCTGCAAGGATGGCTCAGCTTTTCGCCGGTGTCGGTGAAGCGGATCGGCTCCGGCGAACTCCAGGTCAGGCCGGCGTCGGCGCTGACCGTGTAATACGGGTGCCCGGTCCGGGCGCGCAGCGAGCAGAACAGCCGGCCGTCCGGCAGCGGCACGATGGCCGGCTCCTGCACGACCGAAACTTCGGGATGGTCGGGCAAGCCGACCTGTAGGGCTTGACGATCGGACATCAAATAGCGGATCTTAAGCTGACCGACGGCGGGATTCTCATCCACGTTTTCGAAGCGCATGAATTCGACCACTGACGGCTGGTTGGTCCAATGGTCGCGCGGGGCGCGCATGCCGGTCGGCGATTTAGGACTGACCCAGCGGGTGAAGCCGGAGAGGTACTTGCCCTCGGAAAGACGCAGCGGCTTCTGCCAGACGATCCAGTTGGCCGGCATGGTTGAATCGGGATTGTCCCAGATGCTGCGGGGCATGGGCACGGTCTGTTCCGCCGACCAGGTTTTGCCGGCGTCGTCGCTGTAGATGCCGGCCATCAGGCCGGTGGTGTGGCTGAAGATGTCGTTCTTGCCGAGGTGACGGCTGTAGAGGACGTAAATCCGGCCGCTTTTCGAAACCAGCGGAAAGCCCCAGCTGGCCATGCCGATCCTGCGGGCCTCGTCCGGACCGGCGATGGTCCGCGGTGCGGTCCAGGTCCGGCCTTCGTCGGGGCTCTGCGCAAAGACGATCCGTTGATCGGTCTTGCCTTCGAAGGTGCTCTGGGTCCAGACGGCCATGAGCGCGCCGTCGGGGCCGTCAAAGACCAAAAAATGCTCGTTACCCGTGTCGTGGGTCGAACCGTCGTTGCTCTTGGGAACATAGATGACGTAATCGGGCTTGGTGCTACGCAACTGGCGTTCGTCGATCTGGCCGCTCATCAGTCTGAACTCCGCGCGATTGGTCGGGGCGGACCGTCCTGGCGGTTCCGCCAAGGTGCTTTTAGCGCCTTGCTTCTACCATACTGCCCGTAAATTGAGGCGCCAATTGCGGGGCTGTCCAAATTCGGACATTTTTATCGAGTGTCAGGCCTTACGGGGCAGAGTGAGCTTCCGCCGGGGCGAAGCTACAGGAGAGTTTTTTGAGAGGGGCCGGGGGGAACTTTTTTACAAAAAAGTTCCCCCGGGGGGCTGAGTGCAGACGGGGGTGGCCAACGGCCACCCTCGTCTGACATTTAGGTAGTCGTACGCCTACAGCACCAGCTTGAACGTGCGGATCTGGAACGGCGAAAAGTCGAGTTTGACCGCGCCGTTCTTGAGCTTGAGCGTCCGCTCCTCTTTCTCCAGCAGATTGGTTTCGATGACCTTTTTGACCTTGAGGCCGATTTTCAGCGTCCGCTCGCCGCGACAGGCGTGGGTTTCGTAAAGACGCACGATCAGTGAGTTGTCGTCCTCGGCCTTCTTGACCGCGTCGATGACCACGTTTTCGCCGTCAATGGCCAACTGGCTGAAGCTGGCGGGCAATTGACCGGCCGAGGCCGTCACCGGGCGGGCGAGGGCGGGGCAGTTGAGCTCGTAGCCCGCGCGCACCACGCCGTTCTGGTAGGAGCCGGCGTGGGGCAGGAGCGAGTAGGTGAAGGTGTGGCGCTTGTTGATGTCGGCCGTGGGATCGGGGTTTTTGGGCGCGCGCAGCAGGGTCAGGCGCAGCACATTGTCGCGGATGTCGTGGCCGTATTTGGCGTCGTTGAGCAGGGCCACGCCGTAGTCGCCCTCGGAGAGGTCGACCCACTTCTGGGCCGGCACCTCGAACCGGCCGAAGTCCTGGGGCGTGTTCCAATGGGTGGGGCGCTCAAGGTTTCCGTACTGGATCTCGTAGCGGGCCTTTTCGGCGCGGACGTTGACCGGGAAGGCGGCCTTGAGCAGCACCTCCTTCTCGTCGCCCCAGTCGATGGTGGTCTCGAAATCGAGCCGCGCGGAGTGGGCATAAAGCACCAGATCCTGGGTGATGGTCGATTTGCTGAGCGTCCGCTTGATCCGGACCACGCCGCGCACCGTGCCCTGTTCGAGAACCTCGACCTTCAGCAGCTTGCCGTCCTGCTCCAGCAGCTTGTCGTTGTAGAAGATGTCCACGTCCCAGGCGTCCCAGTTGTGGGGCTTGTCCTCGAAGAGTTGCAGCCGGTTGCCGGCCGCGCCGGCGGCGAGCACCGCCCGGCGGTTCGTCTTGTCGAAGATGGCCGTGATGAGGCCCCGCTTGTCGAGGGTGACGCGGAGGAACTCGTTCTCCAGGCCCTTGGCGCTGGCCTTGACCGCCGGGGCGGCGCTGCGGCCGGGGCGCAGGTGGTAGACGCTGTGCCCCAGCGAGGGCAGGCGGCCGGCGAAGCGCAGGCGGCCGTCGTGGCCGCGTTGGACGGGCGTTTCGGCTCCGTCCGGGCCGACGGCGACCAGTTCGCCGCGCGTGGCCGCCTTGGCCTCCACCGCCACCGGCGCGGTGCGGTCCCAGGAGAGGCTGTTAACGGCCAGCACCGGCTGGCCGGCGCCGCGCGTATCCACGCGCTTGGCCAGCTGGTCGAAGGCCGCATCGGCGCAGCGGCCGGCCGTTTCCAGGATCTGGGCGTAATGCCGGTCGGAGTCGCGGTAGACCTCGGCGATGGAACTGCCGGGGATGATGTCGTGGAATTGATTCAACAGGACCAGCTTCCAGGCCTCGTTAAGCTCAGCCTGCGGATACTTGGCCCCGCCGGCCAGGGCCAGGCTGCCCAAAAATTCCGCGTCGCGCAGGCGCAGTTCGCTCAGCCGGTTGAACTTTTTGTTGTTGGCCTGGGTGGTCAGGGTGCCGCGGTGCAGTTCGAGATACAGTTCGCCCACCCAGACCGGGAATGCGGCGGATTCGCGATCGAGGCGGCTGAAGAATTCGATCGGCGACATGTTGACCGTCTTGGGCGAGCCCTCCAGGTCGCGATAGCGGCGGATGCGCTCTAGCATCTCGGCCGTGGGGCCGCCGCCGCCGTCGCCGAAGCCGTAGGGTAAAACCTGAATCGAGGAGCAATCCTTCTGCCGGTACTGGTTGCCGGCCTTGGCCAGTTCGGCGGCCGAGACTGTGCCGTTATAGGTGTCGGCCGGCGGGAAGTGGGTCAGCACGCGCGTGCCGTCGATGCCCTCCCAGTGGAACGAGTGGTGGGGGAAGGTCGAGAACTGGCTCCAGGAGATCTTTTGGGTCAGGAAGTAATCCAGTCCGCTGCGCCTCAGCAGCTGGGGCAGGGCGGCGGAGTAGCCGAAGACGTCGGGCAGCCAGAGGCAGCGCACCTGGTGTTTGAATTCCTTGAGGAAGAAGCGCACGCCGAAGAGGATCTGCCGGACCAGGCTCTCGCCCGAGGTGATGTTGCAGTCGGCCTCGACCCACATGCAGCCGGTGGGCACCCACTGGCCCTTCTTGGCCCGTTCCTTGATCTGTTTATAGAGCGACGGATAGCGGTCGCGGGCGAATTCGTACAGGTGCGGCTGGCTCTGGCAGAATTTGAATTCGGGATAGTCCTTCATCAGCGCCAGCATGGTCGAGAAGGTCCGGCCGCACTTGCGCACGGTTTCGGACAGGGGCCAGAGCCAGGCCACGTCGATGTGCGAATGGCCCAGGCAGGCGACGGTCTGGGCCGAGGCGTTGGCCTTGGCGGCGTAGAGCGGCTTGATGGCCTGGCCGACCCGCTTGGCCGAGGCTTTCAGTGCCGGCCGGGAGAGATCCTGATAATCGAAAAGATCGACCGCCTGGCTGAGGGCGCGCACCAGCCGGGCCCGGCGGGTGTCCTTCTCCGGCAGCACGGCCACCATCTCGTGCAGGCAGCGCAGGTCGTACCAGAGGCTCCAGATTTCCGGCAGGAAGACGGCCAGTTCCGGGCTT
>CAYMGG010000233.1:0-9518 GCA_964389915.1 uncultured Planctomycetaceae bacterium
GCCATCGGCAACCACACCACACCCGTGCCCGGTGTGCCGGGCCTGGCGGCGCTGATGGACGCGGTCCCCTCCGGCGCGCAGGTCCCCTACTACGCCCAGATCGTGCGCGAAAAGGCGATCCTGCGCCGGCTCATCTCCGCGGCCGCCCAGATCGTGGAGAGCGCCGGGGCGGCCACCGACGAGCCCTCGGCCATTCTCGACGAGGCCGAGCACGCCATCTTCGAGGTCGCCACCCGGGGCATGACCAAGGAGGCCTCCGTCATCCAGGAGGTGCTGCGCGAAACCTGGGCCAAGCTCGACATGTACCAGCGCCAGGCCAAGGACGGCCACGGCATCATCACCGGCCTGCCCACCGGCTACCACGAGCTGGACAACTATCTCTCCGGCCTGCACGAGGACGAGTTGATCGTCATCGCCGGCCGGCCGTCGATGGGCAAGAGCACCTTCGCCCTGAACGTCCTGCGCCACGTGGGCGTGGACCAGGAGCAGGCGGCGGTCATCTACACCCTGGAAATGAGCTCGGAGAATATCGCCCGCAACCTGCTCTGCGCGCACGGCCGGATCGACGCCCAGCGCCTGCGCACCGGCATCCTCAAAAGCGAGGAGTGGACCCACATCGGCATGAGCACCGACGCCCTCTCCCAGGCCAAGATCTTCATCGACGACACCCCGGCCATCAGCCTCTCGGAGATCCGGGGCAAGACCCGCCGGCTCAAAGCCCGCTACGACGTCAAGCTCTGCGTGATCGACTATCTCCAGCTGATCACCGCCTCCTCCTCGGCCCGGGGCCGCAGCCGCGAGCAGGAAATCAGCGAAATCTCCCGAGGCCTGAAGGCCCTGGCCAAGGAGCTCAAGATTCCGATCATCGCCCTGGCCCAGCTCAACCGCAAGGCCGAGGGGCGCACCGACAACCGGCCGATCCTCTCGGACCTGCGCGAATCGGGCGCGATCGAACAGGACGCCGACGTGGTCCTGCTCCTGCACCGGCCGGAGTACTACGACAAGGAGGACCGCCCCGGCCAGGCCGAAGTCATCATCGCCAAGCAGCGTAACGGCCCCACCGGCACGGTCAGCCTGACCTTCCTGGGCAACCAGCTGCGCTTCGAAAACCTGGCCGCCGACGCCGGCCGCGCCTACACGCCCGGCGAGGCCGACGACGAGTATTGACCGCCCGGTGTCCGGGCGCTGGTGATAATCAAGGCTTAAGTATTTCCGTCAAGGAGGGGCGAAAAACGTTTTAGCTATGGTTCGAGCCCAAACGCCGAAAGCACCTCTGCGACGAAAAATCATGCCACGGCCTTTGATTGTTACCCGCGCCCAACCCATACAGGGGGAACTTTTTTGCAAAAAAGGTCCCCCTGCCCCCTTCAAAAAAATCTCGTCGATTTTCTTGAGAGAGCGCCGGACGACTACGCCCTGAATTTACGGCACTTTTCCTTAATCGCGCCGCATGCCGCCTCAGCCTCTTGCCGACTGGCGTTTTCTGGTTGCCCGGCCCGCCTGCGGGCATAGAATATTTCCGTCGGGCAAGAAAGAAGAGCCGGGAGAGAATCCTATGGAATATCTGGTCGGTTTCGCGGTATTGCTGGTGGGCGGGGCGATGGTGTTGATTCTGCGGCGGCTGCGCCCGACCGGGGCGGCCCCCCTCACCGCCGATCCCACGGCCGTAACCAGCGAGGCGGAAGAACGCCTCGACCGGACCGCGCACCAACTCGGCCAGGTGCTGCTGCGGATCTGCTCGGCGATCCGCAAGGCCGAAACCGCCGCCGTGGACAGCACCAGCGCCCTTAGCGCCGCCCGCGCCCAGATCGCCACCCTCGACCTGGCCGCCGGCGGAGCCGAACTGGAACAGGCCCAAAAGGTCTTTCTGGCCGAAATCGACCGGGTCCTGGGGTCGAACAACGCCCTGCGCCAAGAGCTGGACACAGCCCACGAGACCCTCAAGGCCCAACGCCACGAGGTCGAGACTCTGCGCGAGGCCGTACGCATCGACTGTTTGACCGGCCTGCCCAACCGGGCCCATCTGAACGAAAAGCTACTGGAAAGCTGCGCCCAGTTGCGCCGCTACGGCGAACCTTTCTGCCTGGTCATGATCGACGTGGACCATTTCAAACCGGTCAACGACACCTACGGTCACCTGGCCGGCGACCGGCTGCTCAAGGGGTTGGCCAAAAAATTCAAGGCCGGTCTGCGCGGCACGGATTTCGTGGCCCGCTACGGCGGGGAAGAGTTCGCCGCCATCCTGCCCCGCACGACGCTGGCGGCGGCCGAACAGGTCGCCGGCACGCTGCGCGAAGCGGTGGAGTTCACCAATTTCGCGCTAGACGGCCAGACGGTGCGGATTACCATCTCGCTGGGCGTGGCCGAAGCCGACGCCCAGGACACGCCGCGGTCTTTGGTGGCCAAGGCCGACGCCGGCCTGTACGCGGCCAAGAATGCCGGCCGCAACCGCGTCTGCTGCGCGGCCGCCGCCGCTTCCTGAACCTGAAACGCGCCGCGCCGATCCGGCCGGCAGCCCGGAGAACCTGATGCCCCACCCCGCCCGTCCTTCGCTCATCGACCTGGCCGCCGAGCAACGCCGCTGGCTGGACGACTGGCACGATCCGGAGGGCCGCTCGCGCGCCGGCCTGGCCGAAACGGCCGCCCCAGGCACCGGCCTGTTCGAACTTGCCCGCACCCAGTGCTGGCGTAACTTTCTGCTCTGGCACGAAGAAGACCAAGCCCGCGACCCGGCCGCCACCGACGCGATCATCGCCCAGGTCAAGCGGCGCATCGACAAGCTCAACCAGCAACGCAACGACCTGATCGAAAAGCTGGACGAATGGCTGGCCGCCGACCTGACCGAGCGAGGCGCACGCGCGCCGGCCGACGCGCCCTGGAACACCGAGACGCCCGGCAGCGTGATCGACCGGCTGGGCATCCTGGGCCTCAAAATCCTGCATATGGGCGTGCAGTCCCGCCGCGAGAGCGCCACGGCCGAGCATCGTTCGCGCTGCGCCGACAAGCACGCCGTGCTCGAACGCCAACGCGTCGACCTGACCCAGGCCGGCGAGTGCCTGATCGACGATCTCTACGCGGGGCGGAAACAGCTGAAGCTTTACCGCCAATTCAAGATGTATAACGATCCGGCACTCAACCCCTATCTTTCCGGCCGCAAATGACTGCTGATTCACCGCTTTCCGGGGGAACTTTTTTTGCAAAAAAAGTTCCCCCGGGCCCCTTCAAAAAAACTCTCGACCGGCTTCGCCCGCTCGGACGCTCAGAAGAATTAGTTGAACGTAGTCTACACTCGGGGGAAAATGCCCGGCCGTTTTACCGCACTCCAATTTGCCGCAACCATATATAATGATCAAGGCTTGACCGACCTTGCGTTTTTCGCCCGGTCAGGGATCGCCTCACCCGACAAATGGGCGACACGCTGAATTCGCCCATCTGAACGCCCGAAACTGCGAAGCTGGACTAAAGTTTTTTGACGGGGGTCAGGGGGAGACTTTTTTTCAAAAAAGTCTCCCCCTGAATGCGGTACGGAGAAATGAAGCATGGCCTCGCTCAAGGACATCGCCCAGGCCGCGGGCGTCTCGATCCGCACGGCCTCGCGGGCGCTCAACTGCGGCGGCTACGTGCATGCCCAGACCCGGGCCAAAATCGTGGCCGCCGCCGAGCGGCTGGGCTACCGGCCCAACCGTTTCGCCCGCAGCCTCAAGACCCGGCGCAGTTGCGAAATCGGCGTCCTGATGTCCAGCCTGGACGAGCTGCACGTGGCCAAGCTGGCCAGCCTGGAGCAGACCCTGCGCCGCCAGGGTTTTTCGGTGACCGTGCTCTTCGGCATGCGGCCGGAGGGGGCGGAATTCAAACCGCTGGAGGCGCTGCTGGATCAGCACCCGGCCGGCGCGATCATCTTTCCCGGGGCGGAGGCGGCCGGCGAACTGGCCGCCGGCTTGGCCGCCGCGGGGGTACCGACGGTTTTCATCGACACCCCGGGAGCGCCCGGCGAAGCGGTGCTGATCGACCGACCCCAGGGCGTGCATGACGCGGTCCTGTATCTGGCCTCGGTCGGCCGCCGGCGGATCGCCTATCTGGGGCCGACCGCGGACCACGGCCGGCTGGACGGTTACCGGGCGGCCCTGGCCGAGTTACGGCGCGAGCCGGAGTTGTTGCCCATGCCCGAGGCCGACCTGGGACTGGGCGAATTGGGCCGGGGGCGGGAGGCCGGCCGGCGCTTTGCGCGTCTGCCCGATCCGCCCGACGCGGTGCAGGTCTTTACCGATATCCTGGCCCTGGGCTTTCTGGCCGGGTTGCACGACGCCGGCCTGGCCGTGCCGCAACAGGTGGCGGTGGTTGGGTTTGACGACCGGGCGGCCGCCGCGACCGCCTGGCCGCCCTTGACCACCGTGGCCCAGCCCAACTGGGCGGTGGGCCAGGCGGCGGCCGAACTCCTGCTGGCCCGGATTCGTGGCGAAATCCCTCCCGAAGGCGGCCGGCGGGTGCTGCCGACCAAGCTGACTCGCCGCGAGAGCGCTTAAGCGCTGTCAATAAATCGATTATGCAGATTTTCAATCAAGAAACGGCGGAATGAAAGACGTTTCGGCCGGAGGTTGGAGCCAAAACGCCGATAGCGCGGCCGCGACACGGGATCAAATTGCATACTTGATTTGCGGACAGCGCCTTAGGTTCCGCATTGAAAATAGAACTCCCCCAAGGGGTAAGCCGGAGGCGGGTATTCTTTTAAGACCTAGCGGGGAAATATGCTTGTCAGACCCGGGGTTTGGCCATAAACTGCACTGTTTTCAACCCCGAGCGTACCGCCGGCAGGGCCGGCTAATTGTGGCGGAGGAGCGAACTGGTGGCTTATCTGGGCATTGACGTAGGCAGCCTCTATCTGGGGCTGGCGTTGTTGGACGCGGACGGCAAGGTTCTGCGCCAAGAATACATCCGGCATCACGGCGAGCCGGGGGCCAAGCTGCGCGCGGCCCTGGGCAATTTCCCGCTGGGTGAGGTCCAGGGGGTCGTGCGGACCGGCGCGGGCGGGGCCAACCTGCCGGCGGTCGGCGAATACATCGACGCGGTGGTGGCCGGAGTGGAAGGCGCCAAGGCCACCGCGCCCGACATCCGCAACGTGATCTATATCGGCGGCGGCTCCTTCTCCCTGGCGCGGCTGAACGCCGACGGGTCCTATCAACGTTCGACCGTCAACTCGGCCTGTGCCTCGGGCACCGGCGCCTTCCTCGACCAGCAGGCCCTGCGCCTCCAGATCCCCCCGGCCGAGCTGGCTACCCGGGCCATGCGCTACGACCAGACCCCGCCGGCCGTGGCCACCCGCTGCGCGGTCTTCGCCAAAAGCGACATGATCCACCTCCAGCAGGAGGGGTTCAGCCAAGACGCCATCGCCGCCGGCCTCTGCGCGGGCCTGGGCCGCAGCACCATCGACGGTCTGCTGGGCGGACATAAACTGACGGGCAAGACCGCGCTGATCGGCGGCGTGGCCCGCAACACCGTGGTTGTGGCCGCCGCCCGCGAGAAACTGGGCGTCGAAACCATCGTGCCCGAGTCGCCGGAACTGGTCTGCGCTTTGGGCGCGGCTCAGGTGGCCCGCCAGCGCGGCGGGAAGGCGGCGGTCGACTGTTCGGCCCTGCTGGCCGAGCGCGACGAGGCAGGCGGAGGCCAGACCTATCTGCGTCCGCCGCTGGAGTTGAAACTTTCGAAATATCCCGACTTCGCCTGCCACGACCACTGGGTGGACGAGTGCGGCTCGGAGATCGCCATCATCGCCCCGCGCTCGGGCCGAATCCGGGTCAGCCTGGGGCTAGACATCGGCTCGACCTCGACCAAAGCCTGCCTGCTCGACGAGCAGGACCAGGTGGTGGGTTGGATTTATCGCAAGACCGCCGGCGAACCGATCCGGGCGGTGCAGCTGGTCTGCCGGGCCTTCCGCACCATGGAGCAGCGCGGCGGCTTTGCCCTCGACGTGCGGGCCGTGGGCACGACCGGTTCGGGCCGCAAGATGATTAAAGAAGTCATCCACGCCGACGTCGCGCTCAACGAAATCACCGCCCACGCCCGGGCGGCGGTCTTCCTCGACCCCCAGGTGGACACGATCCTGGAACTGGGCGGGCAGGACGCCAAGTTCACCCAGTTGCAAAACGGCATGGTCTACAACTCGGTCATGAACTACGTCTGCGCCGCCGGCACGGGCAGCTTCATCGAGGAGCAAGCGCTCAAGCTGGGCATTCCGCTGACCGAATACGCCGACCGGGCCATGGGCCAGAACTGCCCCCAGACCTCGGACCGCTGCACGGTCTACATGGAGCGCGACCTCGACCTGCTGCAAGCGCGGGGCTGGAAAAAGGAGCAGGTCGCCGCGGCCGTGCTCCACTCGGTGCGCGACAACTATCTGAACAAGGTGGTCGGCGGCCTGCACATCGGCGACCACATCTATTTCCAAGGCGCCACCGCCCGCAACCGGGCCCTGGTGGCGGCCTTCGAGTGCGAACTGAAGAAGCCGATCCAGGTCAGCCCCTTCTGCCACGTCACCGGCGCGCTGGGCATGTGCCTGATGGCGCGCGAGCGCGCCGCGGCGGACGGCTCGACCTTCAAGGGCTTCGGCTTCGCCGACGAGAAGATCTCGGTGGACTACGAAACCTGCGAGCTCTGCCACAACCGCTGTCTGCTCTCGATCATCCACGCCGGAACCGAAACCGTGGCCTGGGGCCTGAAGTGCGGCCGCGACTACAGCGTGAACAAGATGAAGGTCAAGCGCGCCGAAGGCTACGAATGGTGGCGCAAACGCGAGGCGGCCTGGCTCGGCGCGTCCGGCCGCACCTCCGGTTCGGGACGCAAGGTCGGCCTGCTGCGCGGCCTGGGCACCTACGGCTATTATCCCTTCTGGAAAGCCTTCCTCGAAGCCCTGGGCTGCGAAGTGGTCTACTCCTCGCCCACGCGCGAGGAGACGATCCGCCGAGGCGTCGCCGTCAGCACCGCCGAGTATTGCGCGCCGGTCGTGGCCAACTTCGGCCATGCGGTGCAAATGCTCGAACCGGGCAAGGTCGACTGGCTCTTCGTGCCGCACATGATCCGCGAACCGCTGGCGGCCGGATTCACCGATTCGCATTTCTGCTGCTATGTGCAGGCCCAACCGAGCGTGCTCAAGTCGATGTTCCCGCAGGCGGCGGCGCGAATCCTGGCCCCGATCGTCCAGCTCAACCTGCCGGACGAGTATCAGATCGAGAAGCTGCGCGAGGTGCTGGGGCCGGCCTTGGGCTCGACTCGGGGCGAGGTGGCCGGCGCCTTGGCCTCCGCCCGGCGCGCCCAGCAGGAATTCAATCAGGAGGCCCGCCGGTTGGGAACGGAGGCGCTTAAGCGCATCGAAACCGAGAACCAGTTGGGCATCGTCTGCATCGGCCGGCCCTACAATACGCTCGACGCCGGCCTGACCCTGGACCTGCCGCGCAAGATCGCGGAACTGGGTTACACGGTCCTGTATCTGGACATGGTCCCCTACGACCTGAACTCGATCCTGCCGGGGCAGGCCAACATGTACTGGCACTACGGGCAGAAGATCCTGGCCGCGGCCGAATACGTGGCCGCCTCGCCCCGACTGTTCGGCGTGTACTTCACCAACTTCATGTGCGGTCCGGATAGCTATATCCTGACCTACTTCAAGGAGATCATGGGCCGGGCGGGCAAGCCGTATCTGTGCCTGCAATTCGACGGCCACGGGGCCGACGCGGGCTATCTGACCCGGGTCGAGGCGGCGCTGGAAAGCTTCCACGCCTACAGCCGTATCCCCCGCCCCGAAGAGCGGCCGGCGGCCGAGCCGGCGGCGGTCTAGAGCCGGCAGCCGGACAGCGCCCCGCATTTCGTCCCGCTGGACGCAGCAAGAAGGCGAAGCCGGGATAGAGTTTTTTGAAAGAGATTGAGAGAACTTATTTTCAAAAAAGTTCTCTCAAAAAAAAACGCGGGGGTTTGCGGTCTGCCTTGGCCGCAACCTCGTTAGGGAGAAAAGCCGCTCATGGCGCGAATCGAAGAACAACAGATCCCCGGCGCGGGCGAGGGGCGGGTGCTCCTGGTGCCGCCGATGGAACCCTACGGCGCCCCATTTGTGGCGGCCGTCTTCCGCAGCATCGGCTACGACGCGCGGGTGCTGACCGAGACGGCCGAAACCCTGGGCCTGGGCCTCAAGCACACCGGCGGGGGCGAGTGCGTCCCCTGCCCGACCACGGTCGGCGCGCTGATCAAGACCATGCGCGAGGAGAACCTCTCGGCCGACAAGGTCATCTTCTTCATGCCCACGGCCTGCGGCCCCTGCCGCTTCGGTCAATACGCCAAGCTCGACAGCATAATTTTTGAAAAGCTCGGCTGGAGCGGCATCCGCATCATGAGCCCCTCGGCCGAAAACGCCTATGCCGGCCTGGACCTGGGCGCGCGCCAGCGCCTCTGGCACGGGATCATCGTCGGCGATGTGCTGCGCAAGCTGGCCATGAAGGTCCGCCCCTATGAGAAGGAAAAAGGCAAGACCGACGTCACGGTCGGCCACTGGCTGAACGAGCTGGTCAAGGTCTTCGAGCGGCCGGACATCTCGTCGGCCGGCTCGGTGCTGGCCAAGGCCGTCGACGAGGTCGGGCGCATCCCCCGCCGAAACGAAAAACGGCCGCTGGTGGGCGTGGTGGGCGAGATCTACGTCCGCAGCGATCCGTTCGTCAACGGCGACGTCTGCCGGCGGATCGAGGAACTGGGCGGTGAGGCGGCCCTGGCCCCGGTAGGCGAATGGATCCTCTACACCAACCACCTCAAGGGGCTGATCGTCCAGGAGCAGCAGCGCGGGCTCAAGGCCGTGATCGAGCGGGTCAAGAGCTGGCTGGAGACCAACTTCTTCTTCGAGCGGGTGGAGCACAAGTATTACGAGATCGCCGAGCCGCTCCTCTACGACCGCAAGGAATACCCCATCGCCGAGGTCATGGCCGAAGGCGGCAAATACATCCCCTGGCAGTTCGAGGGCGAGGCCCTGCTCACCCTGGGCCGGGCGGCGTTCTTCGTCCAGCGCGACGGAGCCAAGGCCGTGGTCAACGCCAGCCCCATGTTCTGCATGCCCGGCACCATCACCAGCAGCATCTTCCCGCAATTGGAGCGGGAATTGAACGTGCCCATCGTCTGCAATTTTTACGACGGCTCGGGCGACCCCAATCGCAGCCTGGTGCCGGTCATGCACTACCTGCGGACGAACCTGGAGGCGGCGCAGCATCACCATACCCACAGCGGCGGCTGCTCCTGCGGCTGCGGCGGACACTGATGCTGGCCCACTGAATCGCCAACGATTCCGGGGAGCCTTTTTTGTAAAAAAGGTTCCCCGGTCCCCGTCAAAAAACTCTCGCCCGGCTTCGTCGTCTCAAGCGTTAAGCTCCGACCGCCAAAACCTGAATAGCGTTTTTTGAAAGAGTTTGAGAGAACTTTTTTGCAAAAAAGTTCTCTCATATCAATTCAAATTAATAGTGGCCGATTTTGGGGAACCTTTTTTGCAAAAA
>CAYMGG010000234.1:0-9505 GCA_964389915.1 uncultured Planctomycetaceae bacterium
CCCCTCAAAAAACTCTCGGCCGGCTTCGCCGTTTCGGGCGTTCAGCTGGACAGATTCACCGTTTGCCCTATGCGTACGGTTCATCCATCTGGGTCGGTTGTTACTCCCTGCCCCTCCCTTCGGGAGGGGGTCGGGGGCGGCTGGCAGAAAACCCGCCTTTTATGGCGTTTTCAAGCCTTTCCCTCTGCCTCCAGAGGTTGCCTCAGCTCCGAGGCGACGGTCAGTCTGGGACCGAAAACTCGTATTTCCGCCAATTCCCTGTCCCAAAACCCGAGACCGATTACAAACACCGGATTCGCGCGGTTCAGTCCTCCAGCGGCAGGCCCATGATCTCCAACAGCCGGGCGGCCTCTTCGGGCGAATAGTATTCGATCGCGATCGTGCCCCGGCCCTGTTCGTCCTGCACCGTAACCTTGGTGCCCAAGTGGGCGCTTAGCCGCCGGGCCAGATCGGCGGCCTCCGGCGCGGCCGGCCGGTCAGGTCCGGTTGGTTTCTCCGTTTTGCGGGCCTTGGCGCCCTTGCCGCCGCCTCGGGCGGCAATGGCCTTTTCCAGAATCTGCACGGTCCATTCTTCTTCCGCCGCGCGGCGGCCCAGTTCGATCTGGCTGAGCGGATCGGTCAGGGCTAGCAGCGCCCGGGCCTTGGTCGAGGAGAGGCGGTCGGCGGCGACCAGTTTCTTGACCTCCTCGGGCAGTTCCAGCAGGCGCAGCAGATTGGTCACCTGCGAACGGCTGGAGATGCCCAGGCGTTCGGCGATCTGCTGATGGGTCAGGCCGTAGTCGCGCTGCAAGGCCTCGTAGGCGGCGGCGATTTCCAGCGGGTTCAAGTCGTCGCGTTGGAGGTTCTCGACCAGGGCCAGCTCGGGCATGCGCGCATCGTCGGCCTCGATCACCACGGCCGGCAGCTTCTCCCACTCCAAAAGCGACGCAGCCCGCAACCGGCGCTCGCCCGCGACCAGTTCGTAGCGCTCCCCTCGCCGGCGGACCACCACCGGCTGCACCAAGCCCTGGGTTTTGAGCGAATCGGCCAACTCGGCCAGCTTGTCGGCGTCGAACTCCTTGCGCGGCTGCCAGGGCGAGGCGTCGATCAGATTAAGCGGCAGCTCCTGCCAGCGGTCGTTGCCGGCCGGCATGGCGGGGATGGCCGGCGCCGCCGGAGCGGCGGGAACGGCGGGGGCGGCGGCCGGAGCCGGCGCGGACGAAATCAGGGCGCTCAGGCCCCGGCCCAAAACTTTTCTCGCCATGCGGCGATGTCCTCCAAGAAACGCGGTGGCAAAACCTAATGAAGCCAAACCGAATGCCGCCGATTCTATGTAATAATGGCTATTTCCGGGGAACCTTTTTTGCAAAAAAGGTTCCCCGGCCCCCGCCCAAAAATCCGCTTGCCCGGCTTGGCTGGTTTCTGACGTTCGGCGGGGCCAATTCCCGGTTGGGCTGCAAATCTAGATTGCATAGCCTAAATCGTGAATCATGAGTTGGGCAAACTATTTTCGGAGCGGGCCTGTTTAGCCCGCATTTGGAATTTTGAGGAGATTTTTTTTGAAGGGGTCTGGGCAAACTTTTGGGGCAAAAAAAGTTCCCCCAGGTGGGGCGATCAGTGCCCCTCGACCTGCAACTTCTGCCGGGCGACCTGGGCGGTCTGGCGGCGGGACCACTTCTTGATTACATAACGCAGGATGTCGGCGCCGAAGCGGCGTTCCTGGTTGAGCCGTTCGGAGAAATGGAAACCGACGTAGAGTAAGTCCTCGTCGTCCAGGAAGCGTTCGGCCAGGAAGCGGCGCTTGAAGCCCTTGGGGTCTTCATGCAGCAGGGTCGAGATGTGCTCCAGGCAGTAGTCAGACTGGCGGAAGGAGCGCGAACGGTCCTTGCGGCTGGTCTTAAGCTTGGCGATGGTCAGCTGGAAGAGCAGTTCGGAATCCAAAAGCTCGGTGTGGTCCAGCAGTTTCAGGCAGTCGCGCACGCCGGCGAAATCCTTGCGCTGGCGGGCCTTCTCCGCCCGGCTGCGGACCTCGGCCAGGAGCACGTCCGAGCGCAGGTGGCGCAGAGCCGAGCGGTAGAGCTGGTAGTGCTCGTCGCCCTGGGCGTGGAGCTCGAACATGCGCTGGGCCATCTCGCGAGCCTTGTCGGGCTTGATGCGGTTGGCGTGGCTCTCCAGAATCTTGACCAACTCCGAGGCGCGGTTGGGGTCGGGCACGCTGTCGAGGCGCTTCAGGATCGCGTGCACGGCCGAGGGCATCGAACGCAGGGTTTCGGCGGCCGCGTCGCGGATGGCCACCTCCGGCCGAGAGAGGAAGTCGAGCACCTGCTCAGCATTGGTCTTGTTGTCAATCTGGCCCAGGGCCCGCAGGGCGTATGCCACCACCCCCGGATGCGAACTCTTGAGCAGGGCTTTGAGGCGTTCGCCGTCCTCGCGGCGCGGTTTGATTCGCATCAGCACGGCCACGGCATGCCGGACCAGGCCTTCGTAATCGGCCTCGCCCAAAAGCGGCAGGACCGCGCCGATCACGTCGCCGTGCTTGTCGCCGACGTACTCCAACCGCGCCAGGCTCATGAGCGCATGACGGCGGATCTGCTCGGAGTGATCGGGCCCCAGGTATTCCAGCAGGCTTTTTTTGGATTTCGGTTCGGCCAGAATGCCCAGCGAGATGATCAGGGCCGAGAGCGAGGCCTCGTTGCCGCGCAACCGGCGGTCGGCCAGGGCCGCCACCAGGCGAGTGAAGAGATCCTGCTTTTCCTTGGCGTCATAACGGTCGATCTCTTCGCGCAAGGCGTGGACCGCCTGGCGGATGAGCTCATGGTCGGGGCTGAAGCAGCACTCGACCCAGAAGGCGTGGGCCTGGGCGGTGCGGATGCGGGGCAGCACCCGGACCAACTGATGCTGGGAGGCGGAGGCGACCCGGTCGAACTGTTGCTTGAGCGCGACTACCGCTTTGCCGCCGATCTTGGCAATAGCGCCGAGGATACGGTCTTCGTACTCGCCGTGCCGTTCCAGAGCTTCGATCAGGAACCGCAGCATCTGCTCGTGCGGATTGATTTCAATGGCGGTGAAGACGGCGGCGATGATGGCGGGATCTTCGGTCTGGGGCAGAATTTCGCCTAAGGCCTTGTGAATGCTGGGTTCACGGGAATCGATCGCCCCCAGAACCCGGATGGCCGCGATTTTCAAGTCGCGGTTATCCTGTTTGAGCAGTCCAACAATAGCCTTTAGCGTGGCATTTACCGCCATAACCTTATTCTCGACAGAATATTCAGTGCTTGTGGATCGCTTCGCCGCGCATGTAATTTCAAACCTGCCGAATCGGCTGGTAAATTTTGTCAAGACGAAATAGCGGCGTGGAGTATAGATATGACGCTTACCTCAGTCAACAGCAAAAGATATTCTTTCGGTTACCGTGGATATTTACGCGACATGTGCAAAATATGAAAATAAATAGTTGGGGTTTGTAAAAATAGTTAACGATAATCGTCGTATTTTGCCGAAATCAGAAGACCATTTTGGCTTGCCTTTGGTCAATTCTGCACTTCAAGGGCGAAATAAAATGGGTTTATCCGATTGTGGTTGATACTTGGGCCGCCTTTGCGTACTATTTCTGCCGCGAAACTCCCTATACCGGCAAATATCGGCGAGCCAGGAGCTTGCCGCAGAAGCGAGGGCGAAAATTGCGTTGGGCCAAGTGGGAATTGGGATTATTGCTCCTAGCCATTAGCCAAGCGGCCGAACTGAGCGCCGGAGAGCCGGTTCTGGCCACCGTGGTCTTTGCGCCTCGCCGTTCGGCCGTGCTCTCGGCGGAAATTGCCGGTCGGGTGGTCAAGCTGCCCAAGGAATTCGGCCAGAGCGTTGCCGAGGGCGAGTTGCTGGTGGAGCTGGACACCGAACTTTTCGCCGGCGAGGTGGCCAAGGCCGAGGCGACCGTGACCATGGCCCAGGCCAGCCTGGATTCGGCCCAGAAACTCTTTACCGCCGAGGCCGGCCCCCGCAAGGCCGAGGCGGAGCTCAAATTCGCCCAGGCCAACCTGGCGGCGCTGGAGAAACTTTCGGCCCAGCGCGTGCGCCAGCAACAGGCCGAGGCCGAGATCAAGGTGGCCCGGCAGGTGCTGGAGACCACCGAGCGCCTCTCGCAGGACAAGATCTCCTCCTCGCTGGATCTGGAGAAGGCCCGCAAGGACGTGGTGGTGGCCGAAGCCAACTTGCAGCTTCTGGTCAACGGCCAGGCCATCGAACTGGCCTCGGCCCGCAAGAGCGTGGCCCAGGCCCAGGCCGACTTCGAACTGGCCGGCTTCACCCGCCTCTCCGACCTGGAGACGGCCAAACGCGACCTGGCCGTCTCGCAGGCCAACCTGGCCGCCGCCAAGCACAATCTGGCCGCCTGCCGATTGACCGCGCCCTTCCCGGGCCGGCTGGCCAAGGTCGAAGTGCACGAGCACGAACTGGTCGCGCCGGGCAAGACCCTGCTGGAGCTGGTCAACGACACCGTGCTGCGCGCCCAGTTCCTGGTCCCTTCGCGCCTCTACGGCCAGATCAAACTCGGCCGCGAGGTGCGCATCAAGGTGATCGAGACCGGCGGCGAGGCGACGGGCCGGGTCTCCAACCTGAGCGCCCAGATCGATCCGGCCAGCGAGAGCTTCACGGTCTACGCCGAGGTGGACAACGCCGGCGGCGGGCTGCGCGCCGGCATGCGCGGCACGCTCGATCTGACCGGTTTGGCGGAGGCCGCCCCGTGAGCGCTTCGCCCGATTCCCCCCGCGATACCGTACCGGCCGAGGCTTTCCGCCAGCTCTCGATCATCCACCAGCTGACGCTCGAAACCAGCCTCTGCGCCACCGGGCGCGAACTCATCTTCCGCATGCTCAACCGCACCGTGGCCCTGGCCCCCTACGGCCGGGCCTGGCTCTGGCGTTTCGGCGAGCGCGGAGCCAAGCCGCTGGGCTGCTCCGGCCAGACCGAGCTCGACCCGCATCTGCCGGCGACCGAGGCGCGCCTCCGGCTGGTCGAAACCCTGCGCGAGCGGCGCGAGAGCGGAGTGCTTGGCGAGCCCGACTTCCCCGGCCGCGAGGCGGAGTTCGCGGCCCTGAACGAGGGTTCGACCCGCGGCCTCTCGGTGCTCTGGCTGCCCCTGGTGGTCGAGGAGCGGGTGGTCGGCGGCCTCTGGCTGGAACGCTGGGCCGAACACGGCGAGTGGACGACCAAGGAGATGGGATTGCTCAACTCGCTGCTGCTCGCCTACGGCGCGGGCTGGCGGCGACTGCTGGGGGAGCCCACCTGGCGCGAGCGGCTGAGCCGGCGGCGGACCAAGCCCTGGCTGCTGGTGGGGGGATTGCTCCTGGTCTATCTGCTCTTCATACACCGCGCGCCGCTGCGCATCGTGGCCCATTGCGAGGTGATCCCCGCCGACCCGCTGGTGGTCGCCGCGCCGCTGGACGGGGTGATCGCCCGGGTGCTGGTCGCTCCGGGGCAGGAGGTGGCCAAGGACGCGCCGCTCTTCCGCTACGACGACCAGGCGATCCAGTCGGACCTCAACGTCGCCCGCCAGCAGGTGAAGATCATCGAGTCCGACCTGCAACGCTCCACGGTCCAGGCCTTCCAGGACGAGAAGGCCCGCGCCCGCATCCTGACCCTGGAGAACAAGCTCCAGCAGGAACGGATCAAGCTGCAACTGGCCCAGGACCGCGGCGCCAAGGTCGAGGTCCGCGCGCCGGCGGCGGGGGTGGTGGTGATGACCGACCGGCCCCAGGACTGGGCCGGCCGGCCGGTGGCGGTGGGCGAGCGGGTGCTGTCGCTGATCGATCCGGCCCGGACCAAGCTCAACCTCTGGCTGCCGGAGAAAGACAACATCAATTTCGAACGGAAGACGCCGCTGCGGATCTTCCTGAGCGTGGCCCCGCAGCGGACGCTGGAGGCGAAGCTCACCTATGTGGCCAAGGACATCACGGTCTCGGCCGAGGGGGTGGCGAGTTTTCGGGCCGAGGCCGAGTGGGCCGGGCCGCACGGGTACATGCCTGTGGGCCTGACCGGCACGGCCATGCTCTACGGCGAACCGGTGAGCACGGTCTATTGGCTGCTGCGCAAGCCGCTGGCCGCGGTGCGCTATCAGTTGGGAATCTAGGTTCTTGGAGAAAGGAAGAGAGATGAGCGCCGAAAGCAACGAGAGTGCCCCGGCCGAAAACGGCGGGCAGCAGATCCAGGTGCAGGTGAGCCCCGATTTGGAATTCACCTACCGCGACTTCTTCGCCGTCAACGTCGGGATGGAGGAGGTGATCCTCGACCTGGGCAACGTACTGCGCTCCGGCGGCGCCCTGCGGGCGATGGTGCGCAACCACATCGTCCTCTCCGTGCCCAACGCCATGCGTCTGCAGCAGGCCCTGGCCCGCTCGATCGAGGAAGCCCGCAAGCGTATCCAGACCTCGCGCGCCGACAACGCGGTCAAGGTGAGCGCGCCGCGCAAGAAGCAGCCCGGCGGCGAGAACTAGGCCTTGAGCGCCACGGCCCTGGACCCGGCCGAAACCTATCTGCCGCTCCTGCGGCCCGACGTGCGGCTGCTGGCCGGGCCGGTGCAGGCCGACGGCGCGCCCAGCTACACGCTCTTCGACCCGGTCACCGGCGTCTACCACAAGCTCGAATGGCGGGAGGCCGAGGTGGTCGGCCGGCTGCGCCGGCCGGTGCGGCTCGACCACCTGCTGGCGGCCCTGCGCCGGGCCCTGCCGGGCACGGTCTCGGCCGAGGAGGTGCTGGAGTTCTGCAAGCACCTGCACCAGAACCGGCTGACCGCCCTGGCCGGGGTGAACGATCCAGAGACGCTCGAGCGCGAGGCCAAGAGCAAGGAGCTCAAGCTCTGGCGCTGGCTGGTCCATCATGATCTCTATTTCCGGAGTACCCTCCTGCGCCCCGGGCCCTGGCTGGAGCAGGCCCTGCCGGCGGTGCGCTGGGCGGTTTCGACCCCGGCCTTATTGGTCTATCTGCTGGCCGGGCTGGCCGGGCTCTTCTTCCTGGCGGTCAACCCCGAGCGCTACGTCGCGACCTTCAGCTACTTTTTCAACTGGCAGGGCGTGCTGGTCTACGCCGCGGCGATGATCCTGGTGAAGACGGTCCACGAGTTTGCCCACGCCTTCACCGCCGCGGCCTTCGGCATCCCGGTGCGCAGCATGGGCGTGGCCTTCATCGTCTTCTGGCCCGTGCCCTTCTGCAACATCACCGACGCCTGGCGGCTGCGTCGGGGCTGGGATCGGGCCCGGGTGGGGCTGGCGGGAGTGCTGGCCGAGGCGGTGCTCGCCGGCCTGGCTCTCTGCCTCTGGGGGGCCTGCCCGCCGGGGGTGATGAAGAGCGTCTGCTTCGTCCTCTCCTCGGCCAGCCTCTTCTCCACCCTGGCGGTGAACCTGAACCCCGCCATGCGCTTCGACGGCTACTACATCGCCTCCGATCTCTGGGGCGTGGAGAACCTGCAAAGCCGGGCCTATGCCCTGACCCGCTGGCGGCTGCGGCGGTTCTTCTTCGGCTCGCCCGATCCCGCGCCCGAGACCGGGGTGGCGCCCCGGCGGCAGGCGGCCTTCATGGCCTATTCGCTTTATAGCTGGCTCTATCGCCTGGGCCTGTACCTAGGCATCGCCGTCCTGGTCTATCACAAGTTCACCAAGGTGATCGGAGTCTTGATGTTCGCGGTCGAAATCCTCTGGTTCATCGCCTTGCCGCTGGCGGTCGAGGTCCGCCAGACGGCCGCCAGCCTGGGGCGCACGCGCTTTAACCCGCGCCTGGGGGCGACCCTGGCGGCGCTGCTGGCGCTGATCCTGTGGCTGGGCCTGCCGCTGCCGCGGCGCGAGGCCCTCCCGGGGGTGATCGAGCCGGCGGCCAGCCAGTTCGTCTACGCGCCCGGCTCGGGGCGGGTGGCGGAATTGAACCTGAAGGAAGGCCAGATCGTGCGGCCCGGCGAGCGGCTGGTCGAGATCGTCTCCGCCCAACGCCAGGCGCAGCTGGCCGGCCTGCGGCTGGAGCGCCGGCGGGTCGAACGCGAGCAGGCGCGCCTGGCGGCCAGCGAGGATGAAGAGGAACGGGCGTATCTGCCCCAGCAAGTCGCGGAGATCGCCCGGCTGGAGGCTCAGATCCGCGAACTGGAAGAATGGGAGGCGCTCGACCGGCCGGCCGCGCGCATCGCCGGCGAGGTGGTCTGGGTCGACAAGGCGCTGCGCGTGGACGGCTACGTCAAGGCCAAGAGCCTGCTGGGGCGGGTGGCGGCGCTGGACCACCTGACCGTCACGGCCTACGCGCCGGAGGAGCTGCGCCTGGACTTGCGGCCCGGGGCGCAGGCCTGGTTCGTGCCGGCCGACCGGCCCGGCCCGCGGGCGGCCCGGCTGGTCAAGCTCTCGCCGGTCCGGGCCGAACGGCTGGAGCACCGGAGCCTGAGTTCGGAGGCGCGCGGGCCGCTGGCGACCCGCCAGGAGGGGAATCACCTGGTGCTCTTGGAGAGTTGTTTCCGGGTCGACGCGGAACTGGCCGAACCCTGGCCCGAGGCCCGGCTGGGCCAGACCGGGCGGCTCTGGATCGAAACCCAACCCCGTTCGCGGCTGGCCGACTGGCTGCGCACGGCCTGGCGGGTGCTGCTGCGCGAGAGCGGGGTCTAGATTTCAGCCGGCCGCGACCTTGGCCACCCAGACTGCGATCATGAACCCGACCAGCAGCGGGCCGAAGGTGAGCAGGACGAAGACGCCCCAGCGCGGCCCGTCCAGGTCGGCCAGGACGTTCTGCAGCAGGCGGACGTCGCCGCCCAGGAGAAAGGCCAGGGACTGGGCGTAGCTGAGGAAGGCCACCGCGCCGATGCTGATGGCGGCCATGAGCGCGCCCAACGAGAGCACGAAGAGGCCGAGCAGACCGATCGCGATCGCGGCGACGAAGGCCACGACCGCCATGACCAGCGTAAACGGAGAAAAGAACCCGGGGCAGATCCGCCCCACGGCCAGCATCCAGGGCGGCAGCAGCTGCGCCGCGGGATCGGGCGCGCGGACCGGCTCTTCCTCCTCCTCCACGCCGATGGTCGTCTCCAGGATCCGACCGGTGCGCAGGTCGACGCCGCAGTCGATGCAGATCACGACCTCGGGCGGAAAGGCCCGCCCGCACATTCGACAGGTTCTTCCCTCGCTCATTCGCGCGGCTCCCGCGGTAAACATTGGCTTGCTTGGCGTGCTGCCCGTCGCCGCCTGATGGAATCAGACCGATGAAATTTGTCAAGTTGGAAATCCGCCAGATCCGCCTCCCCTTCCGCTTCGGCTTCAAGCATTCGCTGGCCGACCGGCGCGAGGCGCAGAGCCTGATCGTGGCCGTGAGCACCGAAACCGGCGCGACCGGCTACGGCGAGGCCCTGCCGCGGGATTATCTGACCGGCGAGACGGTCGATAGCGCCTGGACGGACCTGGTCGAAACCTGGTGGCCGGCCCTGCGGGGGCAGGAGCTCACCCCCGCCGCGCCGCCCTGGGCCCTGCTGTACGAGCTCTACCGCGCCGCCGACAAGCGGCGGCGGACG
>CAYMGG010000235.1:0-9468 GCA_964389915.1 uncultured Planctomycetaceae bacterium
CCCGCAGCGATTGGATTTCCTGCTCAAGACCCTGCCGAACATCCTGCGCGACATAGACCGGGGGGTCGAGCGGGTGGCTGAAATCGTCAAAAGCCTCAAAGGGTTCGCCCGCAAGGATGAAGCGCACCCCCGCCTTTATGATTTGAACGAATGCGTCACCCAGGCCCTGCGTTTGTGCCATAACGCGCTCAAACACACGGTCGAGACGGAAACCCGGCTGGCCGAAATTCTGCCACCGCTCTCGGGGTACGCCTCACAGGTGGAGCAGATCCTGGTCAATCTGATCACCAACGCGGTCCAGGCCATGGGCGAGAAGGGCGGACGGCTGATCGTCACCACCGAAGCCGAAGCCGATCTGGTGCGCGCCCGGATCTGCGACACCGGGCCGGGCATCCCGCCGGACAAGCAGGAGTCGATCTGGGAGCCGTTCTTCACCACCAAGCCGGCCAATATAGGTACGGGCCTGGGCCTCTCGATCAGCCGCGGCATCGCCGAGGAGCACGGCGGAAAGCTCAGGGCCGAGAATCTGCCCACCGGCGGGGCCTGCTTCATCCTCGAACTGCCGCTAATCCGCCCCGAGCCGGCCAAATCGGCAGCGCCGGGCAACGGACAACTTGCCTGAGCCGGCAGTGGACCAACAACCGCCTTGATTCTCCGCCGCGAATCCCGATGATGATCTGACCGGACAACCATTTGCGGCGCCGGCGAATTTCGCTTTGCGCCGGGACCGGCCGGTTTTGCGGCTTTCGTTTCCAGGAGGTCCAGCCCATGACTCAAAACGCTACCGCGCCGCTCGCGGGGGAAACCCGCCACGGCTTCGCCGTCCGCCGGGTCACCCCCCTGCCGGAGATCGCCGCCACGGCCTACGAGGCCGAACATCTGACCAGCGGCGCGCGCCTGCTGCATCTGCACGCCCCGGCCGATCCGGAAAATCTTTTCGTCATCGGCCTGCGCACTCCGCCGGCCGACGACACCGGCCTGCCGCACATCCTGGAGCACACCGTGCTCTGCGGCTCGCGCCGCTATCCGGTCAAGGACCCCTTCGTCGAACTGCTTAAGACCAGTCTGGCCACCTTCCTCAACGCCATGACCTATCCGGATAAGACCGTCTACCCCTGCGCCAGCCAGAACGAGCGCGACTTCTTCAACCTCGCCTCGGTCTACGCCGACGCCGTCTTCCACCCGCTCATCACCGAAGCCCATTTCTCGCAGGAAGGCCATCACCTGGAGTTGGCGCAGCCCGGCGACCTCGCCGCCCCGCTGATCCGCAAGGGCATCGTCTATAATGAAATGAAGGGGGCGTTCTCCGACCTGGACGGAACGCTCGACCGCTGGCTGGTGCCCGGCCTCTGCCCCGACAACGCCTACGGCCGTGAGTCGGGCGGCGATCCGCAGGCCATCCCCCAGCTGACCTACGCCCAATTCAAACGTTTTCACGAAACCTATTACCACCCGGCCAACAGCTACATCTTCATCTACGGCGACCTGCCGACCGACAAACATCTGGAATTCCTGAACCGCGAAGGGCTGGCGGGATTTTCACGGATCGAGATCGACACGGCCATCGCCCCCCAGCCGCGCTGGCGCGAGCCGCGCCGCCTAACCAAGCCCTATCCGGTCGACGAGCAAGAGGAGCTGGCCAATAAGACCGCCGCGGTCGCCGCCTGGCTGGCCGGCGACATCAACGACCGCGAACGGACGCTGGCCCTGACCCTTTTGGGCCATTATCTGTTGGGCAACGCCGCCTCGCCGTTGCGCAAAGCCCTGATCGATTCGCGCCTGGGCGAGGAGCTGACCCACGCCGGCTATTTCGCCTATCAGCGCGACACCTTCTTCGCCGTGGGCCTAAAAGGGACCGAAGCCGACCGGGCCGAACCAATGCTGGAATTGATCCGCCAGGTCGTGGCGACCGAATGCGACCGGGGGTTGAACGCCGCCAAGCTGGACGCCGCCTTTCATCGTCTGGAGTTGGCGGCGCGGGAGATCGCCAGCCGCTATCCATTGGTCCTGATGGACCGGGTGTACAACTCCTGGATCTACGGGGCCGATCCGCTGGCCAACCTGCGCCAACGCGCGGAACTGGCCGCCCTGCGGGAACGCTGCGCCCGGCAGCCGGCCTACCTGACCGATCTTTTGCGCGCGGTGGTGCTGGACAACCCCCACCGGCTACTGCTGACTTGCGTGCCCGACCGGAGTGAAAATGCCCGCCGGCAACAGGCCGAAACCGAGGAACTGGCCGCCCGCAAGGCCCAACTCAACCCGACCGAGCTGGCCGAGTTGGACCGCCAGGCCCAGGCGCTGACCGCCGCGCAGGACGAGCCCAATTCGCCGAAAGCCTTGGCCACCCTGCCGAAATTACGCACGGGAGACATTCCGCCCGAACCGCGCGAGTTGCCCACCGTGGTCCAGACCGCTCTCGGCCGGCCGTTCCTGCACACCGACCTGCCGGCGGGCGGGCTGACCTATCTGCAGTTGGCCTTCAGCCTGCAGGGACTGGACGAAGATCTGTATCCGCTGCTGCCGGTCTTCATCCAGGCTGTACGCAAAATGGGCGCGGCGGGCCTGAATTACGCGGCCATGGCCGAACGCGAGGCCGCCTGCTGCGCCGGGGTGGGGCTGAGCCTGGCCGTGGGCGGCACGGTGAGCGATCCGGGGCTGGTGACGCCGCGGCTGATCGTGGGCGTCCACGGCCTGGAGGAGCGGCTGCCGCAGATGCTGGGCGTGCTGGCCGACCGGCTGCTGCGGGCCGACTTCGGCGACCGCGCCCGGCTCAAGGACGTGATTTTGCAGGAGCGAACCCATTGGCGGGCGGACGTGGCCCCGCACGGCAACCAGCTGGCCATGCTGCGCGCGGCGCGCGGCCTTTCGCGCAACTGCGCTCTGGCCGAATGCTGCCACGGGCTGAGCGCGTTACGAGTCTACGAACGGTTGGGCGACCGTTTCGACGCCGAAGCTGACGAACTGATCGCCAAGTTCGAACGCATCCGCCGCCAGCTGCTGGCCCGCAGCCGGGTCGCGGCCAGCTTTGTCGGCGGCGCCGCCAGCGCCGCCCAGACGCAGGCCTGGTACGCCGACACCCTCTCCGCTCTGGTCGACACGCCGGCGCTCGCCCCGGTCAGCTCGGCGGCCGTCCTCAAGGAGAGTCCGCGCGAAGGCGTGGCCGCGCCGCTGGACGTGGCTTTCGTGGCCCAGGCCCTGCCCGCGCCGGCGGCGGCCGATCCGGTCGCGCCGGCCTTGCTCCTCCTCGGGCTGCAGCTGGGCTTCGGCCACCTTTGGAATGAAATCCGCGTCAAGGGCGGGGCCTACGGCGCGGCGGCCGCCTACTTGGCCGACACTGGCACCTTCATCTTCTCCAGCTACCGCGACCCGCGCATCGGCCCGACCCTGCAGGCCTTCGCCGCCACCCGGGACCACATCGCCCATGAACTCGACCTTTCTCCAGCTGGTCTGGAGCAGTCGATCATCGGCACCTTCAAGACTCTCGACCGGCCGATCCGCCAGGGGCAGGCCGTGGGCCTGGCCCTGGGCCGCTTCCTGAGCGGGGAGACGCCGGTGTTCCGCCGCGAGTTTCGCGCCCGCCTGCTGGGTCTGAAAGCCGCGGCCGTGCGCGCAGCCGGCGAACAACTGCTGGCCGACCTGAAACGCGCGCCGGTCTGCGTGCTGGCCAGTCGGGAACGGCTGGAAGCCGAAAACCGCGCCGAGTTGGGATTGAAGATCGAAAATCTGGTCTGATTCCGGGGAACCTTTTTTGCAAAAAAGGTTCCCCGGAACCCCTCCAAAAAACTCTCACCCCCCGCTTCGCGTTCCCGGCGGGTTCAGATGGACAAAACGCTAAACTCATCCCTCTGAACGTTCGAGACGGCGAAGCCGGCCGGGAGTTTTTTGCGGGGGCCCGGGGGGGCTTTTTGGCAAAAAAACCTCCCCGGAGTGGGCCTGCTCGCGGTAGCTGCGCGGCGAGCGGCCGAACTCGGCCTTGAAGGCGCGGCTGAAGTAGTGCAACGAATTGAAACCGGTCTGAGTGGCGATCCGTTCAACCGGCCAGTCGGTGTGCCGCAGCAGGCTGCCGGCCCGGCCCAGGCGGTGGCGGCGCAGGTAATGCATGGGCGCCAAGCCCAGATGGGCCTGAAACAGCGCGCTGAAGCGGCTGATCGACAGGTCCGCCTCCGTGGCCAGAGCCTCCAGCGTCAGCAAACCCGCGAAATCCTTTTCGATCCGCAGCACGGCCCGGATCAGGGGCGCGGGCAGAACCTGCTCGGGCGCAGCGTAGGCGGACATGACCCGTTCCGCGCATTTCAGGAATAACTCCAGACAATAGGCATAGCGCAGCCCCGCGCCGGCCGGACCGGTGTTGCGGCCGGCCTGTGTCAGGCGGACGGCGAGTTGCTTGGTCTCCGCGGCCGGCAGGCGGGCACGCCAGTAGTGGCCGCGCAGGCCGGGGCCGAGGAAATCCCGTACCCGGCCGAAATGTTCCGGCAGGCAGGTGTCGCAGTAGTGCGTAAGCACCCGGGTGATTTTCGGCTCCAGGCTGTGCCAGAAATGGGGCAGCTCGGGAGACAGAACGATGCATTCGCCCGGCCCTAAAATCTGGCGATCGGCAGGCGGAAAATCGATGCCGAAGCGGCCTTCGGTCACCAGGGTGATCTGAAAGCCGGGATGACTGTGGGGCTCTTCCGGCGCGTTGGGGCCGTGGTAACAGAAGCCCGCCGCCCACTGAAACGGGAAGGGCAGAGAGGTATAAAAATCCCGCGTGATGACCATCGACCCCTCCGGCGGCGGCAAAGCGATCCGCCCCTCTCCGGCGGGAGAGGGGCGGATCAAAAGTAAGGTCAAACTTTGCCGGGCGTCAATACCAATCCGAAGGCGGGGTGGCCTTGCCGCTGCCGTCGTCCTTGGTCCCGAACTGGGGGTTGTAGACGAAACCGTGGTGCTCGACATGCTCCGGCCGCTCGGGCAGCGCCCAGGGCTTCTTCTCGCTGAACACCGGCGTGCCCTTGAACTTGTTCTTCACCACCCCCTTCTTCTCCAGATGTTTCATGCAGGCCACGATGCAGCCGCGCGCGCCGCAGATCGGCACCGGATGCTGGGAGAGAGCCTTGTAGGTCGGCACTTTCGGAAAGATCGCATAGCCCAAATCCCAGGCCTCCAGCCAAGTCACCTCCTGTTCGGCGATGGGCATATAGACGCCGGGGAAGCGCTTGACGAAATGCGGCGCGGTCTTGCGGTTTAAACCGAAGTGGGTCAACTTGCACTTGCCCAGATCGATATCGCTCCAGCGCACCTCCTGGCCTTCGGCGTCGATGGCCACCGATTTATCGCGCGGCAGCGCGTCGCCGGGGCACTCCTTGCAGCACAGCTTGCAGCGGTCGCAGATTTTATTCACCCGAATCGGATCTGGCTCCAGCTCGGCCTCGGTGAGGATCACGCCCACCCGCTGGCGTGGGCCGAATTCCTCGGTCAGGAAAACCTTGCTCCAGCCCATCTCGCCCAGCCCGGCCATGACGCAGGCGATCCGGCTGCTCATGGTGATCTCCCGGGGCGGTTTGCCCGGCGCGGGACTGGGGCCACGCGGGCCGAATTCCCGCAGCGACGCCGAGGTCGGCGCGCACATGGCCTCGTAGCCGTGCGATTCGATGAAGCGCGAGAGCCGGTAGACCGTCTTGCCGATCAGGCCGTTCAGGCCGGAATAGCCGAAAACCTGGTAGCTGGGCCAGTGGGTGCCCTCGTCAATGCCCCGGTAGCAGCCACGGATGATCCGCTGGGCGAAGGTCACGACCGACTTGGCCCGGGGCATCATGTTGAGCGGGTCCAGGTCCGGCGGCGCGTCCTTGAAACGTTCGATATTGGCCACGGCCACCTTGTCCACTCCGAGCGAGGCCGCGAATTCCTTGAGACTCTGGCTGGTCAGCATTTTGCTCCTCCCTATTTCACCGGTTCGCGGAAGGGGGACTTGATGGCCTGGGTCAACCGGCCGGAGGCCTCCAGGTGGGCCACGCAGGCCCGGCCGCAGGCCGCGCCCAGGCGATTGGGTTCCGCGCCCGAGTCGTAGGGGTTGCCGGTGACGCCGGTCTTGCAGACCCGGCAGACCTCGTGGCGCAGGGGGCGCCACTTCTGCTCGCCGCCGGGCACGGTCGTGCGGTTCCAGCTCTCCAGGTCGTAGGAGCGAGCCGGGCAGGCCTTGAGGCACTCGCCGCAATGATCGCAGACCTCCTTGGTCGGCAGCGGATCGGCCTTGAGCTCCAGGTCGGTGAGCACGGCCATGAAGGCCTGGCGCGGGCCGTATTCCGGCGTCAGGAAGAACTTGCCCTCGCCCACCTGCCCCAACCCCGCCAGATAGGCCAGAATCTCCATGTCCACGATCACGTCCGGCTCGACCTTGCCCGGGGCCACGGCCACGCCCTGGCGGCGCAGATCGCCGCTCATGTGGTGCAGCGGCACGCACTCCCAGCCGGCGGTTTCCAGCTTACGGCAGAAGTCGTAGGTGTTCTCCACCATAGTCGAGAACGGGCAGCCGCTGCCGAAAGCATTCCAGGAGGAGCCGACTTCGATGCCGCGCAGAGCGCCGCGCAGCACCTGGTAGCCCAGCACGACCACGGATTTTAGCTGGGGCTGGATGTTGACCGGATTGCTTTCCGCCGGCAGTCCGGCCAACCGCTCGCGGGAGGCGATACCGACCAGATCGGCCCCACACTCCACAGCCAGACGTTTCACTTCTTCCGCATTCATCGCGTTATTCCTTTCGAAATCGAATCGTTCGGCGCCGCTCGGCGCTGACTCCACCCTACGCCAGGCCGGCGGATTTGTCGTTGGCCGGAACGATTTTTAATTTGCACTTTTTTACTGGGCGGGGCCCGTCGCCGATGGCCGCAACCGGACAGACGCCCCGGCCCCCAGCGGCTTTTTTGTTGCCAGCCGCAAACCCAGCGGAGATAGTAGCGGGCGATGAGATCGACCCGGGAGGAGCGGGAATGCCGCGCCGCAACAGCGCCGCCAGAGAAAAAATCGTGATCGTCGGCGCGGGCGGCCAAGCCAAGGTCGTCATCGACCTGATCGAATGCGCCGGCCGCCACCAGATCGTCGGCCTGCTCGACGCCGAGCACCCGGTCGGCGATCGGTTCGCCGGCTACGAGGTGCTGGGCCGCGAGGCGGACCTGGCCCGCCTCGCCCAGGCCCACGCGCTGGGCGGGTGGCTGGTCGCGATTGGCGACAATTACACGCGCGCCCAAGTGACCGCCCGGCTGGCCGGGAGCTGTCCGGACCTGCCGCTGGTCTGCGCGGTCCACCCCCAGGCCAGCATTGCGCGCGACGTGCCGCTCGGCCCGGGCACGGTGGTCATGGCCGGAGCCGTGGCCAATCCCGGAGCCACGGTCGGCCGGGGCTGCGTGCTCAACAGCCGCTCGGTCCTGGAGCACGATTCGCGCCTGGGGGATTTCGCCAGCCTCGGCCCCGGCGCGATCACCGGCGGCCGGTGCCGCATCGGTGAGCAGGCCGCGATCTGCATCGGCGCGGTGCTCGTTCATAAGATTTCGATCGGCGCGAATACCGTAATCGGGGCCGGCTCGACCGTGCTGCAGGACATCGAATCCGGCTGGGTGGCCTACGGCTCTCCGGCCCGGCCCGTCCGACGGCGACAGCCGGCCGACCCGTATCTCTAAGGAATCGCTGACCAAATGGCTGGCGCCGGCCGATCCGCAGGCGGTTTATCCGAGTGGGCACCAGAAAGGCGAAGCCGGCGAGAGTTTTTTGAAAGAGCTTGAGCAAACTTTTTGGCAAAAAAGTTTGCTCAAATCCCTTGGCGGATTTTTAGAACTTTTCTCTAGCCGCCCCGGAACCAGAATATCAAGGAGCGACAACGGCCATGTGGCGCGAAGCCCGCGAAGCGCTTTTGGGTGAAGTCAGCCTGGCGGAACTCGGCCGGCTGGGTTCGGCCGGCAGCCGGCTGCGCTGGCTGCTGCTCCTGGGGCGCGAAACCGCCCGCTCGGTCCAGCGTCACCAGTCGCTCACCCTGGCCTCCTCGCTCGCCTTCAAGACCATCGTCTCGCTCGTGCCGATCATGGCCGTGGCCCTGGCGGCGCTGGCCATGCTGCCCCAGGGCGTGTTCGATCAGCAGTCCGGCCTGACCCCGGCGGAGAGCTTCGTGGCCCTGGTGCGCTCGCATCTGGACTTCCCCGGCCGGGACCAGATCATCGACTCGATCCAGGTTTTCGCCGACAACGCCCGGCGGATCGCCCTGGGCGGTTTTCTGGCCCTCTTCCTGGCCGCCTTCTCGCTGCTGCAATCCATCGAAGAAGCCTTCAACGCCATCTGGCAGGTCCGCGCCCAACGTAAACCCTTGGGCCGGCTGGCGGCCTATCTGGCCATCCTGGTGCTGGTGCCGATCCTGATGACCAGCTCGGTCTATCTGACCGCCCGGCTGGCCACTTTCACCGCCGAACTGGTCGGACGCCTGCCCCTGGCGGCCGGGCCGGTCCAGGAAGCCGCCCCTTCGCCCGCGACCATCGCCGCCGACCAGACTACCTCGGCCGTTCCGCCGGCGGCCGACTCGACGACTCCATCCGCTCCGGCCCCAGAACCCCGCATCGCCGGACCGAATAGCGTTACGGCGACGGCCGCCGCCCCGACCGCGCCTCCTCCAGCCGCGCGGCCGCATCCGGCCAGTCGCATCGAGCGCTGGGTCAGCCGGCTGGCCGGCATTGTCCTGACCTGCCTGGCCATGACCTTGCTCTTCTACCTGATCCCCAACACGACCGTACGGTGGTGCCCGGCGCTGGCCGGCGGCATCCTGGCCGGCGGTCTGGTGGAGGGCATCGGCTATTTCTTCCGCCTCTACGCCAGCTACACGGCCCACAATTACACCCAGATCTACGGGCCGCTCCTGGCCCTGCCCTTCTTCCTGCTTTTAGTCTGGCTGGCTTGGGCGGTGGTGCTGCTGGGGGCGGAACTGGTCTTCACCGCGCAGAACTTCCGCGATCTGGCGGCGCGGGCCGAACTGGAGCGGCGGGGCCTCTCCTGCCGCCTTTATGTGGCGGCCCGAGTGCTGTTGTTGGCGGCGGCCGACCTGCGCGCCGGCCGCAAACCGGAGGATCTGGTCGAAAACGCGGCCGAACTGCTGCAACTGCCGCCCTATTTCGTCAGCCAGGTGGTGGAGGTGCTGCTGGAGCGGGGTCTGTTGCGCCGGCTGACCGGCGAGGGCTGCGCCTGCCTGCCGGCCAAGGATATCCACCGGCTGACGCTGGGGGAACTGGTCCGCGCCATCCGCACCGACGCGCTGGAGGTGCCGGAAGCGCCGGAAGACGCCCTGCGCGAACGACTGGCGGCCCGTTTCGCCCGGGCGGCCGCGGCCGAACACGAAGAACTCGACCGCCTGGCCATCGCCGATCTGCTGGAAGATTAGCCGCCACTTCGTAAAAAAACTTTGGGGGAACTTTTTTGCAAAAAAGTTCCCCCACACCCCTTCAAAAAACTCTCTTC
>CAYMGG010000236.1:0-8948 GCA_964389915.1 uncultured Planctomycetaceae bacterium
GAAGTCGGCGTGCGCGTGGCCACGGATGCGGCGACGGGCGTCTCCTACAAAGAGTATGGCGTGATTCTGGAAATCACCCCGGAACTAGATGAAGACGGCAAGATCAAGTGCGAGGTGGATTTTCAAGTCAGCGCGCCCGACAGCCTGGGGTCGGATACCGTCGCCTTTGCCAAGACGCAGACCAAGACCACCGCGCTGCTGGAGGCGGGCCAGTCGCTGGTGCTCTCGGGGGTGATGCAGGATCTGCGCGAGAAATTCAAGAACGGCGTGCCGTTCTTGCGGCAGGTGCCGTTGTTGAATTTCCCCTTCTCCGAATCGCGCAAGAGCCAGTCGAACGAAGATCTCGCCATCGTGATCACGCCCATCACCCCGCGCTACCGGCCGAACAACGGCACGGCTCCGGTGTCCGAGACGAGCTTGCAACATCTGGAGCAGCTCCGTCCGTTTGAGCGCAAGACGGGAAAAGATTGACTTCGCGTTAACCGTCAGGTTGATTCCACCCCACCCCCCCAAGGGCAAATCGCAGGAGAGGCAAATGCCAAAGGCCATTCACTGTCCGCGGATTCGGTGCTTCGGGCGAGAGATCCTCGGGAGTATTCTGAGCGGGATACTGCTCGGCGGTCGGCTCCTGGGGGGCGAGGTCGACTCGCCGCAGCTTCAGGCCGGGGTCGGCGCGGGAACCGTGCTGAGCACTCCGACCGCCGAAGCGCATTTCTGGCCGAACGATCCGTATTTTGACTACAAGCCCGAGGCTCCGCTTCATCCCGGCCAATGGAATCTGGTGAACCGGGCGCCCCGGGAGATCAGCTTTCCGGAGAACACCGCGCCGAACGGCCACAAGACCGCGGCCGTGACCATCAACCCTGCGGGGCTCGACGCCAATTTGCAGAAAACTTGGCGGGCGGGCTTCACGGGCCAGGGAATCGTCATCGGCATTCTGGACGACGGCCTCTGCCTCGATCATCCGGACCTGGCCGTGGCGCGCGAGCTGAGCGCTGACTTGGACAGCAAAGGCGTTTTAAAAGGCGGCGGAGCGGCTCAGAGCGAAGGTGACGCTCACGGCACGTCCGTCGCCGGCATGGCGGCGGCCGTCGGCGGCAACGGCAAGGGCGTGGTCGGCGTTGCGCCGCACGCGCAGGTGGCCTCGCTGCGGACGAAATACTTCAAAACGCTGGAGGACTGGTTCGTGCCGGCGTGCGGCTATTACTGGCAGGCGGGCCTCGCCTGGCAGGACGGGATGGATTCGGCCGCGCTGGCCGGGCTGAACCGCATCGTCGAAGCGCCGCGGATCCAGGTGAAGAATTGCAGCACGCGCACGGCGCAGTTCTCATACCCCGCGGCGTTCGGCGACTGCTACGACGCGATTTCGCGCATGTCGGCCAACGGCGTGATCTACACGGTCGCGGCGGGGAATTGTCGCGGCACCTGGCAGCAGGACGTCGGCCTGCTGGATGAACCTAACCACCCCTATGCCCTCAACGTCGCGGCGCTCAGTTCGGCGGGCAAGTGGGCTTTGTACAGCAACTACGGGGCGAGCGTCCTAATCACCACGCTCAGCCAAAGCGCTTTCTGGAATCCGCTGAATCTGCCCGGCCAGAAGCCCTATGCCGACGGGCTGGGGGTCGCCACCACCGATCTGCCGGAGGCGAAAGGCACCAACTACGACGGCAACCGCAGCACGGTCTTCCTGCCGGACGTTGTGGAATTGGAGTATACCGGCCAGTTCGACGGCACCTCCGCCGCCGCGCCGACGGCCGCCGGCATTATGGCCCTGGCCAAGCAGGCAAATCCGAATCTTGGCCCGCGCCTGGCCAAACAGCTGCTGGTTCATAGCTGTCGGATCGTGGATGCGGGCGACCGTTCGGCCAGCGCAACGTGGACCGCCGGCGGCCGCACCATCTCGGGTTGGCAGAAGAATGCCGCCGGCTTCTGCTTCAACCCCAATTACGGCTTCGGCCTGCCCGACACGGACGCCTTGGTCGGCAACGCCCTGCGGACGTTGTACGTGACGCAGGAGTCGATCCACACCACCGGCGTGCTGGCCGTTGCCGCCGAACAGCAGGAAGTGGCGGCGGGCGATGCCCAGGGGCGCAGCCAGAGCCTTAAATTGGAAGTGCCGGAAGCGCTCGCGCAGCGGCTGGAGGCCGTCGAGTTCTACGTGCGGATCAGCGGCGGCCTGCGCCAGGAGTGGCAGATCATCGCGCAGAAGGACGACACCAGCAGCCGCCTCTGGTCGCCCGCCAACGAATATCCCAACGGAAACATCATGTTCGGCGACCCGAATCCGGCCGGCGGCCTGGACCGGTTTATCGCCGCCAACGCGTTTTGGGGCGAAAAACCCTCCGGCACGTACACCCTCACCGTCTCCAATCCGACCGGGAAGCAGAGCGCGCGCTGGCTGAGCTGGGGCGTGATTCTGCACATGGGCGAGGTGGTTTTTGAGGGCGGTCCGCTCACGCTGCAACAGAACGTCAGCGCTTTGGGGCTGAGCCTCAACCGGGCCGATTCGCAGGTCACGCTCGCGCCGGCGGCCGCCGTCGAGGTCTGCGGGGATGTGCTGGTGAACGCGGGTGAGTTGCGTGTTATGGGAACGCTTCGGCCGGGGGCGGCGGTGCGCGCGGCACGGTTCGACCCCGGCCTGAAACAGGTTGCCGAGGATGTGGCGTACCAGCGGGGCGTACTGGTGGAGCTTAACGGCGGCATCCTTTCGGGCAGCGGCACCGTCATCGCGACCAAAGGCGCGGACGCGCGCGGCGCGATCCGCAATTCGGGCGGCGTCGTCGCGCCCGGCACTGGGACCAAGCCGGGCGTCCTGACCTTCGGGGGGGAGGGGGAGAAGACCGATTATGTGCAGCGGCTCGCCGGCGGTCTGAAGCTGGTCGTGGCGGCCAACGGCGAGTCCAGCCGCCTGCGCATACACGGCGCGGCGACATTGGGCGGCCGCCTGGAGGTGGTCACGGCTAATCCCCGGGAGATCCAAGCGGGCCAAGTGATCGAGGACGTGATCGAAGCCGATTCGCTCGCGGGCAATTTCGAGGCCCTGGCGAGCGCCATTCCGGGACATACGCCAGAACTGGCCTGGCACCCCTGGGTGTCGGGCAATAAGCTGAATCTAGTGGCCGAGCCGGTCAAAGCCAAAGCGGATGCGGCGAAATAAAAGCCGCGCCGGCCCCCCCCCGTTGGGGAGGGGCCGGCGGCATTGCGTAGAATGTGCTTTAGAAGTCCGACTCGGCAAAAGCTGCGGCATTTTTGAGGTTTATAAAGGCGTTGGCGCGGCCGCGGCGCCGGATCAAACGCCGCGACAGGCTTTTCAAACCACTGCTTACTGTCGGACCGCGTGGAAGACGGCGAACTCACCGCCGCCGATCAGCCAGTGCAGCGTGCTCGGGTTCCCGCTCATGTCGATGGCGAAATTCGCACAATTCGGCATCTCGTTGACTTGATTGGGCCGCGACCATTTCATTTCGAAGGTGTCGTAGTTCCAGGGCTCCAACGGCGCCTGGAGCGCACCGGCGGTGAAAGTCAGTTTCCCGTCGACCAGCGCGACGACCACGTCCCCATACAGGGGATTGTTGTACGTCCCGGCGTATTTCGCCAGATCGAAAGTGGGCTTGGTGTCGGGCACGCGGGTCTGGCGCAACGCTTCGATTTGCGCGGCGGTTTTGGCGATGGCTTTTTGCCGGATATCGGCGAGCACGCCGACCCAGTCCGTCTTTCGATTCACCAGGCGATCGAGCAGGCTGTAGGCGATGGCGTTGGTGGCGTAGTTCTTGCCGAAAAGGTTGGTCAGCACGACCACACCGACCTTGTATTGCGGCAGGAGCATCACGATCGAAGAAACACCGTCGCTCTCGCCCGTGTGCATAACGACCAGCGTGCCGTAATAATCCTCCACGCCCCAGCACAGCCCGTAATTGGTGAAGGTGTTGCTCTCGGCGAACGGATGGTTCTTCGCCTTCGGCGGACAGATGACCTGGGGGCGATGCATCTCCGCGACGGCCTCGGCGCCGATTATCTGCCGGCCGGCGTATTGGCCGGCGTTGAGTTGGAGGCGCAGCCATTGGGTCATGTCGCGCACGGTCGAATTGACCGACCCGGCCGGCCCCTGCGACGCCAGGTTCAAATACGGGATCGGCACCACGCCGCCGTTCCACAAGCCGTGCGGACTGGCCACCGACGGCAGCTTGGCCAAGCCGTCAAGCGAGGTGCTGCTGGAATTCATCCCCAGCGGCTTGAAGATGCGCTGGGCCACAAATTCATCCCAGCTCTGCCCCGTGACCGCCGGGATCACCTGGCCGGCCACCAGGATGCCGAGGTTCGAATAGTTCCATTGCGTGCGGAATCCGCCTTCGGGAGCGACGAAGCTCAGCCGGTTGAGCAATTCGGTCCGGCTGTAATTCCATTGTACGGTCACCGTGCCGTCGCCGCTCAGCCCCGAACGGTGGCAGAGCAGATCGCGGATGGTCGTGTTCTGGGTCACGTAGCTGTCGTAGAGTTGAAAACCGGTCAGGTGTTTGCAGACCGGATCGTCCCAGCCGATTTTGCCTTCGCTGACCAGGATACCGAGCGCGGCGGAGGTGAAGGCCTTGGAGGTGGAAGCGATCGGAAAAACTGTGTCCGCCGTCACGGGGGCATTTTCCCCCAGCTTGCATACGCCAAAGCCTTTGGCATAGATCGCCTCGTCGCCGCGAACCACGCCCACCGCCAGCCCCGGAATCTGGAACGCGGCGCGCGCTTTTTCCGCGACTTCATCCAGTCCGGAGACCAATGCCTCTTCCGCGCGACCGCGGGCCGATAGAAACCAGACGAGACCGATCAACACCCAGACCAGCTGGCGAGTACGCATGCCGCCCTCCGAGGGAAGAGAAAAAACGATGCGAAGTGATGCAAAATAGCCCAGAGAATAGGGCTTATTTTTTGACTTCGCAGGATTTATTTCAAGAAAATTCCCTGCGCTGCCTCTGTCCGGACGCGCCTGCGATGCGCAGACTCAGGACGAGTACTCCGCATCGCTGACGTGCTCCCGCCATTCAACGGCGCTTCCGGCCTGTTCCTCCTGAAGGGCGATATGGCTCATCGCCGTCGTGGGGGACGCGCCATGCCAGTGTTTTTCGCCCGGTTCGAACCAGATCGCGTCGCCGGGGCGGATCTCTTCGATCGGACCGCCTTCGTGCCGCACCCGTCCAAAACCGGACAAGCCAATCAACAGCTGCCCGACCGGGTGGGTATGCCAGGCGGTCCGCGCCCCCGGCTCAAAGGTGACGCAAGCGCTGGTCAGCGGGGACGGCATATTGGCCTTCAGGAAAAACGGATCGATCCGGACGGTTCCGGTGAACCAATCGGCAGGGCCTTTGATGGCTGGCTGCGAACCGTTTCGAATGACCTTCATGCGCGCACCTCCAATCTTATGCGTTCTTTCCCAGCTTGTGGGCATCCTCCATGGCCTTGCTGTTCTTGATATCGCCAAGGTTCCAGGCGCCGGTGCCGTAGAGGATGCCGCATTCCTTCGCCCCGTCGAGGCAATCCATAAGACCGCGGAATTCCTCCACCGTCCGTTCCAGTGCCTTCTTGCCCGTGACCGCCGCTGTCAGGAGAAAGTACATCTCCTTGTTCGTGACTTCGGTGTAGCGGGCGCATATGCGGTCGATCAGCGTCTTCATCTGTCCGCACATGGTGTAGAAGTAGACCGGTGTCGCCATGACGATCACGTCGGCTCGGATCATCTTCTCCAGAATCTCGGCCATGTCGTCTTTCTGGGGACATCCGTGACTCCGATCAAAGCAGGCTCCGCAGCCGGTGCAGTAGCGGATGGTTTTCTCCGCCAGGCGAATCTTCTCCACGCTATGGCCGGCCTCTTTGGCCCCCGCCATGAACTGGTCGCAGAGGGTGTCGGAGTTGCCCCCCTTGCGGGGGCTACTGGAGAGAATCAAAACCGTTTTACTCATGAGTGGCATCCTCTAAACCTGACCTTAATACCGATTGCCGAGAATCGTCATCTGTCCAACCGCTTCGGCGATTTTCCGTAGATCCTCAGGAGTGAGTTTGATGGAGACTGCCCCGAGATTCTCGTCCAGTCGTTCCAGTTTGCGTGATCCGGGGATGGGCACGATCCAGGGCTTCTGCGCCAGCAACCACGCCAGCGCGATCTGGGCCGGTGTCGCGCCGCCTTTCTCCACTCCGATCCGTTCCAGCAGGTCCACCACCGCCCGGTTGGCTTTGATCGCCTCCGGCGTGAAGCGGGGATTCTTGCTGCGGATGTCGTTGGCGGCAAAGGTGCTGCTTTCGGTGATGGTGCCGGTCAGATAGCCCCGTCCCAGCGGACTGTAGGGCACTAGACCAATACCGAGTTCCTCGCAGGTGGGGAGGATTTCGTCCTCAATCGCCCTCCACCAGATGGAGTACTCGCTCTGGAGGGCGGTCACCGGTTGCACGGCATGGGCCCGGCGGATCTGCTCGGCATTGGATTCCGAAAGCCCGAAGTGCTTGACCTTGCCGGCCTGGATCAGGTCTTTCACCGCGCCGGCCACCTCTTCAATCGGCACATTGGGGTCGGGGCGATGCTGATAGAAGAGGTCAATGGCGTCTACCCGAAGTCGCTGAAGGGATTCGTCGGCCACCCGCTTGATCTGCTCGGGGCGGCTATCCAGGCCGGTTCCGGGCGTCGGTCCTTTGTTGCCGTCGTGTTTGAAGCCAAACTTGGTGGCGATGACCACCTCGCCCTTGAAGGGCTCCAACGCTTCGCCGACCAAGTCTTCATTGGTAAAAGGGCCGTAGACTTCGGCGGTGTCAAAAAAGGTCACGCCACGCTCCACCGCTTGGTGAAGGAAGGTGATCATTTCCCGGCGGATACCGATGGGCGCATCTCCAAAGGACATTCGCATACAACCCAAACCCAGGGCCGAAACCTCCAGGTTGCGGTTTCCGAGTTTTCGCTTCAACATGGCGAGCTCCTTTTCGGTTCTCCGTTTTCTGGTTACAGCGCCGCCTTCAATACCGCCACGATATCGGCCTCCGTCATCGGCGGACGCCCCGAAAGCCTGCCGTTTTCGTCGTGGATAATGCGAAGCGTTTCCTTGGCGTAGGTCTCGATCAACGTCCGGTCGATACCCAGCTCCGAGAATCGCGTGGGGCAACCGATGGATTTGAGAAATGTCTCGAACTGGTCGATTCCCGCCAGCGCGCAATCCAGATCCTTCGGCCCCTTTGCCGACAGGCCGAAAATGCGCTCCGCAAACTGAACAAATTTGGCCGTATTGGTTCCCGCCGCGAAGCGCATCCAGGACGGATTGATGATCGCCAGGCCCGCCGCATGGGTGATGTCGTGGTAAGCCGAAACGGTATGCTCGATCATGTGAACCGGATAGCCGCCTCGCGCCCCGGCCTGCACCCAGCCGTTAAGCGCGACCGTCGCCGCCCACATCACCTGCGTGCGCGCGTTCAGATCGTTCCCATCCGCGATGGCTTTGGGGCCATACTCCATGGCGGTCAGAATCACGCCTTCGGCAAAGCGGTCCTGGATCGGCGTATGGTCGGCCCCGTTGAGATAGCCTTCGGTGACGTGGGTAATCAGATCGCAGACGCCGTACGCCGTCTGGTCTTTCGGCACGGTTAGGGTCAACTCCGGATCGAGCAGCGCCACCTGCGGATACAGGCACTCGGCCTGCACAAAGGATTTCTCCTTCGTCTCCTCGTTCGAGATGACCGCGCCGCAGTTCATCTCCGATCCCGTCGCGGCCAGAGTCGGCACGGTGATCAGCGGGAGGGCTTTGGTCGGACGGTGCACGTTCTGCTGGCCGTGATAAATCATGTCCCACGGATCGCCAGCGTAATGCACCGCCGCCGCCATTACCTTGGAGGCATCCATAGTGCTGCCGCCGCCGAGGGCGATCACCAGGTCGCACTGGTTTTCCCGCGCCGTGGCGGCTCCGCGTTTCACCGAGGTGATTCGCGGATTAGGTTCGACGCCCTCACACTCGAAGACCGATACGCCCGCCTCGGCCAGACTCTTGACCGCCCGGGCGAAGGTGCCGCAGCGCTTGACGCTGCCGCCGCCGGTGACCAGCAAGGCGCGCTTGCCATATTTCGCCGCGACTTCCCCCAAACGGGCAAGCGAACCGGCGCCAAACACCAGACGGGTCGGATTGTAAAATTCAAACCGCATTTGTCTGTCTCCTCTGCAAAAAGCCCGGTATCGATACTTGAATTCTACCCGGCACGCCTTTCACAACGCTAGGCCGATCGTAGCTGTTTCTTGCCTGATCGTCCGAGAGTTCGGCATCCCTCCTTGCTACCGGCGAATTGCGTGGTAGTATCGGGTTAGGCGATTAGGGGAGGAATATTATGCCCAAGAAGGATTTAGGCGGCGGCCGGCACTCTGACGCCGTCGACGTGGCCATGGAGGCGCTTGCGGCAGCGGTTGCTCGCTGGACGAAGGATGAGGATTGCGCCATCACCACCATTCCGGGACTGCTGCTGCGCCGGATCGATACGCTCACCGAGCCCGCCTGCTACTTGCACGAACCCAGCATCTGCTTCACCACGCGAGGCGCCAAGCGCGTGCTGCTGGGGGACGAACCGTACATCTATGACTCCCGGCATTTTCTGATCTCGTCTCTGGACCTGCCGATCATGGCCAATGTCGTAGAAGCGCCGTATCTGGGGATCTTGCTCAAGATCGACCTGCGTGCGGTGACGCAACTCATGGCCGACAGCGATCTGCCGCTCTTCACCCCGCAGCAGACCGCACGCGGCATGTCGACGACGGAGGTCTCGTTGCCGCTGATCAAGTCATTCCAGCGCCTGATTGATCTGCTGGATGAACCGGAGAGCATTCCCGTGCTTGCGCCCATGATCAAACGGGAGATCTGCTACCGCCTGCTGATGAGCGATCAAGGCCCGCGCCTCCGGCAGATCGCCGGCAGCCAAAGCCTGCAAATTGCGCGCGCCGT
>CAYMGG010000236.1:8958-9457 GCA_964389915.1 uncultured Planctomycetaceae bacterium
AACCGCTGAAAGTGGATGAACTGGCCTCGCAGGTAAATATGAGCAAATCCAGCTTTCACCAGCATTTCCGGTCGCTGACGGCCATGAGCCCGCTGCAATACCAGAAGACCTTGCGCCTTTATGAAGCGCGAAGGTTGATGCTGACGGAACACAGGGATGCGACGACGACCGCTTTCGATGTCGGATACGAAAGCCCGTCCCAGTTCAGCAGGGAATACAGCCGCTTGTTCGGCGCGCCACCGTCACGGGATATCAAGAACCTTCAGATTGCCGCAAGCAGTTCGGCATAACGATAGGCAGATAGCGGCGGATTACTCTAGCTTGAATGTGGCGTGCCCGTCTCATCCTGGCCTAACTCAGAAACGCTACAGCCGATGCCCCTAATCCTCTCATATCAACTCAAGTTATTGATGGCCGACTAGCGTCCGGGTCTGGTGAACAGGATGAGAGTTTTTTGGTGGGGTTTAGGGAACCTTTTTTGCAAAAAAGGTTCCCCAAA
>CAYMGG010000237.1:0-9440 GCA_964389915.1 uncultured Planctomycetaceae bacterium
TAGGCGCTGGGCCGGCCGGTGGCGCCGTCTATCCCGTAGGGCGCCGGGTCGGCCGGGCAGAGGAACAGGCCCGAGGTGCGGCCGTTGTTGCGCAGCCGGTCCAGGTATTTGGAGAGATAGACCGGCCAGTATTCGTAGCTGGCCGTCGCCGTGCGGAAGGTGTAGCCGCGGAACGGGGGCAGGAAGCCGCCGTTGTCGTCGGCGTACAGCCAGAAGCAACTGCCGACCTGCTTGAGGTTGTTCTGGCAGCAGGTCTGGCGCGCCAGTTGGAGCGACTTGTCGAGCACGGGCAGCAGCATGGCCGCCAGCAGGCTGATGATGGTGATTACGACCAGCAGTTCCACCAGGGTGAAGCCGGCCTGGCGGCGGCGCGACTCTCCCCATCCCGCGGAACGCCTACGATAGTTTTTGCAGCCCAGCATCTGGAAGACCTTTTCATGCAGGAACCCTGATTCGATCGGTTGCGGCAACACCGCCAGCGGCGGTACGGTTTCCGGTTCGGCCGCCCGGGACAATCCCAGGCGGGAGGCATCCTCGCCGGTTATCAACTGTTTGGTCAGGGCGCTGCCCAGCGTCTCCTGCCAGCGGCCGGCGGCTTCCAGCGCCGGGCGCAGGTCGGTCAGGGTTTGCAGCGGATTGGTCACCAGGAAACCGCCCGGAGAATCCAGGGCGGAGAGATTGAGGTTGGCTTTGTGCAAAAAACAACCAACTGGTTGGTTTTGTTTGCGAAACGCCGGGGAGACGGTCAGGTGGACCAGCGCGGCGTCATATTCGCCCAGACCGTGCCACGCCAAAGCGCTCTCGTGGCTGATTACGCCCTGGGCCTGCTGCGCGGAATTTCGGCTCCAGAGGAACCAGCGGGCATAATTGGCGGCCATCGAATCGGACTGGCCGGCCAGCCGATATAGGCCTCGCTGAATCCATTGCCAATGTCCGGCCTGGCAGTGATAGGCTTGTAACGGACTGCCGAAACCACAGCTTTTAGCCTGTTGGACAGTGAAATAGCCCTGCTGGGAGCAGGCGATTTCGTTCAAGACTTTGTGGCTGGGTTTCATGCTTTTGACCTTGTTTTGACCATTCGTGCTTGCGTAAATACTAGTTTACTTAAAGCCAGATGCAATTTACTGCGCCAGATTTTGGCGCGCGGGAATAGTCAAAACATTCAGTTAATTCATTTATCGATAGGTATTTAAAAACATCATAGGGTGGCTAGGATGCCAGATGCCGGCCTAGGCGGGGGTGGAAAGAGAAATCGAATTTATAATTTGCGCGGCAAAGTACTTTGCGCTATGGTTGGATAAAAGGAGTGCCATATGCAATTAGATAATTTGCAGCAAGCCTTGGCCCAAGTGCGGGAAGTTCGCCAGCGCGTGGTCGAGTCGCAGCGCTTCCGGGGCTATTCCGGCCGGACCCGGGCCTATTGCGGCATTTCCGCCCTGGTCGGGGCGGCGGTCATGGCCCAGCCGTTCTTTCCCCGCACGTCTCTGGCCCACCTCTGCGGTTGGGGCTTGGTGTTCCTGATCGCCTTTGCCGGCAATTACGGGGCGCTCCTGGCCTGGTATTGGTCAGAACCCGGCGAGCGGCGGGACTGGCGGCAGCTATTGCCGGCGGTCGACCCTTTGCCGCCCATCCTGTTCGGCGGCGTGGCGACCTTGGCCATGATCCAGAGCGGGCACCTGGAGCATTTGTTCGGGCTTTGGATGGGATTGTTCGGCCTGGCCAATCTGGCCTCGCGCTGGGTTCTGCCGCGTGGCATCTGGTGGGTGGGGCTTTATTACTTGCTGGCGGGCGCTCTCTGCCTGCTGTGGGGGGGCGAGTTTCTCAATCCCTGGCCCATGGGGCTGGTCTTTGGGTTCGGCGAAGGCGCGGGCGGCTTGCTCTTCTATTTCAATCAGCGGCCCCACGCCACGCTGCGGGATTTTTTTCTATTGTCCGATTCTGCGCCGAGGCTGAGCGAGTGAGGATTTTTTTATGAGCCGCAAAATCGACAATCCCTATGCGGAGTTGGAGACGCTCTTTCATGTTCCCAATCGGCTGGCGATCGTGTCGGCTCTGGCCGGCGCGCCCACGGGCCTGACCTTTGCGGAATTGAAGGCCGCCTGCAACCTGACCGACGGCAACCTGAGCCGGCATTTGAAAGCGCTCCAGGCGGCGGGGGCGGTGCGCATCGAAAAGGAGTTCGTGGCGGCCCGGCCCCAGACGACGGTCTTCCTCTCGCCGGAGGGCCGAGACAACTTTCTACGTTATTTGCAGGCCCTGGAGTCCGTGCTCAAGGAGGCGACTCGCAACGCGGTGACCATGCAGAAGACCTCTCCGCCGGAAGGCCAGACCCGATTGGCGCCCGGGTAGCAGGCCTTTTTCAACAGCCGGTTAGGCGGTGTCGGCAAAGACCGGATTGGCGGCGCGGTGGCCGCGAGAAACGCGGTTGATTCCATCCTTCAGACGAGAGGGGAGAACATGAGCGCCGCGGGCTGCGAACCGAACGATTCGACCGAGGCCAAGGTGGACGATTACATCGCCCGGGGGGCGCAGGAATGGTCCTGGCCGAAGCTGCCTCCGTTGCCCGTGCCTAGCGACCGGACGGCCTTGACGGCGTTAGTGCTGGTCGGGCTGCTGGATTTCTTCATCTATCAGGGCAGCGCCGGATTGGGGTACGCGCTGCTTTTCATGCTGGTGGGCGGGCTGATTTTTGCCGCCGGGGATGGAGGCGGGCGGGCCGCCTGTCTCTGGCCGGCCGGGCTGATCGCTCTCTTGGCTCTGAAGACGCTTTGGGCCAGCGATTCGCTCAGCCTGGTGGTCGGATTGATCCTGCTGTTTTATCTGGCCGCCCGGCGGGTCGGCCTGACCGGTTGCCTGTTGGAACTGGGCAGTTCCTTCTTCGGTTCGCTGGCGCATTCGCCGTGGGGAGGGGTGGCTCTGGGCCAGGCCATCAACCGGATTCCCCTGTGTCGGTGGCTGAATCGGGTCGACCTTTGGACCTGGGGGGCGCCGCTGGGCGTGGTCGGCGTCTTTCTGGCCATATTCAGTCTCGGCAATCCGCAGGTCGCCGCGTGGCTGAGCCAGGCCGGGGATTGGCTGTACAATTGGTTCATCGATTGCAGCAACTGGCTGCCAGGCGCGGACCGGGTGGCTTTCTGGGTTTTGGCCGGGCTGCTGGCCGCGCTGTGGCTGCTGCCCGTGGCGATACCGCTGGACCGGCTCAAAGTTTGGTTGGGCGGGACCGAAAGCCTGGCCGAAAGCCTGCCCGCCGAGCCGGCCTCGCCCCGGTTCTACCTGATGGCGCGCAACACGCTGGTGGGGGTGAACCTGCTCTTCGCCGCCTATAACCGGATCGACCTGACCGACCTGTGGATTCGCGGAGACTTGCCGGCCGGAGTCGATTATTCCGCCTACGCCATCGACGGCGCGACCTGGCTGACCGTGGCCCTGGCCGTGACTTCGCTGGTGCTGGGGATCGTCTTCGCCGGGGAGTTGAATCACCATCCCCGCGTCAAGGTATTGCGCGGCTTGGCCGGGGTCTGGCTGTTGCAGAACCTGCTGCTGGTCAGTTTCGCCTATCAGCGCCTGGGCTTGTACGTCAGCTTTAACGGCCTGACCCGCTGGCGGCAGGTGGGCTTCTGCGGCATCACCCTGGTCGTGGTCGGGCTGCTGCTGGTCGGGTACAAGATCCAGGCGCACCGGAGCTTTCTCTGGCTCGTGCGGCGGCAGCTGGCGGCTCTATTCCTGGCCCTGCTGGCCTTGCATTTTTGCCCGCTGGATTACCTGGCGCATTCCTTCAATGCCCGTCAGATCCTGGCCGGCCGGATCGGCCCGGCCTATCAATTGATCAGCCAGCCCTGGTCGGCTGAAGGTTTGCCGCCGCTGTTGGCCCTGCTCGATGCGTCCGATCCGGTGATTCGTCAAGGCGTGGCCGCCCTTTTGCAGCGCGACCTCGACCTGCTCGAGGCGGAGGCGACGGCACATCCGCGCTGGACCTACGGCGAATTGTCGCGCCTCTGGGCGCGCCGTTGTCTGGCGGCTCACGCCATCCGGCCGCAAGGCGACTACGATTTCGCCCGCATCGCCGCGCTGGAGGAATATACCCGCGGCTACAAATGGCCGGGCCGGCCGAATCGCCAGGAGCAGCCATGAATAATCCCCGCCGGATCTGCGTTGGCAGCCTGTGCCGTCTGGTCAATAGCCTGGTCCGGGGCGGGCTGGGGCTGTATTTCTTCCTGATTCCGGCGGTCCTGGTTCTGCGCGACCTGCCCGACCGCGGCTGGCGGGAGGACGCCTTGCCGCAGGCGGCCTGGCGGCTGCACCGGAACCTGACTCCGGCCTACGCCCGCTGGGCCGAGGCGCGCGTCGCTTCCGGGCGGGCGACCGAACTGAGCACCGACGACGTCGCCGGCACGGAGTGGCCGCTCTTCGGCTCGGTCTTCTATCTCTGGGCCACCGAGTCGTTGCAGGCGGAGTGGGAGCGCGGGGCGCGGCAGACTCCCGCGCCCCGCGAATACGCGCGGCCGGCCGTCGACGCCGCGCTCGACCTGGTGATCGATCCCAATCACGCCGCCTGGGTCAAGCAGCATTGGGGCGACGTTTACCTGCTGACCGAGAACGTCTTTTACCGCATGCTGCTTATCGCCGCGCTGACCAGTCACGCCAATCTGACCGGCGATACCTCGCATCTGGCCCAGTTGCGGGAGCTGAGCGACAATCTGGCCGAAGATCTGGCCCGCAGCCCGCACGGCCTGCTCAACGACTATCCGGGCGAGTGCTATCCGGGCGACGTGCTGACGGCCATCGCCTGCATCCGCCGGGCCGGGCAGACGCTGGGGCGGGATTATTCGGCTTTTGTCGCCCAGGCCGAGCGGGGATTTCAGGGCGCGGCCCTGGACCAGCGGGGGCTGGTGCCGTATGCCGCCTGCCCCTGGAAGGGCCAGGCGGACGGGCCTTCGCGCGGCTGCGGCAATTCTTACGTCTGCCTCTTCGCGCCCGAACTCTGGCCCGCGTCGGCCGCGCAATGGTACGCGCAATACGAGCGTTATTTCTGGCAGACCCGCTGGACCGCCGCCGGGTTTCGCGAGTTTCCGCGCGATCTGGCGGAAGGGGAGTGGTACATGGACGTGGACTCCGGCCCGGTGCTGGCCGGCTATGGCCTAGCGGCCTGCGCCTTCGGCGTGGGCGCCGCCCGCGTGAACGGCCGGTTCGACCACGCCTGGCCGCTGGCGGCCGAGCTGCTGGCCACCTCCTGGCCGTTGGCGGACGGGACCCTGGCCTGGCCGCGCCTGCTCTCCAGCGCGGCGGACGCCCCGTATCTGGGCGAGGCGGCCATTCTGTACGTCATCACCCGCCGGCCGGCGCCGGGCCTGAGCGGGCGGGGCGGCGGGAGCATTCCGCTCTTGGTTTATCTGCTGCTGGGGGTGTATATTGGCCTGGGCCTGCTGCTGGTGATTTCGGCCGGCCGGCAGTTGCGGCGGCTGGGGCGCGGCGACTATTCGCCGTCGCGCGGCGCGCGAGCGCAGGCCGGGTTCTGGCTGGCCCTGCTTTTGGCGGCGCTGGGCCTGGCGGCGAGCGGTCGGCTTGTGGCCGCCTTGCTGCCGATACTGCTCATGCAATTGCTGCCGCGGGAAAGCCGCCGGCAGCCTGACTCCGAAGCGGAGAGCACGCCATGAAAATAATCGGGCCTTTGGTGTTGTTGGCGGCTGCGACGATAGGGCTGAGTTATCCGTGCGGTCTGGCGGAAGAGGCGGAGCCGGCCCTGGGCGTTGATTTGCACCTTGACCAGCAGAGCGCGGTCAAGATTGCGGAAGTGGTGCTGGTGGCGGTCTATGGCCGACAAGTGTTGAAAGAGCGGCCCTGGGTGATAAAAGCCCAGGGCGAAGTTTTTATTATTGAAGGCACGCTCCCGCCCGGGTATGTGGGGGGCGTGGCCTATATTGAAATCAGCCGCAGGAACGCGCAGGTCATCAAGCTCATTCACGGGAAGTGAGCTGCCCCTGCCGCCGGGAGGAAGAGTGCGCCATGAAAATCGAGACCCTCTATTTCGAAAAGCCGGGCCGGGGCAACACGCCGGCCGTCATTGAAGCGGTCCGACTGGCCGCGAGCCGGCTGCGGATCAAGGCGGTGGTTCTGGCCTCGACCACCGGCGAGACGGCCCTGAAATTCGCCGCCGGGCTCGGGCCGGGAGTGGCCCTTACGGCCGTCACCAACCATGCCGGCTGGGCCGGGGGCGACGGCGTGGCCCTCAAACCGGGCACGCGCAAAAAGCTGGAGGCGCTGAAGGTCCAAGCCGTCGTGTCTTCGCATGCGCTCTCCGGCATCTCGCGGTCGATCAGCAAAAAATTCGGCGGGCCCAACTATCCCGAACTGATTGCCGCCACCTTGCGCCTCTTCGGCGAAGGGATCAAGGTGGCCGTCGAGGTGGCGGTCATGGCCGCCGATGCCGGCGCGGTTCCGACCGACCGGGACCTCATTGCCGTGGGCGGCAGCGGCAAGGGGGCGGATGCGGCGGTCGTGCTCCGGGCGGCGCACCAGAACAATTTCTTCGAGCTGCGCGTTCGCGAGATCATCGCCATGGTCCGCCGCTAGGCTGCGTCTGAAAAGAAGCGCGCTTTTCGGTTGTCAGGTTGGCCTGGTTTTCAGGCGAACACTATAGACCGTTCTTTTCAGACACAGCCTGGACTGAAACGCCGATCCGAGCTTCTCACGCCAACGCTTACTCCCAGAAGCTGGCCGTTCCCAGGCGCGCGTGGGAGGCGGCCACCTCCTCGGCCGTCAAGGCCCGGCTGAAGAGCGTCAGTCGGATCAGCAGCCCGTTGTAAAAGGACGAGTCGCCCACCCCGTCGATCTCCTGGATCACGTGCGAGACGGCCGGGTCCGGCTTTTTGTCCAGCACGCTGCGCGGCAAGGCCGGCCCGCCGATCACGAACATCTCGGTCGAGCGCCGGCCGAAGCAGGGGGCTTCGGCTTCGAGCCGGCCGTTGAGGTAGAGCTTGAGGCTCGAACCGTCGAACACCGCCACGGCCTGATAGAACCGCCCCTTGGCCAGCGGCTGGCCGGAGCGCACGTCCACGTAAGGGCTCGGATAGTCGCGGTTCTCCGGCAGCCGCCGGGCCACCAGCCGGCCGTCGGTGTCGATGAACAGGGTCGCCTGGGCCCCGCGCTGGATGCAGAGAATCTGCTGGCGGTCGACCACCTCCGGCCGGAACACCACCTCCAGGGCGCAGGGGCCGTTGGGCAGGGCGTCGAGGGCGGTGTAATAGCGCTGGTGCCCGTCGCAGCGCAGGACGTCGAGCTTGCCGGGCAGCCCCACATACTTAACCGGTCCGTTGCCGGGGGCGGCCTCCAGCCCGGCCTGGCGCTGGGTGCGGTCGAGCAGTTTGCCTTCGTCCGGCGCAAAACGCGGGGAGAAGACCCACTGGGCGGCGATGTCCTCGGGGCTGAAGGCGGGCAAGGCGAAGACCGTGGGCGACCAGGCGACCGTGCCGTCGGCGAACTGGGCCTGGGCGCAGTAATAGACGTCGCCGTGCGGCCAGTCGTCCTGGCGGACGTCGACGAAGCGGCCGGACTCCGCCGGCTCGGCGGAGACGAGCTTGGCCCCGTGATAGCCGAAGGACGGGACGCGCCAGACCCCGTCCTGGGTCAGGCTGCCCGCCAGGCGCAGCAGGTAGCTGTTGGCCGCCACCCCGACGTAGGTCTGGTCGGCCGCCCCGCCGGTCAGCTGGAGCCGCAGGTCCACCAGGCTCTCGTGCGGGACCACCGCGGCCGGCGAACCGTTGACCCGCAGGGCGATCCCCTTGTCCGCCGCCGCCAACCGGTGCAGGGGGACCAGATAGTATAGCTCGTCGCCGTAGGTGTTGCCGTCGATCACGGCCAGGTCGGGCAGGTGGCGGTATTCCTTGGTCCCCGCCTCGCCGCTGAAGCTCAGCTGCACTCTGACCACCCGCGTCCGCCGCTTGTCGATCTCGCCCGGCCAGGTCCACTGCCAGGTGACGGGTTGGGTCAGATCCAGCTCCTCGCTGGCGGCCTGGGCCAGCACCGCGTCCTGCTGGTCCCGCAGCGTCAGCTGCCACCGGCCGCGCTTGGGCCCGGCGGCCGTGGGCAGGCAGAGGACGCGGAACTTGACCGGCTCGCGCCCTTGCGTGACCTTGAAATACGAGAGCACGGCGTAAGGTTCGCCCGGCCGGCCCGGCAGCGGCGGCCGCTGGAAATACTGGTTCAGGTAATACTGGCTGATCTCCAGCAGGCTGGTCGAAAGGCTGAAGGAGTTGCTGAACTGGGTGGCCTCGTTGTAGTCGTTCCAGGTCGTGGCGTGGACAAAGGCCGGCTCGTATTGCAGGGCCTTCTCCCAGCTTTTGACCACGATCTCCGTGCCGCGCGGCGAGATCCAGTTCTTGTTGTTGGGCCGGGCGCTCAGATAGCCGGGCCGGATGGTGCAGCCGATCAGCGGCGGGTTTTTCAGGGTCGAAAAGCATTCGCGGAACTTGGCCGGCAGGTCCAGCGAGACCTCCAGCATCGAGGCGCTGAAGGAGTAGACCGCGTCCAGCACCTCGCCGTAGGGCCGCCATTCGTTGTAATCGAAGGTGCCCCGGACCGCGGACTGGAGGCTGCCCAGGTCGCCGAAGATGAAGTAGTCCCAGCCGTAGGCGGCGGCCAGGCGGCGGACCTCACCCCAGTATTCGGCCGTATTGTGGTTGGCGCGGTAGACCCCGAAGACCGGCCGGCCCTGGAATTTGAGCCAACGCGGATGCCGGCCGTACTCCTCCATCAGGTAGACCATGGCCATGGCGGTGAACTCGGCGTCGACCTCGATCCGCCCCTTGGCCGGGGCTTTCTTGTCGTTTTTGATGGCCGCGGACGAAAAGGTGCCTACCTCCAGATAGGGCAGGACGTGGAAATCTTCGGTTTGCTCCTGTTCGGCGGCCCGGATCCAGTCGCGGAGCATATGGTACTGGCGCTGCACGCGGTAGTCGGCGAAGAAGGTGAAGTCCACCGCCGCCACGTTCCAGCCCTTCTCCCGCATCAGGCGGATGTCGCGGCGAATGAAATCCGCCGGCGGCGTCACCGGGAAATCGTGCGTGGCATTGACCAGCGAGGAGGTGAAGGTGTCGGCCGGCACCCAGCCCAGCACGTTCTGGATCGCCACCCGGGGGATGGGCTGGCCGGCCTGGCGGACGTTGCGTCCCTGAAGGGGCAGTTCCTGCCAGGCCGAAACCTCGCCCTCGGCCTTGACCAGCCGCACCTCGCCGGCCCGGCATTTGAGCATGGCGATCAGGCAGTCCTGCAATTTTACGAAGCAGTAGGCTCCCAGTTGGGTCAGTTTCAGCGTGACCTCGGGGGCCGGCGCCGGGCTTAATTGAGCGGCCGGCAGTTTCCACAGCGTCCGGCTCTCGCCCTCGCCCAGCGACCGCAGGATGAGGTTGTCGCCGAATTCGAGCTCCAGCGGCTCCTGGTCGGTG
>CAYMGG010000238.1:0-9399 GCA_964389915.1 uncultured Planctomycetaceae bacterium
TCCGCTACCCGTTTAATCAATTTTTCTTCGCCGAATTACGCAACGCTACACAGTGAAAATCAGTGATGATAGGTGAGTCGCTGGAGGTAAGAATATAGAGATATTGGCTTGAAAAACAAGGGGTTACGAAAAAGGGCAGCGGTTTCCCGCTGCCCTGGTTTACTATTGGCGGAGAGGGAGGGATTCGAACCCTCGAAACAGGTTAAACCCGTTTGCAGGCTTAGCAAGCCTGTGCATTCAACCGCTCTGCCACCTCTCCGCGTGCAAAGCTCGGTCTATCCTAAGCCCTGGCCGCAAAATGTCAAGCTTTATGCCGGCCGGGGCGTCATTTATTGAACCGGATCACCACAATGTCGCCGTCGCGGACCACGTAGTCCTTGCCCTCCACCCGCTGCTTGCCGGCCTTGGCCACGGCCGCTTCCGAACCCAGGGCGAGCAGATCCTCGCAGCGGATCACCTCCATGCGGATGAAGCCCTGCTCCATGTCCGAGTGGATCTTGCCCGCCGCCTGCGGGGCCTTGGTCCCCTCCCGGCAGGTCCAGACGTGCACCTCCTTGGGACCGGCGGTAAAGAAGTCGACCAGCCCCAGGGTCCGGTAGGCCACCCGGATCAGCCGGTCGCGCGAGGTTTCCTTCAAGCCCAGATCCGCGAGGAAGACGATCTGGTCGGCCGTCGGCAGCTCGGCGATGTCGGCCTCGTCGCGGGCGCGGATGACCACCGCCGCCCCGCCCTCGGCCTCGGCCCAGGCCTGCAACGCCGCCACCGCCGGACCGGCGGCGTCCTCGGCGGTCTTGATGTTGGCCACATAGACCACGGGCTTGAGCGAGGCCAGGTTGCATTCGTAGACGCTCTGCAACTCGGTCGGCGTCAGGTTCTGCTTGCGCGCGGGCGTGCCTTCCTCCAGCGCGGCCAGAACTTTTTCGCAATCGGCGGTTTCGCGGGCAACTATTTTGTCGCCGTGCCGGGCGCGCTTGCTCAAGCGCTCGATCTTGTTGCGCAGGGTCTGGGCGTCGGCGACCATCAGCTCCAGATCGATGGTCTCCACGTCGCGCACCGGATCGGGTTCGCGCGTCTCGGGCGGCAGGGCCGGGTCGGCGTAGCCGCGCACCACGTGCACCAGGGCGTCGACGTCCTTGATGTGCCCCAGCAGCTTGCCGCCCCGGCCGCCCTCGACGGTCGAGCCCTTCTGCAAGCCGGGAATGTCGACCACCTCCAGCACGGCGGGAATGAGCTTCTGGGTCGAATAGAGGTCGGCCAGCGGCTGAATCCGCTCGTCCGGCACCGGCACCTGGGCGCGGTGCGACTCCTGGCCGCCGTAGGACTCGGCCCCGGCGGCGGTGATGGCGTTGAAGACCGTGGTCTTGCCGCAGCCGGGCAGACCGACCAAACCGCAACATAAGCTCATGCGCAAATTTCCTTTCAATAGATTCGCGAATCGAGTCGGAACACCTGGCCCGTGACCTGCCCGGACGCGGCCAGCCAGGCCACGAACTCGGCCGTGCGCGTCACGTCGCCCAGCTCGCCGGTCAGGCTCTCCTGCCGAGCCCGCGCCACCACCTCCGCCGGCGCGGCCAAGCCCATGTCCGTGGGCAGGTAGCCGGGCACGACCACGTTGACCGTCACCGCCGGGGCGGCCTCCCGGGCCAGGGTCCGCCCCAGGCCCGTAAGCCCCGCCTTGGCCGCGCCGTAAGCCGCCTGACCTTCGCGGCCGGTCAGCCCCGCGCGCGAACCGATCAGCACGATCGCCCCGCCCGCCCCCATCAGCGGCAGGGCCGCGCGGCAGAGCCGGGCCGGGCCGGAGAGATTGACCTCCACCAGCCGGTCCCACTCGGCTTCGTCCAGCCGCAGGAGCAGCCGGTCGCCGGTCGCGCCCGCGTTCACCACCAGCAAATCCAGCCCGCCCAACGCCACGGCCAACTCGGCCAGGAGCGCGCCGAAGCCGGCCGGCTCCTCCAGCGTCAAAGGCCGGACCAAAGCCCGACGGCCGCGCGCGGCAATAGCTTCGGCCACCTGCAGCGCCTGCTCGCGGGCTTGATGATAAGTCAGGGCCACTGCCGCTCCGGCCCGGGCCAGGGCCAGGGCGATCTCCCGCCCCAGACCCCGCGAGCCGCCGACGACCAGCGCCCGGCGGCCGGTCAAGAACTCGGTTTCCATAGCCCGGCTATAATACCCGGCCGCTTTCCGGACGGCAATAACCGAGCCTAGTTACAGCGTTCCCGGGAAAACTTTTTTATCGTGCGTGCCGCACACCCATAAAACGCTTCGTGTGTCCGACAGGTTCAGATGGACGAGTCGCACGCATGAAACAGACGTTGAGTTTACCCATCCGAACGCTCGAAACGGCAAAGCCAGATGAGAGTTTTTGAAAAGGCCAGGGGGAATTTTTTGCAGTGCGTGCCGCACACCCATAAAACGCTTCGCGTGTTCGACAGGTTCAGATGAGCGAGTCGCACGCATGGAACGGACGTTGAGTTTACCCATCCGAACGCTCGAAACAGCAACGCCGGTTGAGAGTTTTTTGAAGGGGTCTGGGGGAACTTTTTTGCAAAAAAGTTCCCCCAGAGCGGTCAGCAGTTCCGCGGTTTACTCCGGCCCCAGCGCTGTGCCGGCGAACTCGCGCCGGTAGTCGGCCGGGGCCAGGCGGAATTTACGCTTGAAGAGGCGGGAGAAGTAGAACTCATTGTCGATCCCCACCTGTGCGGCCACGTTTTTGACCAATTCGCGGCCTTCGCTGAGCAGACGCGCGGCGCGGCGCAAGCGCTGTTCGATCAGGTACTGCTGCGGCGCCTGGCCGCAGAAGCGTTTGAAAAGCCGGCGGAAGTGGGTCTCCGAAACATTCAATTCGGCGGAGATACGGCCGAAGTCCCAGGCCTTTTCGGGCTGGAGGCGGATTTCGCTGGCCAGCGCGGCCAGAAACGGCGTCTGGTGGCACTCCTCCGCGACCGGCTCGTGCTCCTGTAGTTGCAGCAGCAGCTCCTCCAGGCGCAGCACGGCCCGATCGTGATAGTCGCGCTCCGCGAAGATGAGCGAGATGGTCTCCTGCATGGCGGACAGGAATCGCTCCGGCCGGGCGACCGGGATCAGGGGTGAGGCGGCATCGAGCGGAAACAAGCCGCCTGCCCGATAGCGCTCTACCCGCGGGCCGTGAAAACAGATATAGCTGTGATGCCGCAGGTTCGAGCCGCCGGGGCCGTATTCGAAGAGCGCACCCGGATGGGTGAGAAACGCATAGGCCCCCTCGACCTGATGGACCGGCCCCTCGTCGACCCGCAGGCGCAGGCCGCCGGAGTGATTGTACTGCAACCCGTAATAGGTCGGGCGGTGGCGATGATGAGCGGAATAATCGCGGAAAGAGCCGGCCAGACTGAAATCCAGACCCGCGAAATATTTCATCCTCTCTCCAGGTTCGAAAAGTGCATGTCTTTGCGCATCCGGGTCATGGTCAAAATCGCCCCATGAAGTAAGCTGACCTTGGTCAAGGCAAAGCCTGTTTGCGTCTTAAGTCAATTTAACTAAAACGAGGAAAAGATGATACAGAAAATTAAAGTAGGCTATATGCCCCTTTCCAAAGCCAGCTGGCAGACGCCCCGGATCGTCCAGCTGGCCGACATGACCCTGGGTTCGCTGAAAAAACTTCCCGCCGAAATAATACATGGCTCCGGGCTGGTGACTACCGAGGCCGAGGCCGAGGCGCTGGCGGCTGAGTTCAACCGCCAGGCGGTCGACGCCGTCATCCTGCACCTGGCCACCTTTCCGGTCGGGGCGATGATTCCGCTGGTGGCCCAGCGGCTGAACGTGCCGATCATTCTGCTGGCCAATCCCGAGACGCCGCTGGCGGGCGGCATCCTGGAGCAGAATTCCTTCTGCGGCGCGAACCTGGCCGCCCATATCCTGCATCAGCTGAGGCGCAAGTACGCCTTCGCCTGGGGAACGGCCGAAACCGCCGCTCAGGCCGTGGCCAAGCCGCTGCAGAGCCTGACCGCCCGCGCCGCGCTCGGCCGGCTGCGCCTGGGTCTGGCCGGCGGCCGGGTGCCGGGCTTTTATACCTCCAACTTCTCCGAACTCAAGTTGCGCGCGCGCCTGGGCGTGACCGTCGAGGTGCTCGAACTGCTGGAGATCGTCAAGACCGCCGAGCAGCTAGCTCCGGCCGAGGTCGTGGCCGGCCGCGAGGCCGTGGCCCGGGCCGCCGCCAACTCGGCCGTGGCGCCCGCGGATCTGGAACTGGCCGGCCGGCTGCTGACCGCCTTCAAGCGAATGGCCGAAAAATACCGGCTGGACGGCTACGCGGTCCGCTGCTGGCCCGAGTTCTCGGACCATTTCGGCATCGCCCCTTGCGCGGTCCTGGGCCTGCTGACTGATCTGGGACTGGCCGCCAGTTGCGAGAGCGACATCCACGGCGCGGTGACCATGCAGCTGCTGAAACTGCTGGCCGGCGGGGGCACGCCCTTCTTCGTCGACCTGATTCAGTTCGACTATAAGGAAAACACGGGCGTGGTCTGGCACTGCGGCGCGGCTCCGGCCTCGCTCTGCCGGAACTTCGCCCAGACCACGCTACGCCGGCACCTGCGCGTGGACGGCGGCGACAAGAAGGGCCTGACCAACGATTTCCCGCTCAAGCCCGGTCCCGTCACCCTGGCCAAGCTGGACGAAGCCCCGGACGGGCATTACCGGCTGCTGATCGCGCCCGGCGCGGCCCTGGAGACCGAACCGTTCCTGCGCGGCAATCCGCTGCGCATCCGCTTCGCCGGAAACATGGAAAAGCTGATCCAGACCATTCTGCAGCAAGGTTTCGAGCACCATTACGCGGTGATTCACGCCGATCTGCAAGCGGAACTGCTCGACTTCTGCAACTGGCTCGATCTCGAACCCGTGGTCGTGGTCTGACCCGATTCTCGATTGGAGGAATGCGAAAGTGAAAGTCGCGAAAATCGCCGTGCAGCTCTACAGCTTCAAGGACCATTTCAAGACAGCCGCCGAACTGCCCGCCACCTTGCGCCGCATCCGGGCCTTGGGCTATGAGGCGGTGGAACTGAGCCCCGCGTTGCCGGCCATGCCGGAAGCGGACCTGAACCGGATGCTGGCCGACGCCGGCCTGCGGGCCTGCGGCTCGGGCGAGCGCGCGGCCAAGCTGGTCGCCGAACCGCAGGCCGTGATCGAGCATCTGCGAAAACTCGGCTGCTCGCGCGTGGTCTATCCGTATCCGCACGAGGTGCCGGCCGACGAAGCCGCCGCCGTCCGGCTGGCCAAGCAATTGAACGCCGTGGCCGAAACCTACCGCGCCGCCGGCATCACCGTGGTCTACCACAATCACGCCGTCGAGTTCCGCCGCCTGGGCCGGCGGACCATGCTGGAGATCTTCTTCGCCGAAGCCCCGGCCCTGCAGGGCGAACTCGACACCTTCTGGATTCAGCACGGCGGCGGCAATCCCGTCAGTTGGATTCAGCGGCTGAAGGGGCGGATGCCGGCCCTGCACCTGAAGGAGTTCGGCATTGTCGAGAACCAGACCATCGTCGATCTGCCGGTGGGCGACGGCAATCTCGAATGGGACCAGATCATTCCGGCCGCCGAGGCGGCGGGCGTGGAGTGGTTCGTGGTCGAACATGAGGGCAACTGCCCCGATCCGTTCGAATCGTTCCGGCGCAGCTTCGATTTCCTGACCGCCAATTTCGTGAAATGACGATGAACGGTTTATGAGAAAAGCCTTTTTTTACCGCGGCCAAGGGGCCGCGCCAAGGAGGATGAAAAGTGCTTAAACTGGGCTTTGTCGGCGCGGGGCGCATGGGCCGGGCTCACGCCGGCAATCTGCGGAACCAGGCGGGCTGCCAATTGCACGGCGTCTTCGATCCCGTGCCGGAAGCGGCCGAGAGCTTCGCCCGCGATTTCAAACTGCCGAAAATCTATGCCAGCCGGGCCGAGTTGGCCGCGGACTCCGAACTTAACGGCGTTCTGATCTGCAACTACGCCGACCAGCATTACGAAACCCTGGCCGAACTCATCCGCGCGGGCAAGAAGCGGATTTTTTGCGAAAAGCCGCTGGTTCGCCGCCTGGCCGACGGCGAGGCCCTGCTCAAGCAGGCCCAGGCCGCCGGCGCGCAGATCATGGTCGGCCACCACCGCCGCTATCAGCCCGGCTACGCCAAGCTGCGCGAGGTGGTCGAGTCCGGCATGCTCGGCACCATCCGGCTGGCCAAGGTCGCCTTCTGCCATCCCGGCTACGCCCGCGAATGGGGCACCTATTTCGCCGACTTCGCCCGTTGCGGCGGAGTCATCCTGGACAACGAGACCCACCACCTCGACCTGCTCAACTGGTACTTCGGCGTGCCGCTGGAAGTCTCGGCCCGCAGCCTGCGCTTCCCGCGCGAAATGCCCCAGCCCATGGATTACGTCTCCGCCACGCTGGTCTACCCGGGCGGCGTGATCTGTAACCTGGACGCGAGCTGGCAGCGTTACGGCGAGGGCTACGACCGGCTGGAGATCTACGGCGACCGCGCCTGTGCCGTTTATAAAGGCGAAGACAAAGTCCACGTCTACCTGCCGGGCGAACACCGCGAACTGGCCGTGGGCCAGCTCGGCGCGGCCCAGATGGAGGCGCTGGTCCGTTTCATGCGGGACGGCGAGACCCCGCGCGTGACCTTGCAGGAAGGCTTCAACTCGGCCCGGGTGGGGCTGGCCCTGATCGAATCGGCCGAGAGCGGGAAGGTTGTGACTTTAGCTTAAGTTGAGAACGATGGACTCATACCGGGGGAACTTTTTTTGAAAAGTGCGTGCCGCACACGCATCACGCTTCGCGTACCCGACAGGTTCAGATGGGCGAGTAGTATGGATAAGGCAAACGCGGAAATCGTCCATCTGAGCGTTCGAAAGGGCGAAGCTGGATGAGAGTTTTTTGCGGGGGTTTGGGGGAGCTTTTTTGCAAAAAAGCTCCCCCAAAACCATTGGCTTTTTAGAGGAGTGCCGCGCATGTCCAATTTGCTTGATCAGCGGATGGCGGAAGCCTGGGAGCTGGTCCGCTCGCGCCTGTTCTGCGAAAAGACCAATCTGATTTACGATTCGTTGAGCAGCGCCGAACCGGCGGAACGCTTCGCGCATCTGCCCGAGGTCGAGGAGATCGAGCGGCAGTTGCCCAACCCTTGCGGTTGGGGCACAGGCATGGAAGACAGCATGCTCAACGCCGGCTCGGTCATCGACGTTCTCGACCTGCGCGCCCGCGAGTCCGGCGCGACCGCGGATCTGGCCGAATTCGCCGGCCGGATGTTCGCCGGCATGGCCACCTGCGCGACCGTCCACGGCCGGCCGGGCTTTGTCGCCCGCAGCCTCTCGCCGCGCGACGGCCGGTCCTGCTATCTCAATTCCTCACGCGACCAGTTCACCCTGTTCGTCTACGGAGTCTGGCGCTTTTATAATTCCGCCTTGGCCGACGCGGCCCAGAAGCGGCAGGCGGCCGAATTGCTGGAGAGCGTGGCCCGCTATTGCGAGGCCAGCGTCACGACCCAAAGCGGTTACAACCTGTGCCGGCTGGACGGGCATCCGGCCATGGTTTCGGAAATGGTCGGAGTCGACACCCACGAAATCCTGCGCCTGCCGATGTTCTACGCCGCCGCCTGGACGGTCACCCAGAATCCCCATTGGCGCGAGCTGTGCCTCAAGTACGCCCGGCCCGGCATTGAGGAAAATCTGCGCATCGACCGGAAGCGTTACTGGTGGAACATTGCGCTGGTCCAGATGCAGGTGTCGCTGGCTTTGCTGGCGGAGGTCGAGCCCGAGCCGGAATTGCAGGCCAAATACCGGGCCGCGCTACGGATCGGCGCGGAAATGGCCGCCGCGCATTTTCCGGCCGAGGCGGACAAGCTGGCGACCTATGCCGGCCCCTGGGACGCGCCCGCCGTGGCCTGGAGCGCGCTACCGCTGCGGCTGCGGGCCGAAATCCGCAACCGGTTTGGCTCCCATCTGCACGGCGGCTATCCGTTTCTCATGCCGCAACTAACGCGCGAATTCAACGAGCCGTTCGAATTGATCCGCGCGGTGGGCAATCTGACCATCGCCATGCTGCTCTGCCGGGAATATCAGCCCGAGCCGGCGATTCTCGCGCAATTCGACCAACTGGCCGCCCGCCCTGACTACACTCGTCACACCTCCGGCGGCGCGGTCAACATTCTGCATGCCTATTGGCTCAAGCGAAGCCGCCGCAAGTGAAGCTGGTCAAAGTTTTTTGAAAGAGGGTCGGGGAGAGAACTTTTTTTCAAAAAAGTTCTCCCCCAAAAACGCCCCGAAAATTTTCTGCTCAAGGAGCCCGAACCATCATGCCCGCCGAATTGAAAAAGCTTCGCGTCACGATCTGGCACGAGAACGTTCACGAAAAGACCAATCCCACAGTCCAGAAGCTTTATCCGCGCGGCATCCACGGCGCGTTGGCCGAGCAACTGGCCGCGCCGGACCTGGCGATCCGCACCGCCACGCTGGAGGAACCGGAGCACGGATTGAGCGAGTCCGTGGTAGCCGAGACGGACGTGATGCTCTGGTGGGGGCACGCCGCCCATGACAAGGTAAGCGACGAGGTGGTCCGTCGGGTCCAGGCCCGGGTCTGGGAGGGCATGGGCTTAATCGTGCTGCACTCTGGGCACATGTCCAAGATCTTCCGAGCGCTTAACGGCACCAGCGGCAAGCTGCACTGGCGCGAAGCCGGCGACCGGGAACGGATCTGGACCATCGATCCGGCGCATCCGGTGGCCCAGGGACTGCCGGAGTATTTCGAGCTGCCCTACGAAGAGATGTATGGCGAACCGTTCATGATTGCCGAAGACGCCAAGGTGGTCTTCATGTCCTGGTTCGAGGGCGGTGAGTTGTTCCGCAGCGGCTTTGCGCTGCAACGCGGTTATGGCCGGATGTTCTATTTCCGCCCCGGGCACGAGACCTTTCCGACTTATTACGACCGCAACGTAATCCAGGTGATCGCCAACGCGATCCGCTGGGCCAAGCCGGTCATCTCGGCTCCCTACCCCAAGACGCACCGGCCCGAGCCGTGCGAAAAGCTCTCGCCTAAAGATTTCAAATTCGAGAAAGCCGGGATTATTAAAAGCTGATTTCGATTGGTCAAAATTCGTTCGCCGGGGGAACTTTTCTATCGGAAAAGCTCCCCCGGCGGTTTTATATCAATTCAAACTAATAGTTACTGATCTTGGGGAACCTTTTTTGCAAAAAAGGTTCCCCAAACCCCGCCAAAAAACTCTCACCCGACTCACCTGGCCCGAACGCTAGTCGGCCATCAATAACTCGAGTTGATATTAAACCTGCTCTTTCCGCTTCACTCTCTTCCATCCCCCCGCCACATGAATGCCGCAAAATGACTAATACTACAGTAGCGGATTAAAAATGACGATAACTCCTTCAAGAGAAAGGAAT
>CAYMGG010000239.1:0-9390 GCA_964389915.1 uncultured Planctomycetaceae bacterium
AGGGCTTCGCTGGTCACTTCCGGGTCGCCGGCGGCGGCGGCCTTGTACAATACGCCGCAGGCGTGATCACCCAGGTCGGCCAGATAGCCAGCCAGGCGCAACCGGTACAGACCGGCGCGCAGCTTGGCCGGCGCGGTCCGCCCCGCCAGATCCCGATCGAGCGCGGCGCCTTCAGCGGTCTGCAGTTCCCGGGCCAGCCGGGTATACTGGCCGGCCGCGGCTGTGCGCGCAGCGCGGATCTCGCGCCGCTGACGACGAAGCTGGGCCAGATCCCGATCCAGGGCCTCCAGCCGCGCCAGGCGGCTCTCGATCAGTCCGACCAGATCGCTCCACCCCTCGGGGGCGCTGCCCCGCTCCAGCTCCTGGCGCAGCCCGGCGGCGGCGGTCGTCAGCTTGCCGCGTAATTCGCCGCATTCGTCCTTGGCCGGTTCGTTGCCCCGCAACTCGCCCAGCCCTCCGCGGCAGGCCGCGTCCAGGGCCGCGGCGGCGGACTGCAAATCGTCGAAATTGGCCGCCGCCGCCACCGCCGCATCGACCCCGCTCTTCCGGGCGGAGTTGAGCGTGACGGCCGCGACCACTCCCCCAGCGCAACCTAGCAGGATCAACACGCCGCAGATGGCCCCCACCCGCCCGGCAGGCGAGAGTTCCGACCGACCGCCACGCGGGCGGGGCCGAACGGGACCGGAGGTTTCGACGGGCATAACCATTGGCGGGCTCCTACTGACCGGCGCGGACCAGTTCGGCGGCCGGCCGGCCGCTTTCCATGAGCTGGGCGAACAGGGCGAACAAATAGCGCGAATCGTGGGGCCCGGGGCCGGCCTCGGGGTGATACTGGACCGAGAAGACCGGCAACTCGCAATGGGCCATTCCTTCCACCGTGCGGTCGTTGAGATTGATGTGGGTCTGCACGATGGGCTGGGATTTGATCGAGTCGATATCCACCACAAAACCGTGGTTCTGGCTGGTGATCTCCACCTGCCCGGTGGCCGTCCGCAGCACGGGCTGGTTGCCGCCGTGGTGGCCGAATTTCAACTTATAGGTCAGGCCCCCGAAGGCCTGACCCAATATTTGATGCCCCAGGCAAATGCCGAAGATCGGCTTTTTGCCCAGCAGTTTCTCGACCACGGCCACAATTCCCGGCAGGGCGGCCGGATCGCCGGGGCCGTTGGAGAGGAAGATCCCATCCGGTTGCAGGGCCAGGATCTCCTCGGCCGAGGTGTAGGCCGGCACCACGGTCACCCGGCAGCCGTGGCTGACCAAGCCCCGCAGAATGTTGTATTTGATGCCGTAATCGATGGCCACCACATTGAACCGCCCGTCGCTGCGCCCGGGCGCGGTGCCGAACCCCGGATCGGGCAGCGGTTCGGTCCAATTATAGGGGCGGTCGCAGGAGACCTCCTTGACCAGATCGCGGCCGATCAGCCCCGGCGAAGCCTTGGCCTTCTCGGTCAGGCTGCGGGGATCGAGGTCGGTGGTGGAGATGACGCCCTTGAGCGCTCCGGCTTGGCGGATGTGCTTGACCAGCCGGCGGGTGTCCAGGCCGGTGATGCCCAGCACGCCCCGCTCGCGCAGCAGGTCGCCCAGGCTCTTGGCGCTGCGCCAATTGGAGGGCAGACGGCTATTTTCGCGGACAATGAAACCGCTCAGGAAGAGGTCGCGCGACTCGAAATCCTCTTCGGTAATGCCGTAATTGCCGATCAACGGATAGGTCATGCAGACCATCTGGCCGCGGTAGGATGGATCGGTCAGGATCTCGGGATACCCCATCATCGAGGTGTTGAACACCACCTCGCCGTCACGCTCGCCTTCCGCGCCAAAGGACTGGCCGGGGAAGGCGGTTCCGTCTTCCAGAACCAATAGGGCAGGCTGCGACATCAGGGATTGTCCTCGTCTGGTTTAGCGCCGGTCAGGATGAAAGGTTGCGGCTTGATCCTTTGTCGCGGCGGCGCTTTCGGCATTTCCAGGCCAAATGACAGCCGGAATCGCCCTTCGCCCTGCCGCTACTTGGCTGTACCCCGCAACCTTCAGCTATTGCCGACGCCTTGCGCACTGGTCACAAAAAAACCTTTCCGGTCAGGAAAGGGCGCTTCCCGGCCAGTCTCGCCGGCGCCACCCGAAGCGGACGGACCGGCTGGCGCGCCAGGTTCAAATCGGCGGAATTATATCCCTCCCCGCAGGAAAGGCAATATGCAGAAAGTCAATTCCGCTTTTCTTGCCGGCGAATCAGCCAGCAGGAGTCGTGCCGCTCCAGGCCGATATGCGGATAGTATTCCCGCGCCGCCGGCGCGGCCAGCAACACCAACGTGGTTCCCAGACCGGCCGCTTCGTGGGTCCGGCGGATCAGTTCTCGGCCGATGCCCTGTCGCTGGCAGGCAGCGTCTACCGCCAGATCCGACAGGTAAGTACAGTAATGATAATCAGTAATGGCGCGAGAAACCCCCACCAGCTTCCCCCCGCGCCGGGCGGTCAGAATCACGTCGGCATTGGCCAACATGCCGGCCAGCACCTGGCGATCGTGCACCGGCCGGCGTTCGGCCAGAGTCGAGCGCCGGAGGATGTCGATGAATTCCTCGACCTCCAGACCGGCCTCGCGCGCGTAAACCACCTCTGCCGCGGGCGAATCGCTCATCCGTTCTGGTACTCCATGGCTTCGATGTTCACCACTCCCGTGTCGGAATAGATGCCGACCTTGCTGGGCAGCCAAGAATTTGAGGGCGAATCGCAGGTCCCCAACTCTTTTCCGTCGGACGAGATCTTGATCTTGCCCCGCGAGACCTTGGCCTGAATCTCATGCCGGCCGGCGGTCAGCACGAAAATCTGGGTCGGTTTCTGGTCGCCGGCCAGGAAACAAGCCAAAAAGCTCTGCCCCTTGTCGTCGCCGATGCCGATGACCATGGTGTCACGGATCGGGTCCAGCCCGCCGCCGCTCAAGATCAGCCCTTGGTTGGAAGAGGTGCCCAGAACCACGGTCAAACTGACTGAAAAGCTGCCGGAAAAATTCTGGCGCAGGAAGATGGCGCTCTTCTTCTTGGCCACGCGCAGGGCGTCCTTGGCCACCGCCCACTGGTCGATGTCTTCGGAGACGAAATATTTTTTCAGCACGTCGCTGCTTTTGAAAACGATCTTCTGCGAATTTTTGCCCCCACTTTGAGCCGAAGCGATGGCCTCTTCAATGGCCTGCTTTTCGGCGCTGATGCGGTTGGCCTCCTCCAGATCGCCCTTCTTCATGACCTTGCGCAGCACGTCTTCCAAATCGTCCAGATAGCGCTTGCGCAGTTTGAGCACAGCCGCGTCGTACTGTTCGGTCTGCTTGTCAAATTCGCGGGTGTATTTTTTCTGGGCCGCCCGGGCATCGGGGTTTTTGAAGCCTTCGCTGTCATCCTCCCCCCCGAATCCTCCTCCTGCGGCGAGCAGGATCAGACCCAGGCCGACAATAGCCGCATTTTGCATCCGTTTGCGCATCCTGTGCCTCCCAGATCATTTCCCGCCCACGGCCCGCCCGTGAAAACCAGCGACGATTGTAAGGTTTTTTCAGTTTTTGCCAAGCCCGGATTGCAGCCGCGCCCGGCGCGGGATTGTTTATTTTATGTCAAGGCGCTTGTCAAAACTCCGATCCTGCCGATAATAATTGGCGCCGGTGACCGTCGGCGCAACCCGCCGGACCGCCCGCCGAGGAGAAGAACATGAAGCCGCACCGCCTGCCGGAAAAGATCCTCCGCCGCTTGCGCGTCAAACCGGGTGGCAAATTCAGCCTTAAAAGCCAGGCTCCGGACGCGGATCTGGGGCTCGACAAGGAGTCGGCCAAGGCCGGCCTGGCCGCCCTGCATCCGCGATTGCAGAAACTACAGGAGGTGCTGTACGCCGACGCCCGCCACGCGATCCTGGTGGTCCTCCAAGCCATCGACACCGGCGGCAAGGACGGCACCATCCGCCACGTCTTCGGCCCGCTCAACCCCCAGGGCGTGATCGTCACCAGCTTCAAGCAGCCCAGCCAGCAGGAGCTGGCCCACGACTACCTCTGGCGCATCCATCAGGCCGTGCCCGCCAAAGGTCAGATCGGAGTCTTCAACCGCTCCCATTACGAGGACGTGCTGATCGCCCGGGTCCACCAGCTGGCCCCCCCGAAGGTCATCGCCGCCCGCTACGGCCAGATCAACGACTTCGAACGCCACCTGACTAACAATGGCGTGATCCTGCTCAAGCTCTTCCTGAATCTCAGCCGGGCGGAGCAGAAGCGCCGCTTGGAGAGCCGCCTGGCCCAGCCGGACAAGCACTGGAAATTCAGCCGGGCCGATCTGGGCGAGCGGGAGCGCTGGGACGAGTATCAGCGCGCCTTCGAACTGATGTTGCAGAAATGCTCGACTCCGGAAGCGCCATGGCACGTCATTCCCGCCGACCGCAAGTGGGCCCGCGACTTGGCGGTCGCCGAACTGCTGGAGCGGACCATGGCCGGCCTGAAACTGCGTTATCCCGAACCGGAGCCGGGCCTCGACCAGATCGTCGTGCCGGACTGAGAAGGCGTTTTAAAAGCCCGGCTCGACGTTTCTGCCTAGAATCGGCGCGCAAGACAGGATCAGACACCAAGACGACTTTTCGCACCCGTTCTGAGGAAAGACCATGAAATTTCTGGTGGTGGACGACAGCCCGACCATCCGCCGGCTCGTGCGACGCGAGCTGGAGGCCGGCGGCCACGAGGTCCGCGAGGCCGCCGACGGCGAATCCGGCCTGGCCCTGATTTTCGCCGAACGCCCCGACCTGCTGACGCTGGACGTGGACATGCCCGATCAGGACGGCTTCGAGGTCTGCCGCCGCCTGCGCGAGTGGGAGGCCCAGACCGGTTCGCTCGCCCCCCTCCCGGTCGTCTTCCTGACCGGCAACGAGTCGCTGATCGAGCGCGAACGCGGCTTCGAGGTCGGGGCCGCCGACTTCGTCCACAAGAACGACCCGCGCCTCAAGAACGAAGGCGAACTGCGCACCCGGCTGGAGGCCATCCTCAAGCCGCCGGCCGACCTCTCCGGCCTGCGGGCCCTGGTGGTGGACGACAACCTCACCACCCGCCACATCATCGCCGGCCTGCTGCGCGGCGAGCGGCTGGAGGTGACCGAGGCCGCCGACGGGCGCGAGGCCTACGACCTGGCCGCCGCCGCCCCCGCGCCCTTCGACCTGGTGGTCACCGACTGCGTCATGCCCAACCTGGACGGCGAGGGCCTCTGCCGGCGGCTGCGCCGCAATCTGGGCTGGACCGAGGTGCCGGTCATCTTCCTCAGCGCCCTGGCCGAAAAGAGCCGCATCCTCTCCATGTTCCAGGCCGGGGGCACCGACTACCTGATGAAGCCCTTCGCCAAGGAGGAGCTGCTGGCCCGCATCCGCGTCCACCTGGAGACGCGGCGGCTGACCCGCGAGCTGCGCGCCCGGGTCGAGGAGCTGCACCGACTCAACAAACAAAAGGACGATTTCCTGGCCGTCGCCTCCCACGACCTGCGCTCGCCCCTGACCGGCATCCTCGGCTTCACGGAGCTGATCTGCCTGGATCGGGCGCTGAACCCCGAACATCGCACCTTCCTCGGCCATATCCGCACCTCGGGGGAGTTCCTGCTCTCGTTGATCAACGACGTCCTGGACCTGGCCCGGATCCAGGCCGAGGGGCGCGAACTGGAGCGCCGCCCGGTGGACGTGGCCGAGGTCGCGGCCGACACGGTCCGGACCCTGCGCCACATGGCCACGCCCAAGGAGATCGAGGTCTCCCTGCTGGACCGGCATCAGGCCTCCCGGCCGATCGTCGGCGGCGACCGCAGCGCCCTGCTGCGGGTCTGCAACAACCTGGTCAGCAATGCGATCAAGTTCACCCCCCGCGGCGGGCAGGTAACGGTAACCATCGAGCCGGGCGCGGCCGGTGCGGTGGTCCTGGCCGTGACCGACACCGGCATGGGCATCCCGCCCGAACAGATCGCCCACCTGTTCGACCGTTTTTCCAAGGCCTCCCGCCGCGGCACCGCCGGCGAGGCCAGCACCGGGCTGGGCCTGGCCATCACCAAGGAGCTGGTCGACCGCCACGGCGGCCGCATCGAGGTGCGCAGTCAGGTCGGCGCGGGCAGCGTCTTTCGCGTCTCGCTCCCCCCCACCGCCGGCTAGGCACAAAATTCACTGCCCTGTTGCTCTGGCCGGCCCGGATACTACAATCTCCCCTATCGCCCAACCCGACGCTTCGGGGGTCGGCTCCACCGTTTTTGCAAGGAGTTGATAACGTGACGCTGCGCAGCTTCGCCCGTTCCTCGCCGGGCCTCCTGGCCGGCCTGATCGGCCTTTCCACCCTGCTCTGCGGCTGCCTGGACCTGGGCTTCGGGGGCGGCGGCAGCCGCCAGACCGAGCTCGATTCCAAAGCACTGGAAAATTACCTAGCCAAGGCCGAAGTGGCCCGGCCGGAGGTCACCCTGGCGGTCATGAACAGCCTACGCCAGGGCCAGACCTATCGCCAGCGCGTCCAGGACCAGCGCAACCGCTGGTGCCTGCTGACCGTCTGGCTCGCGCCCGAATCGCCCAACGTGCTCAACGTGGTCACCAAGCGCGACGAGACCTGCCCGCAATGCAAAGGCACGGGCAAACGCACCTGGGACGCGAAATTCATGCAGAACCTGCCGATGGACACCTTCTGCCTGAAGTGCAAGGGCACCGGCAGCCTGCCCAACGAAGTGGTGGAACGGCAATACGTGCTCGCGCCGGAGGATTTCGCCAACGTGGCCGCCGCCCGCGAGACCCTGTCGGCCGCCGCCTACCAGGGTGCGCCCCCCGGCACGGAGAGCTACGTGCAGCAGCTCGCCAGCGCCCAGCCGACCGAACGCCTGGCGGCCTGTGTCTGGCTGGACGAGAACTATGTGAAGGTGGGCCAGAATTTCCAGCAGTACCTGCCCATGCTCAAGAAGAGCCGCTGGCGGGAGGTCAACGACAAGGCCAAGCAGACGGTCTACCAATTCTGGGCGGGCAAAGACATCGCCGGCGAAGAGGCCCGCGCCTATTACCGGGTCTACGTCGACAACCGCAACGGCCGAATTCAGAACAAAGGCTTCTACCAATAAACGGGAAGATTCAACCGCCGCTTGCCGAATCTCCCCGATAACGGCCGAAGGCGGCGAATCTCTTGGCGTAAAGCTCCCCAGAATCGGGACCGATTACCGGAATTGATGGGACCGGAGCGGCAGCTGGTTTTTTGGCCGAAAAGGGACTTCCCTAGGCGGCTAGAAAACGATGCCGGAGAATTGCGGTCCCCCCAGGCTGCGATACAGGCCGGGGTCGAGGTGGCTGTCGTAGGGGCGGGCATCCTCGCCGGCCGGCTGCGGCCCGTCTTGGATCAGGTCCGGATCGGCGCGCAGATGGCGGGCGATCCGGCGGGCGAATTCCGCCTTGGTGGTGCGCTCCTGCGCGCTCAGGTGAATGATTCCCTCCACTCCCCGGCCCAGCAGAAAACCGACCGCCGCCGCCACCTCGTCGACCAGGGTGTAGTAGCGGACCGTATGCGCGTCGAGCACCTGCGGCTGGCCGGAGCGGATCGGCTTGGTCAGGGCCGCGGCCGCATTGGCCGCCTCGTTCAGATCGCGGCTATAGAGAGCAGGAATCCGGGCCACCAGGTGCCGCTTGGCGGCGCGGGCGGCGTATTCGCCGGCCAGCTTGCTGCGGCCGTATAGATTGACCGGCCGGGGCGCGGCGCTTTCGCCGTAGGGGGCCTGGTCGCCGGGAAAGACGTAGTCGGTGGAGATCTGGAGCAGCAAAAAACCCCGCCGGTCGGCCTCCCGGGCCAGCCCTTCCACCCCCAGGGCGTTGACGGCGTAGGCGTCGGCCGGATTGGCCCGGCAGTATTCCGGGCTGCGCCGGCCGGCGCAGTTGACGACGTGAGTGAAGGCTTCCTGATCCAGCACGCGGCCGATCGAATCGGCGCAAGTCAGATCCAGCGGCAGGAGTCCAGCCGCGGAGTTGACCCCGCAGGTGCCCCGGGCCGCGCCCAGGCCCTCGGCCACGCGCAGCACCCGCCGCCCCAAGAGGCCGCTGGCCCCGGTAACCAGGATCTTCATGCTTTGCGCCCCCGGGAGCGCGAGCCCTTGCGGGCGAGCTCCGCCAATTCGACCAGCCGCGGCAGATGCTTGAGCGCCCGCAGGTCCGGGTCGGTCAGCATGTGCTCGCCGTCCCGGTAGCCCAGGCGCACCGCCTCGGCCAATTCGGCCAGGGCGTCTTCGGCCCGGCCGATCAGCGCCAGGCTACAGGCGAGATTATAGGCGACCGTGGCGTCCTGGGGGCGCAGTTGCTTGAGCCGCCGGTCCAGCCCCAGGCCGAAATGGTAATAGCCCAGGCCGGTGAGCGCATTGGCGGCCTGCTGCAAGGCCTCCAGGTGGCGCGGCCGCCGATCCAGGATGCAGAGGCTAAAATCGACGAGAAAGACCAGATATTCGCGCTCTTCTTCCTCCAGGGCGGCGAAACGCTGCTCGTCGCGCGGCCCCAGGTCTATGGCCACAACTTCTCCCCCCGCTTGAGCGCGGCGATCTCCTCGGCGCTCAGCTCCTTCCAGCCGCGCCGGTTCATCTCGGTCAGCACAAAGGCGGGATCGCGGTATTTCTCGGCCAGAATGGCCAGCAGGCAGCGGCGGGTCAGGGCCTCGTCGAATTTCACGCCGGCCGCGGTCTCGACCCGCTTGAGGGTCTTGGGCCGGGGTTCATTCAGGGCGAAGCTGGTCCGGACCGCATCCGCGCCCTTGACCCTCCAGACCGGCAGTTCCTCGACCTCGAGGCCGGTTTCGCCCTCCACCTCCTCCAGGGCCGGCTCCTCCTCCTCAACCTCCAGGTCCTCGCCGGCTTCTTTTCCGGGCTTGGCTGCGGCCGAACCGCTTTCGGGCGACGGCACCGCGGCCGCCGTCCCGGAGACGGGTCGCCGCGCACTTCCTGCCGCCGCCCCGCCTCGGCCAGGGACGTCTTCTTCCTCGGGGGTGGCCTTGCCCAGTTGCTTGCCGTCCACGCCGCTGCCGTGCTGATAGCTGCCGTCCTCGCCGAACAGGGCCAGCGTATCGATCAGGCGGCCGGCCGATTTGGCGTCGCGCACGTTGAATTCGGCCGTGGCCTTGATGCCGCCGTTGGGGACCTGCTCAATACGGGCTCCGACCTTACGCAGTTGGTTATAGGGCAGGCGCTCGCACTCCCCGTAAGTAAAGGTCATCACTACCTGGAAAACGCCGCCTTTGCGGTCGGTGATCGCCACGTTGCTCATGTCGCCTCCTCGAAAACGATCTGCCAGATACCCAACTATGGCCCGGAGCCGGCGCCCTGTCACGCGCGATGTGAATCGGGGCGGCCAAAGCAAAGGGAGCGACGCAGGCGTCGCTCCCGGCGGGTGGCGCAGACAGGTTCCGCC
>CAYMGG010000240.1:0-1097 GCA_964389915.1 uncultured Planctomycetaceae bacterium
CCCCCGCCGGCCGGAGCCAGGCAGGGGACGGAGACGCTCGATCCCGCTTCGGTGATCGCCCTGGACGATAAGGAATTCGGCAAATACTAGCCGTCGGGGCAGGTCAGGCGGCCGGCGCGCTCGGGCGGGCCAGCAGCTCGCGCAGACATTCGCCCAGTACGGCCAGGCCGCGCGCCATCCGTGGGCGGTCGGAATGCGTGAAGTTGAGGCGCAGCGCGTCGTCGCGGTTCCGGGCGGCGTAGAACGACTCGCCGGCGGCGAAGACCACGCCGGCAGCCGAGGTCCGGGCCAGCAGTTCGCCGGAGCGGACGCCCGCCGGCAAGGTCAGCCAGACGAACATGCCCCCCTGCGGCCGGGTCCAGCTGGTGCCGGCCGGCATGGTTTCGGCGAGAAGCTCTAGCATCCAGTCTCGTCGCTGGCGGTAGTGGGCGCGCAGGCCGGCCAGGTGCTCCTCCAGCCGGTTGTCGGCCAGATACTGGGCCACCAAGCGCTGGCTGAGCTGGTTGGAGCAGAGGTCGGCGGCCTGTTTGGCCACGACCAGCCGCTCGATGATCTCCCGCTCGGCGCGCAGCCAGCCCAGGCGCAGGCCCGGGGCCAGCACTTTCGAGAATGAGCCCACCAGAATGCTGCGCTCGGGCCGGCCGAGCGAAACGAGCGGCAAGCGCTCGCCGTCGTAGCGCAGTTCGGCATAGGGCGTGTCCTCCACCAGCAGGGTGTCGGAGTCGGCCAGAAGTTCGGAAAGTCGGGCGCGGGTCTCGCGCGAATACGTCAGCCCGGTCGGATTCTGGAAGTCGGGCACGGCGTAGAAGAGGCGGGGCTGCTCCTCCCGGAGCGCCCGTTCGACCGCCGCCAGGTCGGGGCCGGTCTCGGTCAGCGGCGCGCCGACGAAGCGCGGCTGATAGAGCTCGAAGGCCTGCAAGGCGGCCAGATAAGCCGGCTCCTCGACCAGGACCGGCTCGCCGGGGTCGAGAAAAGTCTTGCCGATCAGGTCCAGCGCCTGCTGGGAGCCGTTGACGATCAGCACCTGTTCGGGCGAGGTCGGCAGGCCCTGGGGCGCGAGGATTTGTTCGGCCACGTAAGTGCGCAGCGGGGCGTAA
>CAYMGG010000240.1:1107-9375 GCA_964389915.1 uncultured Planctomycetaceae bacterium
AACCCTCGGTGTTGGCATACTGGAGCGCGCCGGCGTCGGTCTGGGCCAGCACCTTCGCGGCGGCCGCGGCTAGCGCGGCCGCCGGAAAGCGCTCGGGGTCGGGCAGCCCGGCGGCGAAGCTGATGACCTCGGCCTGTCCCAGGAGGGCCATCAGATCGCGCACGCCGGAGCGGCGGACCTGATCCAGACGACGGGCGAAACGAACCGGACGCTCGGTATGCATGGCGATCAGCCTTTCTCGATGAATGATGGACAAAGATTAAGCTTTTCCAACCAGACCAGGGTGACGCGTTCGCTCAGCGTCTCCCGCCGGACCTCGCGGTAGCCGCGCCGGGCGTAGAACGCCAGGTTGCGGCCGCTCAGGTGGCCGGTGAAGAGCCGGAAGCGCCGGCAGTCGCTGAGCTGGCCCTCCATCGCGCCCAGCAGGCGCGAGCCCAGCCCGCCGCCCTGCCAATCCGGGTGCACGAAGAGCCGGTTGATCTGACCGACCCCGTCCTGGCGGCGGCCGCGGATCGAGCCGACCAATACTCCGCCGACCTCGAGCTTGAGCAAGGGGCCGGCAGCGTATTCGGCCTCCAACTCGGCCAGACTCTGGGTGAGTTGGGGGATGTTGAAATCCCGATACCGTTGAGCTTCGCCGCGAAAGGCCAGCTTTTGCAGGGCCAGGATGCCGGGGAGATCCGCCGGCGCGGCGATTTCGATGCTTGGTTCCATCAGTGTTTCCCTTTCTGTTTTTTTCAATTCCGGCCGGCGGTCAAGCTCGTCCGGCCGGACGTTCGCAGACATAGTGGGCCATGAAGCCTTCGGCGCAGTGGCTGGCCAGGATGGTGAAGCCGGCCCGTTCGATCAGCCCCCGCATGACCCAGTCCAGGGTGCTGAACTCGCCCGAGATGTGCCCGCAGAAATTGGGGCGCGAGGACTCGGGCATGGCCTTGACCAGCCGGCCGAAATAGGCGTTCGGTCCTTCCTCGCCCCAGCCGAAGACCACGTCCTGGAGATAGAACCGCCCGCCGGGGCGCAGCCAGCCGAAGACGCGCTCCAGGGCCACGGCCTTCCACAGGTCCGGCAGGTGGTGCAAGGCCAGCTGCGAGACCGCGGCGTCGAAGCGCTCGCCCTCCGGTTCGAAGGTCAGAAAGCCCCCGTCGCGGAATTCGAGATTGGTCAGCCCCTCGGCCTCGGCCTTCTGGGCGGCGTAATCGCGCATCGGCGCGGAGACGTCGGCCGCGACCACCCGGCGGCATTGGCGGGCGGCGGCCCGGGCGAAGCGGCCGGTGCCGCAGCCGATCTCCAGCAGGCTCTGTTCCGGGCGCAGGCCCAGGGCGGAGACGATGCCGCGGATCTCCAGGTCGAAGTGGCGCAGTTCGGCCATCCGCCGGTCGTATTGGGCGATCTCGGCGGGCGACTCGTAGTCGGTGCCGATCTGCCGGCGCTCGTCCCATTGCCAGGGCTGAGCGGTGGCGAACTCGGCGGTGGGCGCACAAGCAGCCATGGTATTTCTCCTTTTGCGATACGTTGACGCGGAAAATAAAAAAGGCCTTCCGGACGTCCGGAAGGCCTGAAGGCGAAAGCTTTACGCTTTTCAACTCTCCGAAGGTCCTCCCGGATCGCTTGCCGCCCAGACGGCAAGCATGGTAGCAGCGGCGCGGATTCGCGCGGCTACGCACTCGGCGTGATAGCCGTTTTTGCCCAGGGTCAGGGCGAAGCTGGCAAGAGAGGTCGGATGGTTCATGGTCAGCTGCTTTTCTAAGTTCGCGAACGGAAAATCGCCGTCCGGCGGATTTAAATTAATGAGCGGCGCCCTGCGGGCAAGCTTGAGCGCCCAAATGCTTATTTTTGCGACCCTACGCGCCAGGCCGATCAAAGTCAAGAGAAAATCCGGCGGTGATCAACGATTTTCGGAGCGGCTGATGGGGGGCCGGTTGGCCGCTCGGATGCTCGGAAATCCGCACTTTTTCAGGCAAAATACGCCTTTCATTTTAGGCCACCGAGAGTTTTTAGAAGGGGGCCCGGGGGGAACTTTTTTGCAAAAAAGTTCCCCCCGGAAAGCGGTTTTCAACGGTCGAAGACGACATAGGGGTAGGCCGCCGGGTTCTTGGTGTCGCCGATGCCCGGGGCGATCTGGGCCCAACCCTTGCGGGCCTCGCCGTCGTTGTCGTTGACGATCAGGTTGAAGCGCAGGCCGTTCTCCAGGAGCGCGTCGCTCAGGCCGAAAGCAGCATAGGGCAGTTCGGCCGCGTAGACCAGGCCCCCGGTTTCCGGCGTGGTGGTCAGCTTGACCTGGGCAACCGGCGAGGAGAATCCGTCCGGCGTGGTCCAGGCGAAGACCTCGTCCTGGCCGTCGCCCAGCCGGGTCAGACCCAGTTCCCAGGAACCGTTCTGGCCGGGGACCACGAAGGCGAACTGGATGTTGTCGCCGCGCCAGACCGAGCTGCCGCGGTCGGCCTGATAATGCTGATCGTCGCGCACGGCCACGCGCAGCTTGAGGGTCTGGTTCTCCCGCCCCAACCAGACCTTGACGCTCAGGTCGTCTGGGCCCTTCCAGAGCAGGTGGGCCGAGTTGGGGTCGTTGTCGCCCAGGCAGACCATCTGGCTGCGTTCGTTCAGAACAAAGTCCGATTCGCGCTCGAAACCGCCGGCCGGCACCAGGTGCGCCACGGGCACCGCCACCGGCATCCGGCCATGCCAGGGCGAGCCGGTCAGGCGGTAGAGCAGGGTCGGCGTGCAGACGCCTTTGAGTCCGCGGTCCAGGGCCAGCTTGAGCGGCAGGTCGCGTTTTTCACCGGCGGCCAATGCCACCTCGCGCGGGCCGTCCACCAGCTTGACGCCGGCCGGCAGCAGCCAGTCGCAGGCCAAGGTATCGGCTACCGCGCGCGGGTTCCAGGCCTTGACCGTCAGTTCCAGCTCCCGGCCGGGCACACCGGCCTTGACCTCGGCGGCAGCAACCAGCGCCCCCTTGACCTCGGGCGGCTGCTTGGCTCCGTATAGCACCAGGCAGCCGGGCTGGGCGCCGATCTCGGTCACCAGCAGGCCATTGTCGAGCGGCAGTTCGGTGCGATTGTCCATTAGGTCAAGGTACTCGGCGCGCTCGGCGTCGGTGGCCAGGACCAGGTGCTCGGCGGCGCTGGAGGCCGACTCGTTCCACAGGGGCACCAGCTGCCGGCCATCCGGCGCGGCGAAGACGAAGCCCCATTGGGTCGACCCCAGGGGCAGTTGGGCGACGAATTTGGCCGCGCGGAAATTGCGGGCCAGGGTGTTGTAGACGGCGCAGACGGCCTTGGGGTAGTAGTCGAGGGTGAAGAGGCCGAAGTTGTGCTCCCCGTCGGTGGGGGTATAGCCGTCGTTGCGCAGGTCGTACCAGGTATAGCCGATTCCGCCCCGGGCCCAACTGAAGAGCAGTTTTTTAAAGAGGGCTTCGGCCTGCTGGCGCTGAGCGTCATTCATGGCCGTGACCGCGGTTTCATTGAAATAGATCGGCTGGGTGATGCCGTACTTCTGGCGCATGGGCAGCATCTTCTCGTCGATGTCGCGCTGGAAGAAGGGGAAGGCGCTGTGCTCGTGGGTGGCGTGGATGTCGAAATATTTACTGCCCTGTTCCAGCACGGTTTCCTGGAAGTGGGGATTGACCCGGCCGGGATGGGGCTGGAGGGTGGCGAAGCCGCCGGTCATGACCAGCAACTGCGGATTGACCTGCTTGACGGATTCATAGCCGACCTTGAGCAGATCAAGGTACTCCTCGACCGAGCTCTTCCAGAAGCCGATGTCCGGCTCGTTCCACATCTCGTAAAACCGGATCTTGTCCTGGTAGCGGCTGGCGACGGCCGTGACGTAGGTCCGCCAGGCGTCCAGGTTGGGCTGGCGGTTGTTCCAGTCGTGCCAGTCCTTGCTGTTCTGGTGTTCGGGCTTGGCCGCCCAGCGCGGACAGAAGCCGCAAAGGTATTGCAGTTCGATGCCGACCTTTTCATAGGCCGCCACCATCTCGTCCATCGGTTCCCAGTTCCAGGTGTCGGCCGTGGGCTGGATGCCGCCCCAGCCGATGCCGGTGCGGGCCACCTTGGCCCCGATCAGGGCGCAGGCTTCGGCCTCCAGGGCGTAGTGCTGCCGGCCCCAGCGGTCGGTGTGGGTGCAGATGCTGAACAGGAAGCCGTCGGCCCGGCCGGGGGTGGGGCCGGCCGGCTCCAGGTAGGCGAACGAGCGGCGGTCGGCCAGTTCGCCCAGACCGTCGGGATCGCGCAGGCGGTAGTTGATATACCAGATGCCCCGTTTGGCGGGTGTGACCGGCAGCGGCCATACCTCGGTTCCCTGGGCCGGAATCACGAAGTCGCGCTCCACGGCCACGGTCTCGCCGGAAAAGTCCTGCAACTTGGCCTCCAGCTTGAACGGCACGGGCGACAAAGCGGTATTGTGCAGGCGCAGGGCCAGCTGTTTCTCCTCGCCGACCTTGAGGAAGTGGAAGGGATTGCCGGTCTCGACCTCGACCTCGATTGCCGCCAGCCGGGGCAGGCTCTCCTCGATCTCCAGTCGGCGCAGCGTGACCTCCAGCGGCGGGGTCTTGCCCGGGCGCAGCAGGTGCAGCGCCCAGAAGAACAGCGGATCGCCGGCCTTCCAGAGCGCGGCCGCTTCGGGGCGCAGATCATCGGGCAGCTTGACGGTGATCTGCCCGGCGCCGGCCGGGCAGGGATATTCCTTGGTCAACAGCTGCTTGCCGTTCTGATTGCGCAGCTGGGTAAAAAAGCGCAGTCCCTCGCCGCCGGTGACTTCCAGGTCCAGGGTCACGACGCGCGGATATCCGACCGGCTTAAGGCTGCGGCGGCTTTCGCACAATTCGAAGTGGGCGGTCGCGTCGCCGGTGGCGATGCTCAGCTTGACCGAATCGGCCTGGGGCTGCAATTTGGCCTGGTCGCGGGCGCCCCAGAGTTGCCATTTTTCATAATCGTTGAAAGTGTAAAGCGTGCGCTTGGTCTCGATCTTGGTCAGGGAGGCGGCCGACCAGGCCAGGTCGTCCACATACAGGCAGCCGCTGCCGTGGTCAGGGGTGAAATCCACGGCCAGGCCGGAGAACGCGAGCGGCGGATCGATGACTTTGTTGGCCTGCCCGCCCCAGGAGTCGGTGAAATTGTCCGGGGCCAGGGCATAGGTTAGCTCGTTCCAGCCCGCCCGGAGCGAGTCGGTGTTCTTGTACCATTGGAAGGTTTCGCCCTGCGCGTCGCGCAGGCGGAGGTTGATCTTGCGCACCGCGGCCGGGTCGGCCAGATAGACCGCCAGCCGGAAGGTGCCGCGCGGGTCCTCCTCGAAACCGGTCAAAGGAATGGGCTTGGCCACGGACAGTTCGAGATATTTGTTGTGCTTCTCGGCCCAGGCGAGCTTGGCCGAGAGGCCGCGCGGGGCGGGGGCGCGCTCCAGGGCGGCCGAGCCGCCCCACTTTTCGCCGTTATAGACCTGGACAGCCGGCGAGTTTTCGAAATCGAAACCGCCTACGCTTTCGGCGGCCGAAACCGCGCGACTCAGACCCCAGGCGACCAACAGGCTCCAAACCAGAGTCAAGGAACGGGCGGAACAGATGGGCATGGCTTTTCCTTTCCGAACGTTGGGTAAGCGGCCGACAGGCGCGCAGGCGATCATTGGGGGAGTTTTCCGGGGGAACTTTTTTACAAAAAAGTTCCCCCGAGCCCCTTCAAAAAATTCTCATCATCATTCGAGATAGAGCTGCCATTTTATCTGGAGCGGGACGAGCGAGGCGACGTGCCCGTCCAGGAATAGCGCGTTTTTGGATTCCTGATGACGGAAATCCGGGCTCGTATCGCCGGTCCCGTTGAAGTAATCCCCGTTGCGGATGCTGTAGTGCGTATAACGCGTGGCCGAAACTTCGGGGGGCGTGCAGCCCAGTTCGCTAATGAAGAGAATTTTTGAGGGCGGCAGCGCCGGGCCGAGGCTTTCGGGTTTTACGGTACAGACCGGATTGGCGCCGGGGATGGTGATCAAATAAGGCGCAACCTTCCAGGGGGCGTATTGAGTCAGGTACGTGAAGGCATTGGGGGCGTAGGAAAAGGTGTCGATCCCGAGTTTGATGGCCGCCGGGCACCAGAGCACGCCCTGCTGGCGATAAGCGTTTGATTCGGTCCAGTTGGTGGGTTTGCGCTGGTCGTCAAGATAGGGGCGGATCACATGCGACCACCATTGCTGATTGAAGGTGACGTAAGTGGCGAACGAGCTGGGAATGTACCATTGGTAGTCGCCGGCGTAGGCGGTCTGGGCGAGGAATAGTTGCTTGAGGTTGTTGGCGCAATAGCTCTTCTTGGCAAAGGCGTTGGCCTTCTCCAGGGCCGGCAACAGCATGCCGGCCAGGACGGAGATGATGGCGATGACCACCAGGAGTTCCACCAGGGTGAAGGCCGCCTCGCGCCGGCGGCGCAGAGCCACCCGCTCCTGACGTTCGCGGGGAAGCTGAATCACATTCGAAGCGACAACAGGCATTGCCGTATTCTCCGTTGAGGCCAGACGTGCGAAGAGCGACTTGGCTTCGGCCAATGCCGCCGCGGGTACCGGCGGCACCGCGTCGCTGGGGGCGGCGTCGAGCGCCGCGAAATATGCCTGATCGGCCGGTGTCGACTCGACCTGCGGGGCTAGCGGGGGGATGACCGGAACGTCCGGCTCGCCCCAAGCTGACGGCGGCAGGCCGGGCAGGACTTTTCGTAACTCGGCTTCCAAGGCGGCGTTTTCGGCACGCGAGGAAGAACGGGCATTTGGCTCCATGATTTTTCCTTTCTGCCCCTGAGTACGAATGCGGCGGGGAAAATGTGGAGAGAAAATTTAAAAAATCAACGCAGCGGCCGCTTCATAGCCTTATCCCTAAATTGAATATGGCGTTACCGGTATTGGGGGCCGATCAAACAAGAATTTCGGACAGCGCGAATTCCTCTTTTTTAAGGGTATATCCAGGGGCGATTAAGGAGGGCAGGGATTTTTTATCTGAAAATGTGTGCCTAAGTCTGCCGTATCAAAGAATCGGTGTCAGTCGCGCAGGAAAGCACGTAACTTCTTCAGAGCATGGCTTTTGGCGCTACGGATAGTAGCGGGGCTGACTCCCAAGCGTAGGGCGGCGCTTTCTACGTCCAGACCGTGGCGGAAGAGCAGTTCGATCGTCCGGCGTTCGTTCTCGCCCAAAGAGCCGAGGGCCGCGCTCAGGCGCGGGGAGGAGAGATCCCAAGGGCCGCCGGGACAGGCTGAGTCTGGGTTTGTCTCGGCCGGCAGCGGGGGAAGTTCAGTCCTGTCGGACTGAGGCGGGGCGCCGGGGGCCGGCGCGTGGTTACTGATGGTCGTCAGCTCGCTTTCGGTATGGCGGAGCCGCTCCTCGCTTCGGTGCCGGCGAAGATGGTCCAGGGCGGTCGAACGGGCCAGAACCGCGACATAGGTTTCCAGATCGCCGCGCGCGGGATCGAACTGGCGCAGGATCCGGCCGCCGGAATCGAGCAGGCGGACAAAAACGTTTTGAAAGACTTCTTCCGCTTCGGCCGAACCATGGGCCTGGCCGACGTAGCGCCAGGCCTGGTTCCAGACCACCGGCGCCAGGCGTTCGGCCAGTTTTTCGCCGGCGGCGCGGTCGCCGGCCAGGCAGGCTTCGACCAGGGCGGCGGGGTCCTGCGGGAGGATTGATTCCGATTCGCCCAAACGCTCTCTCCCCGATGGCGGACGTAAGCCGCGCGGTCGGGCGCGGCGGGGTGAAAAATATCTCTTTGCTTCCGGACCGCGTTGCGTGAGATAATAAGCCGTCATGAATAGTCGCAAGCGATACTTCTGGCAAGTCTGCCTCTGCTTTTTCTGGCTGGGAGGCCTGCGCGGCGAGGGCGGCGAAGCGGTGCCCGCCGCCGAGGCGCTGGCCGTTGCCGACTGGCTGGGCGAGGTTCCCCCCGGCGGCCGGCTGGGCGAAGCCAAGCTGTTTGTCGCCCCCGGCGGCGACTTGGCCGAGGCCGGAGCGGAACTGGCCTATACCTATGCAGCCCTGCGTCAACTGCCGGGATTGCATACGGTCGTGCTCCTGGGGCGGACGGGGGCCAGCCTGCCGCGCGGGGCGCTGATCGCCGTGGTCCTGACCGCGGGCGGGGTGCCGGTCAACCAGGTGGCGGCCCGGCAACTGCTTTTCGATCCTCGGTTCGCGGCCCAGCCCGAGCTAAGGGCCGACGGTGCCCAGTTCGCCGGCCATCTGGAGTATCTGCGCCTGGTCCTGCCCGAGGTCCAGGTTCTGCCGCTGCTTTTGAGCGACCGGATCGCGTT
>CAYMGG010000241.1:0-9313 GCA_964389915.1 uncultured Planctomycetaceae bacterium
AGCGTCCGGCCCGTCAGCGAGCCCTCGGCGGTCAGGTGCACCTCCTCGATGCGGAAGGCGCTGCGCGGATTGAAGATCATCTGATCCAGGAAGCCGGTCACGGCGGGGCGGAACATCTCGGCCACCAGCCGGTTGGCCCCGATCGCCTCGGGGCAGACGACCGCGTCGGCGCCGGCCTGGCGGAGCTTGGGGCCGCTCTGGGCCGCGTGGGAGACCCGCGCCACCAGGCGGAAGCGCCTCTCGGCGGTCCGGGCCTGGGCCAGGGTCAGGACCACCAGCAGGGCGTCCTTGTCGTCCGGCAGATCCACCAGCACGGTTTCGGCCGTGGCCAGTCCGGCGGCCCGGATCAGGCTCAGATCCGCGGCGCTGCCTTCGAGGTAGTGCAGGCCCGGAAAGCGCCGCTCGAGCTGTTCGAGCCGCTCGCGGTCGTGGTCGATGACCACATACTCCCGGTTGATGGCGGCCAGCTCGCGCATCAGCGACTCGCCGGTCTCGCCGCCGCCGCAGATGATGAAATGGCCGCGCAGTTTGGCCAGCCGCCGGCGCATCGCCTGGCGGCGGCGGTTGCGGGACAGCTCGCCGGAGACGATCAGCTCCGTGGCCAGGCCGATGGTGTAGAGCACCGCCCCCATGCCCACGAAGAGTAGGGCCACGGTGAAGAGTTTGACCACGTAAGGGTTGCCGCCGGGCGGAAGGTTGTTGTGGGGCGAGAGGTCGCCGTAGCCGACCGTGGTGAGGGTGATGACCGTCAGATAGAAGGCGTCCAGAAAGGAGAGATCCAGCAGCCAGTGGAAACCGGCGGTGCCGATCCAGAAGACCAGGACGATGAATATGATCGCGCCGCGCATGCCTGGTCGTCTTCTGTTTCAAACCCGTAATCGGAACCGGCCCGCCGCCCCGCGGGGAGGCCGCGCCTTACTGCCCCAGGATCCGCCCCAGCTCGCCGCCGTTCTCTTCGGTGGGTTCGTCGCCGCGGATGATCGCCTCGATCTCGTCGGCCAGCACGTCGTAGCGGACCTCGCCCGCCGGCAGCTTCTTCTCCGGCGTCTGGCGCAGATGGTTGGCGATCTCGGCCTCGTTGCGGACCACGGGCAGGAGCTCGCACAGGCCGGTCATGTTCAGCACGTTCTCGACGCTGAAGGGCGGATTGAAAATGATGATCCGGTGCGCGGCGGCCTCGGCCGTGCTCAGGAACTGGACGAAAGCGCCGAGCATGCTGGAGTTGATGTACTCGACCTTCTCCATGTCCACGACATAGTCGACGGTCATCTTCTCCTCCGGCATCTCCAGCACCTCCAGGAGTTGCCGGCTTTCGGGCGTCTTGGCGTCGAGGAAGCCTTCGACCTTGACCAGGTTGTAGGCGCTCTTGCGGATGATCTGCACACCCTTCATGGTTGTCGCTCCCCTTATTCGCGGTGATCTAGATTCGGCCTATTTTTTTTCCGCGGCGTCGGCCGCGGCTTGCCGGCGGCGCGCCAGATCCTGGAGCAGGGCGGCCGGCGGGATTGCGCGCCCGGCCTCGTCCAGAATCACCTGCCCCGGCTGCAACGGAAAGATGAAGGTCTCGACCGGGAAAGCCGGCAGCCCGTCGAGATTGGTCCGCACTTCGCTCAATTGCCGCTCGGTCACCTTGACCGAACTAGCGCCCGCCTGTCCGCCCACCGTGACCTTGCGGACCGTCTCTTCCATCCGGACTTTTTCGGGCACGGCCGCGCCCGGGCGGAACCAGAGCTCGATCCGGCTCTCGCCCTCCTTGGGCGACAGCCGCAAGTGGTTGAGCTCGCCTTTCTCATCCTGGCTGCCCCAGGCGTTGATCGTGAAGTCCTGGCGCAGTTCGGCCGCCGAGGCCACGTCCTTGCCGACGAAGAATGAAACCAGGTCCACGCCCCGGCCCGAGTCGGCGGCGCTCTTCAGCGTGCGCCGCTCGATCTGCCGCGGCTGGCCCGGATAATCCGGTTCCATCTCCCAGTAAAACTCGCCGTCGAACAGCATGAGCGCGGACTGCGCCACCGGTTGGGGGGCGCTCGGGTCGCCCTGATCCACGAACCGGAAGCGCGCCGGCACCGCCGCCTCCAGCTGGCCCACGCTCTGCCGGCCGCGGGTGAAGACGCCGCCGCTCTTGCTGGTCAGCACCTTGGCCTGCAACCAGCGCAATTGCTGCTGCCGGGCGAAGAGATCGTCCAGCAGGCGGTCGGCCTCGGCCTGGCTGAGTTCGCGTTCGGTCGCCTCGGCGGCGTCGGCGTGGTGGAACGTAGCCACACCCAACCATAAGCACATCAATCCCGCGAGTCCGCGTGCGGTTTGCATTTGCCGCATGATCATGAAGTTTGGTCCTGAGGGAGCTGAAACTTTTCGTCTTCAGCCCGACCGACAATCGGGAAAACCGATTCCTGACTATACCCAACCCGGCAAGTTGTTACAACCCCATTTATGCGAGCGCGGGCGAGGGGGAGGTGCTTTCGCGATCAAGCTACTCATTTATGGTATAGGCTGATCAATCCGTATCTGCGATGATTGAATGGGCACAGAAAAGCCATTCCCGCCCGGCCGGCGGGCGGGGCCGGCCGAGGCGCATTTTTGTAATACCTCTTGCTTGGGGTCGCGAAACTGCTAACATCCGGTGTGGGTGATGGTTGGAGCAAGCGCTGAGCTTATGGAAACCCCCGACGAATCCAGTCTGACCTTGTTGGTCGTAGACGACGATACGGAAGTCCGGACTTTTTTGGGCTTTTTGTTCAAACGCTATGGCTACCGCGTCCTTCAGGCCGAGGACGGGGCGAGTGCGCTGTTGACGCTGGCGGACCATCCCGAGATCGGGATCGTGTTGCTGGATTGGATGATGCCGGGCATGGACGGGATGCAGGTCCTGCGCGAGATCGGCAATCTCGAGGACCCCCCGCCCGTCTTGATGCTCACCGCCAAGACCCAGCGTGACGACATCATGGAAGCGCTCAAGGCCGGCGCGGTCGACTACATCGTCAAGCCCGTCGAAAAAGATCAGCTGCTCTTCAAGGTCAACAACATCCTCCAGCGCAACCCCGACGAGGCCCGCGCCCGTGCCGCCCGGCGCAAGCCGGTCAGCTTCGGCGCGAGCACGACCTTCGTGATCGTGGACGTCACGGAAAAGGAGCTGGTGCTGGAGTCGTCCTTTCCCGTGGCCGCCGAGGCGGTGCTCTTCTTCCAATCCTTCGACCTGGCCAGCCGGCTGGACTTGGCGCGCGACCACCGTTTTTCGCTGAAAATCCGCCAGTGCGTCGGCCAGGGCAATCGTCATCGCCTGAACGCCGAATTCATCGGCCTGCCGCCGCCCGTGGTGCAGAACATCAAGCGGCTCAACGAGAGCGGCGGCTGGGGACGATAATGAGAAACCCTGCCGCCTGCCTGATCAAGTTGTGCGGCCTGCGCCGGGCCGAAGAGGTCGAGCTGGCTGCCGAGTTGGGCGTGGCGGCGGTGGGCTTTGTCCTGAGCGAGAGTCCCCGGCGGATCGGCCTGGAGGAGTGCGTCCGCCTGCGGGAGCGGCTGCCGGCGGGGGTGCGCGCCCAGGGCGTCTTCGCCGCCGAATCGCCCGAGTTCATCAATCAGGCGGTGGCCGAATGCCGCCTGGACGCGGCCCAGGTCCACGGTCCGGAGGCCGACGAGCCGTACTGGGCGGCCCTGCGGGCGCCGTTGATTGTTCGCGCCTTTCGGGTCAAGGGCCCGCGCTCCCTCAAACTGCTCGAAGCCGTGCGCGGGCGCGAGTTTTTGCTCGACGCCCACGTCCCCGGCCAGACCGGCGGCACCGGCCGCAGCTTTGACTGGGACCTGGCCCGCCGGGCCGGCGAATACGGCCAGGTCGTTCTGGCCGGCGGCCTTACTCCCGAGAATGTGGGCGAAGCCATCCGCCGCGCCCGCCCCTATATGGTCGACGTCTCCAGCGGCATCGAGCGCGAAAAAGGCGTCAAATCCCTCGACCTGATGCGCGCCTTCGTCGCCGCCGCCCGCCGCCCCACCCCCGAGAAATGAACGGGTGTGCGGCCGTTTTCCCCGACCCCCTTTCAAAGAACTCGCACCAGGTATTTTGGGTTGGGGTCGGGAAACCGCCATTATATCAATCCAAGCTAATTGAGACCGATTCAGGGGAACCTTTTTTACAAAAAAGGTTCCCCTGACCCTTCCCAAAAACTCTCGCCCGGCTTCGCCGTTTCGAACGTTCAGATGGACAAATTCGGCGCGGATGGATTTCGCACCTATTCGACGATCATTAACTTGAACTGATATTACTGGGGTTTGGAGCGCTCCAATCCTCACTCCAAAGCACTTTATGAGAATTTTTTGCGAGTGGGGCCGGGAGAGGACTTTTTTGTAAAAAAGCCCTCCCCGGGCAAATAGCCAAACGCCCGTTCATTTTTCAGGGACGGGGCGGCGGAGTTGGGCGACGAGGCGGCGGGCGAGTTCGGTCTTGGGCAGACAGCCCAGATCCTGGGGGGCGGCGCCGGGGCTGAGCAGCCACGCCGAGTTGTCCTCGGCGCCGAAGGCGCGGGTGGCATTGACCACGATGGCGTCGAGTTTTTTGGCCCGGAGCTTGCGCTCGCCTTCGGCCAGGTCGATTTCCGTCTCCAGAGCGAAGCCGATCACCGTCTTGCCGGGGCGGTCGGGGCGTTCGGCCAGGTCGCGCAGGATGTCGACCGTGCGTTTGAACCGCAGGACCAGCTCGCCGTCGCCCTTCTTCAGCTTGCCGGCGAATTTTTCGGCCGGCGTGTAGTCGGCCACGGCCGCGGTCATGACCAGGGCCTCGCACCAGGGCCAGGCCGCCAGCACGGCCCGGTGCAGGTCGGCTGCCGAGCGGAAACGCACACACTCGACTCCGGGCGGCGGGGGGAGCGGCGTGGGCCCCAGGAGGAGCAGGACCCGCCAGCCGGCCGCCGCGCCGGCGGCGGCCACGGCCAGGCCCATCCGCCCGGTCGAGCGATTGGTGAGGAAACGGACTTCGTCGAGATCCTCGCAGGTCGGCCCGGCCGTCACCAGCAATCTGCCCCCGGCGACGGTCGAGAGGCGGGCCAGCGCGGCCGGTAGGTCGGCCAGCGGATCGGTCATGGTCATTCGATCGTGGACTGGGGGGTGTCGGCCGGCAGCAGCTTGAGCCGGACCAATTCTTCGGTCAGATGGGCCAGGGAGACCGGTTTGGCCAGGAAGCTGTTGCACAGCCGCTCGAAGGATGCCAGCATGTTATCCATCGTGGAGATGGCCGAGATCATGATGATGGCGGCCGGACGCTCGCTGGCGCGGGCGACTTCCAGCGCGCGAATCTTTTGTAGCGTCTCCTTGCCGTCCAATTCGGGCATGTGGATATCGAGGGTGACCAGGTCGAAGGGGGTGCCGGCGGCCTGGGCGCGCTCGAATTCCCGCAGCGCGGCCGCGCCGTTTTCGGCCGAAACGCAGAACCCATAGCGGCCAAGGTACTTGCTCAGGACCAGAATCACTTCCGGGTCGTCGTCGACGATCAGGGTTTTCATCGGTTCTCCCGGTCAGGGCGGAAGGCGACGCCGAGCGGCGAGACGGCAGCTCGTTTCCAGCGCTATTAATAGCCTCGGGGTGGCCGGCTGGCAAGGAGATAATTGACGGGGGGACCGGCGCGCAACCCGCCTCAGCCGCCCGTATTGGGCTTCTGCTTGAACCACTCCAGAAAGCGGGGGATGCCGTCGGCGATCTTGACCCGGGGGCGGTAGTCCAGTTCGGTCCGGGCGCGGGAGATGTCGGCGAAGGTCCGCTCCACGTCGCCCGGCTGGGGGGGCTGGTGCTCAAGCTGCGGCGTGACCCCCAGGCCGGCGGCCAGGCGGTCGATCAGCTCGCGCAGGGTCACGGTCTGGCTCTCGCCCAGGTTGTAAATGCGAAAGCCCCGGGGGCGGTCGAGCGCGGCCACCACCCCGGCGATGATGTCGTCGATGAAGGTGTAGTCGCGGCTGGTCGTGCCGTCGCCGAAGACGGGCAGCGGCCGTCCGGCGGCGAGCAGCCGGGCGAACTTGTGGATCGCCAGGTCCGGCCGCTGGCGGGGGCCGTAGACGGTGAAGAAGCGCAGGCAGTTGACCGCCAAGCCGAAGATGTGGTGGTAGCTGTGGGCCAGCAGTTCGCCGGCGCGCTTGGTGGCCGCGTAGGGGCTGATCGGATAGTCGACCGGATCGTCCTCGGCGAAGGGAACCTTCTCGTTGTTGCCGTAGACCGAACTGGAGGAGGCGAAGACCAGGCGGCCGATCCCGTGGCGGCGCAGCGCTTCCAGCACCTGGGTCGTGCCGGCCAGATTGACGTCGGCGAAGCGCTCGGGCTCCAGGACGCTGGGTCGCACGCCGGCCAGGGCCGCCAGATGGACCACCGCCTCGGGCCGGAAGGCGGTGCAGGCGCGGTCCAGGTCGGTGGCCTGGCGGATGTCGCCTTCGATCAGGCGGAAGGCCGGGTGGCGGCGCGCGCCGGCCAGATTGCTCTCTTTGACCGCGCGGTCATAGAACCGGTCGAAGTTGTCGAGGGCGACCACCTCGTCGCCCCGGGCCAGCAGAGTTTCGCAGAGATGCGAGCCGATGAATCCGGCGCCGCCGGTGACCAGGATTTTCATGCGGTAAGGCGCTCCTGTCGAGAAATTCGGCCGCTGCGGACGGAAATGAAACCCCGTCCGGGCCGGAACGGAATAAACGGTTTACGTTACTGGATTGTGCCGATTTTACCCCATTCTGGCCACTGCAAATTATCCCCGGGCGAGTACCACCGCCAGACTAGCTTGCCGGACACCGAATCGAGCGGAACGAATCCCCAGAACCGGCTGTCCCAACTGGTGTCGCGGCTGTCGCCCAGCACGAAGAGCTGCCCGGCGGGCACGGTCAGTTCCGGCAGCTGGGGGCGCATGGGCCGGGCCGGGTCGAGCCGCACCCGATGCGCCCGGCCGGCAAGATTTTCGCTGAGGATCAGGGCCCCGTCCTCTATCGCCACGGGAGTCAACGGCACCGGGCGCCCGTTGCGCCACAGCTGATTATCCTTGATGCAGATGCGGTCGCCCGGCACGCCGACCACCCGCTTGACAAAATCGATTTGTTTCTGCGGCTGCGGAAAAACCACGATATCTCCGCACTGCGGCTCGGCCCACCGCCAGACGTAGCCGTTCATTCCCGGCAGGTGCAGGCCGTAAGCCAGTTTGTTGGCCAAAAAACGCTCGCCGCTGCGAATCGTCGGCCGCATCGAGCCGGTGGGAACGTAATACGAGCCAAAGGCCGAACTGCGCAGGCAGAGCAGCGCGACGATCAGCAGCAGGTCGAATTTGTATTTACGCTGCCGAAGATAATCCCAACGCTTGACCCGCTCCACCCAAGACCGCATGCGTCACCCCTTTTGCAAAATGAAAACAATGGCCCGCGCCAATGCCAATATCTGTCACTCCGCGGGGGGAAACCCTCGCGGCAAAGACCGAAAACCGGGCGGGGGCTAGCTTAGCAGGCCGTTGAAAAAGGTCGGATGGGCGTTTCAGTCAAGAAGCGGCGCGCGAGGCAGCTTTAAACACCTCGGAGATTTCGAGGCATTTAACGCGTTCGCGCGTCCGCGACGCAGGATCAAGCGTCGAGCCGGCCTTTTTCAACGGCCTGTTAGCTGCGGTCCGGGATCACGGCCGGGCGGCCGATGGAATGATAGGTGAAGCCGTGGTCGCGCATGAGCTGGCGGTCGTAGAGGTTGCGACCGTCGAAGACCAGGCGCCGCTTGAGGCGGCGGGCGAGCTCGGCGAAGTCCGGGCTGCGGAATTCGTTCCACTCGGTGGCCACGATCAGGGCGTCGGCGCCGTCGAGCGCTTGGTAACGGCTAGGCGCGTAGGCGATCAGATCGCCAAGCTCGCGGCGGGCGGTCTGGACGGCCACCGGGTCAAAGGCCGTGACCCGCGCGCCGCGTTCGACCAGTCGGCGGGCCAGGTGCAGCGCCGGGGCTTCGCGCACGTCGTCGGTACGCGGCTTGAAGGCCAGCCCCCAGAGGGCGAAGCTGTGCCCTTTCAAACCCTGCGGGAACTCCTTTTCGATGGCCGGCAGGAGCGCGTCGCGCTGACGGATGTTGACCTCGTCGATGGCCCGGCACATCGGGGTGTCGACCCCCAGCTCGCCGGCGGCGTGGGCCAGGGCCCGCACGTCCTTGGGAAAGCAGCTGCCGCCGTAGCCCAGCCCCGGGAAGAGGAAGGCCGACCCGATCCGCCGGTCGGCGCCCACCCCCACCCGCACCAGGTCGATGTCCGCGCCGATGGCGTTGCAGATGCCGGCCATCTCGTTCATGAACGAGATCCGGCTGGCCAGCAGGGCGTTGGAGACGTACTTGACCATCTCCGCGCTCTCAGGATCGACCACCATGATCGGGTGTCCGGTCCGGACGAAGGGGGCGTAGATCTCGCGCATCAGCCGGCCGGCCCGCTCGCTGCGCACGCCCACCACCACCCGGTCGGGGCGCAGAAAGTCGTCGACGGCCGCTCCTTCCTTGAGGAATTCGGGGTTGGAGACCAGATCGAATTCGTGGTTGGTCAGGCCGGCCAGCAGGGTGGTGAACTTGCGGTTGGTGCCGACCGGTACGGTCGACTTGATGATGATCAGCCGGTAGCCGTCCATGGTCCGGGCGGTCGCGCGGGCGGCGGCCTCAAGGTATTGCAGGTCGGCCGCGCCGTTCTCGCCCTGGGGGGTGCCTACGGCCAGGAAGAGGGCCGTGCAGTTCTTGACCGCCGCGGCGATGTCGGTGCTGAAGACCAGGCGCCCCTCCTGGTGGTTGCGCGCCACCAGTTCTTCGAGGCCCGGTTCGTAGATGGGGATACGCCCCTGCTTGAGGGCCTCGATCTTGGCGGAGACGTTGTCGACCATGACCACGTCGTTGCCCATTTCCGCCAGGCAGGTTCCGGCCACCAGGCCGACGTAACCTGCACCGATGACGCCGATGCGCATGATGGGTGGGTCCCTTCGTCATGGGCCGCCGGGCCGCGAGGACCGCAACGCGAGCGGCCGCGTTGCGCGGGGCGGCGGGGCTTGAACGCCTGGAAGTTTACCGGGCCGGATTTCGGCCGGATCTTACGGCCACTGCGGGGCCGGTTCGACCGGTAGCACTTGCGGGCCGCGCCGTTCGACCTGCCAGCGACGGACGGGATCGGCGCGCTTGGCCTTGACCACGGCCGCAAAAAAATCGGCGCTGACCGGAATCGCCTTCAACGGGCCGGCAGGGAAGGCCCCGGCCGGCGCTTCCGCCAATTCCTCGACCGGCAGGGTTTCGACCGCGGCTTCCGGCCCGGTTTCGGCGGGCAGCTCCTCGATTCCCGCCGCGTCCAGGTCTTCAACCT
>CAYMGG010000242.1:0-2928 GCA_964389915.1 uncultured Planctomycetaceae bacterium
GCCGGTCGCCAGCTTGGGGTGCATGATGACCGCGCCCTGGTGGTCGAAGATGGCAGGATAGATCAGCAGATCCGTGTCTTTGTAATAATAGGCGCGCAGATCAGCCAGGACCTTCTCCTGGGCTTCTTTTTTATAGCCGGCGGCCATGGTGGTGCCCGTCAAGCCGGCGTCCTTAAGAGTGGCGTTGAGATCGGCGTCGGCCTTTTTGAGCGTATGTAGAATGGTTTCGATCTTTTGATCGAACAACTCGGCCTGGGTGGAGTCGACCAAGGAGAAGACGTCGCTCTTGATCCGCATGATCCGGAGATTGGCCAGGGATCCGATGCTGAAGGCCAGAACTAAAAAAGCCGCAATAATCAAGCCGAGGAGCTTGGCCTTCAGCGAGCGCTTGAACACTAAATTCTCCTTGCCGGACGGGGCGAGCCAGCCGCGTCGCGCCCGGAAGCCGGGCGCGACGCGCGGGCGGGATCTTTACTCGGTGATCTTCTTGGCGCTCTTCAGGATGTTCAGCGGGATCTGGACGCCCAGCTTGGTGGCGATCGGGATATTGACGTACAGCTCGCCCTTCTCATTCTTGGCCACGGCGATGTCCTTGGGCTTCTCGCCGCCGATGATGCGCAGCGCCGCCCCGGCCGCCCACTCGCCCTGTTCGCTGGCGGACTTGGCGTAGGAGATCATTACATAGGGCGCCATCCAGTCATAGATGCTGCCCGTGGGGATGGTCGTCGATTCGCGGGTCAGCTTCTTGGCTGCGGCATCGTCCCAGTCCTTGATGCCCGCATTGTTCTCGATAAAAATGATGTCGACCTTGGACTGCAAATCGAGAAACGCTTTTTTCCAGTCCTCAAAGGTCGCGGCGAAAACCTGCTCGGTGAACTTCAGGCCCAGCTTGGTCTGAGTGTTTTCCGCTTCCTTGCGGCTGGTCTCATTGTCCACCCCCAGGAAGGCCAGGCGATTGCCCTTGGCGAACTTCTCCAGCGTCTGGGCCATCTGCGGCGCGACCGACACCTCGATCATGCCCGTGACGTTGTCGCAGGGAAAACCGTAGCCCGAAGCGTCCCAGTTGATGCCGCAGAAGACCACCGGCAGATCCTTATCCTTCAGAAACGGCACAACCAGATATTTGGACGCATTGTCGTCGCAGGCGATCACCACGTCGGGCTTGTAGCTGTCGATCTGCGCCTTGGCCTTTTCGCCGGCGGCCTTTTTAAAATCCTCGCCCGGGTTGTTCTTGGTGTCCATCCGGAAGATTTGCAATTCGGCCTTGTCCCCCAAAATGCTCTTGGCGCCGGCTACGATCCCGTCGCTCCAGGGATAACCTTCATGATACGAATCCACCAAAAGTACTTTTTTGTCCGCCCCGTAGGCGCTGAGGCAGAAAAGCAACGCCGCAACGCCGGCAAAAAGCCGAATTTTCATCTCTTCTCTCCTTAAGAAAAAACGTGAACTGCCCTGACTGATAGGTGTGATCCTAGAATAGATTTGGATTTTGTCAAGATTATCATCACCACTTAAATATTGACTGCCTAGCGTTCATTTAAGGCAATCCTGCCTAATTAATAGCAACAAAAAGCATCAGTAGTGCTAGAAAATGCAGATCCCTACCCTTATCGTTGGGGTTTAATTTTGTAAATTCCTGCCGTAAACTTAACTTTGCTTGGCGTTTGGGTTGGCGATATCTCGCCGGCAGGCCAAATAAAAAACCCGCAAACCATTGGCTTGCGGGCACTTATTTGGTAGCGGGGGGCGGACTTGAACCGCCGACCTATGGGTTATGAATCCATCGCTCTGGACCAGCTGAGCTACCCCGCCGATTGAAATCAAACTCTCCGGTCGCGGGAGCCTGGTTCGCCGCCCTCGGCCGGATCGTCGGTCGCGAAGCAAAGTAATATACACCCCTGTCGGACGAATGCAAAGACTTTTTCCCGCAAACAGGTTGTGCTTGACAAGCCTGCGCCGGCGGGTTAAATAGATCGGTTTGCTTTGGCCGGCAACGGCTGCAAAGAGCTGCCCAATCAGGCCGGCGACGTGTCGACGTTGCCGGCCAGGGTGATTTACGGGTCCCGATTTTCACGGCGGCATTATGGCCAAGGTCAGCAAGGGCGTCGATCTCTACGAAGCTTTCGCCCGCAAGCGAAACGTCGGCAATCTGCTGCCCCGGCCGCAGGCGGAGACGCCCCGCCCCGAGGCGCCGCCGCCACCCAGCCGAACCGGCCGGGAGCTGGTCTTCAGCCTGGACCTGGGGTTCGTGCTTTTTGTGGCCACGGTGATCATCTGCGGCAGCGCCTACTACCTGGGCTATCAGCGGGGCCAGGCCGAAGCCCGCCCCCGCAGCCCGGGGCTCGAGGTCGCCCCGCCCGCCGAAGCCGGCGCCACCATCGGTCCGCTCAAGGGCCTGGAAGGGTCGCCGCCGGCCGACCGGGTGGTGTTGCCCAAGGAGAGCTTCACCCTGCGCCTGCGCACCTCGGCCAAGCACGGGGAGGTGGAGTTGAAGCGGTTGCAGGAAGACCAGGCCTACGTCCGCGGCCTCGAAGCCGTCAAACTGCGGGGCCTGGAGGTTTATATCTTCGACAATGGCCAGGTTTATTCCCTGGGCCTGGGGATTTTTGAGGCGCGCACCGACCCGCAGCTGGCGGAATTGCAGAAAGCCCTGGCTGAAGAGAAGGGCCCGGCCACCAGCCGCGGCGAAGCGCCCTATCGCAGCTGCAGCCCGGTGCGCCTGGGCGAATTGGGGGAGGTGTTGGCCAATTGAAAACCGTCCCCTATTGCGTGCCCGACATTCTCAACCTGGTCCTGGAGACCGCGCGGATGGTCTCGGACGAGCCGTTTATCCACCGCAAGGTGCTGACCAAGGTGATGTCCGAAGTGCTCTCCGAGCCTGATCTGGGCGCTTCGGCGGCGGAACTGGCCAGCCGCTGTTTGAATACG
>CAYMGG010000242.1:2938-9310 GCA_964389915.1 uncultured Planctomycetaceae bacterium
TCCTTACGCCAAGGCCAAGGCCCGCTGCAACAAGGCGATGCTGGGGCTAGAGAAGGATTTCCGCGACCACGTGTCCGCCGCGCCCGACCGTCTACGGGCCTGCCTGGACTTGGTTCTGGCCGGCAGCGCGATCACGGATTTCGGAGTATTAGGCCGCGAAGAGTTGGAGGACCAGCTGCACGCCAACCTGAAATTAGCGCCGTCGCGCGACGACAGCGCTGAGTTGCGCAAGGCCCTGGGCCGGGCTCGACAGGTGCTCTACATCCTTGATTCGACCGGCGAACTGGTGCTGGACAAGCTGTTGATCGAGGAACTGGCCGGCAAATGTCAGGTCACGGTGGCGGCCGCCAGCGCGCCGCTGCTCTTTGCCGCCACTCCGGCCGAAGCGCAGGCCGCCGGCCTGGAGGAGTTCAGCAGCATCATCGATCCCGAGGCCGCGATGCTGGGGCTGCAGTTGGAAAAAGCCTCCAGCGAGTTCCATGACCTGTTCGAAGCCGCCGAGGTGGTGATCGTCAAAGGCGAGCTCAACGCCCAGAGCCTGGCCGCCGTAGACCGCGAGCTGTACTTGATTCTGACTCCGTACTGCGCGGTGGCCGCCGCCGAACTGGGCCTCAAGCCCGCCGTGCCGGCCCTGCTGCGCAAGCCCCATCGCCTGGGCACGGGAGTCTACGAGGCGGCCACCGGCGGAAACCGGCCGGAGGCTTGACCACCGCCCGACAAACGTATCGCGAACCCCGCCCGGCCGCCGGGCGAAGTTCGAGAAAAAATGGTTGGGGCCGCCCTTTAAGGCGGACCGGAATAAGTCAGCGAAAGGAGAAGTGGTGAGCATTCACAGCAGTCTGCGCAAGGGCCAGGCCGCGGCCGGACACCGCAATGTCCTGACCCGCATCGAACGGATCGCCAAGCTCGAGGAACAGTCCCGCTGGACCGAAGAGCAGAACTCCCTGCAGGGCCTGCCCAAGGTCCGGTCGATCAAGGTGGCGATGAAGAAGAAGAAGAAGGAAAAGAAGGAAGAGGAAGGCGCCGAAGCCGCCGCTCCGGCCGCCAAGTAAGCGGTCGCCGTCGACCGGTTTCGCCGCGTGCGGCGAACCGGCCGACCAGCCTCAGGAGACGGAATTTGCAACTTGCCGACCGCGTCGCCTGCACCAACATCAGCGGCATCCGCAAGGTCTTCGACCTGGCGGCCAAGCTGACCGACCCGATCAACCTCTCGATCGGCCAGCCCGACTTCGGCGTGCCCGAAGCCGTGCAGGAGGCGGCCATTGCCGCCATCCGGGCGGGGAAGAACAGCTACACCCCCACCCAGGGCGGCCCCGAGCTGCGCGCGGCGCTGCTTGAGCATTTCGCCGGCCGTTACCAGCCGGGCGAGCTGCTCGTTACCAATGCCGTTTCGGGCGGCCTGCTCCTTTCGTTTCTGGCCCTGCTCAATCCGGGCGACGAGATCCTGATTCCGGACCCGTATTTCGTGATGTACAAACAGCTGGCCCTGATGCTGGGGGCCAAGCCGGTGTATTACGACACTTATCCGGACTGGGGGCTGCACCCGGAACGCCTCGCCGGGCTCATTACCCCGCGGACCAAGGCCATTGTCATCAACAACCCCGCTAACCCGACCGGCCGGCTCTACTCCCGCTCGGAACTGGAGGCCGTGGCCGAGGTCCTGACCCCGCGCGGGATCGTAGCCATCTCGGACGAGATCTACGCTGAATTCTGCTACGCCGAAGGTTTCGTCAGCCTGGCCGAGCTCTATCCGCAGACCCTGCTGCTAGGCGGTTTCTCTAAAAGTCACGCCCTGACCGGCTGGCGGGTGGGCTACGCGGTCGGCCCGGGCGAATTGATCCAGGCCATGACCAAGTTCCAGCAGTTCACCTTCGTCTGCGCCCCGACGCCCTTCCAGGTCGCGGCGGTCAAGGCCCTGGAAACCGACATGAGCGAATCGGTGGCCGCCTATCGCCGCAAGCGCGACCTGATCTATTCCGGCCTGATCGCGGCCGGCTACGAGGTCGAGAAGCCCGACGGCGCTTTCTACATCTTCCCGCGCGTGCCCTGGGGCACGGACGAGGAATTCGTCGCCCGCTGCATCGAGAACTCGCTGCTGGTCATCCCGGGCAGCGTCTTCAGCGAGCGGCACACCCATTTTCGCATCGCCTACGCGGCCGCCGACCAGACCATCGAACGAGGCCTGGAAGTGCTGCGCCGGCTGCGCCAGAGCGGATAAGGATCGACATGGCCAACGACACGATGAAAAAGATCGTCTCCCTCGCCAAGCGGCGCGGGTTCGTCTTCCAGTCCTCCGAGATCTACGGCGGACTCAAGGCCTGCTACGACTACGGCCCCCTGGGCGTGGAGCTCAAGCGCAACCTCAAGGACGCCTGGTGGCGGGACATGGTCCACCGTCGCGCGGACATCGTGGGGTTGGACTGCTCGATCATCATGCATCCGGACGTCTGGAAGGCCTCGGGCCACCTGGCGGGTTTCTCCGATCCGCTGGTCGACTGCCGCAACTGCAAGGAGCGCTTCCGGGCCGACCACGCGCCCAAGGCCGAGCCGGGCAGTTCGGTCAGCTACCGCGAGGGCGGCAAGAGCGGCGGCAAGCAGCTAACCGGCACGGTCGACCCGCGCGGCTACGTCTGCCCGGTCTGCGGCGGTTCCGACCTCTCGCCCGAGCGCCAGTTCAACCTGATGTTCCGCACCTCCCTGGGTCCAGTCGATCCGCTCCAGGAGATCCTGAATTCGGTCGAGGAGCTGGCCAAGCTCACCCCCGAGGAACGCAAGACCCGCCTAGCCGGAATCATCAACCAGAGCGCCGTCTACCTGCGCCCGGAGACGGCCCAGGGCATGTTCGTCAACTTCCTCAACGTCGTGACCACCGCCCGGATGAAGCCGCCCTTCGGCATCGCCCAGGCCGGCAAGAGCTACCGCAACGAGATCACCACCTCCAACCTGACCTTCCGCACCTGCGAGTTCGAGCAGATGGAGATGGAGTTCTTCGTCGAGCCGGGCACGGACGACGAGTGGTTCGCCTACTGGCGCCAGGCGCGCCTCGACTGGTACGCGGGCCTGGGCATCAAGCGCGATAAGCTGCGCCTGCGCGACCACCGGCCGGACGAGCTGGCCCACTACGCCAAAGCCTGCTCCGACGTGGAGTACTTCTTCCCCTTCGAGAACGAGAACGGCGAGGGTGAATGGGGCGAACTGGAAGGCATCGCCAACCGCACCGACTACGACCTCAAGAAGCACTCCGAGTTCACCGGCAAGGATCTCTCGTACTTCGAGACGGAGAGCAAGCGCCGTTACACGCCCTACGTGATCGAGCCGGCCGCCGGCGCCGACCGGGCGACTCTGGCCTTCCTCTGCGACGCCTACGCCGAAGAGCAGCTGGCCCCCGACGACGTGCGGGTGGTGTTGCGCTTCCATCCGCGCCTGGCCCCGATCAAGGCAGCGGTCTTCCCCCTGGTCAAGCGCGACGGCCTGCCCGAAAAGGCCCAGGCCATCGTCGCCGCCCTCCAGGCCGAAGGCATCAGCAGCTTCTACGACGAGTCGGGCGCCATCGGCCGCCGCTATCGCCGCATGGACGAGGCGGGCACGCCCTTCTGCCTGACGGTCGATACCGAGACCAACGAGCAGGACACGCTCACCGTGCGCGAGCGCGACAGCATGGCCCAGCAGCGCATTCCCGTGGCCGGAGTGGTGGCCTATATCAAGGACCAATTGCGCTGATCGCGCGGCGGCAAAAAAATCGGAGAATCATAAATCAGCAATCATAGTTCATAAATCATAAACGTCTCGCGAAACGCATTTATGATTTTTGATTGATGAATTATGATCTATAAAACGAAAAACGGAAAACAAGGAGCGTACCATGGAGTACAAGCTGCGCCAGGTCAAGAAACAGAAGAAACAGGGCGTCAAGGCCAAGAAGGCCCTCGGCTTCACCCGCGTCGTCATCCGCGGCCGCAAGCGCTGGGTCAAGACCAAGCCGGCCGCCGAAGCCGGCCAGTAGCGTTTCATCCCCGCCGCCATGGGACCCGCCGGCCTGCGCCTGCTCTTCACCTCGGGTCTGCATTGGGGATGGATCCTGCCCGCTCTGGCGGCGGGCGCGCTGGCCGTGGGCTGGGCCTACGACCGGCGCGTCCGCCGCCTGGCGGCTGGGCGCTGGCCGTATCTGGCCGCCTGTCGCGCCGGCGCGGTCGTCTGCATCCTGTTGCTCCTCCTAAGGCCGGAGCTCGATCTGCAACTCTCCCGGGTCGAGGCCCAGACCCTGGTTCTGCTCTGGGACTGCTCCGCCAGTCTAGGCTTGGCTGACAGCCCCGCCGGCCCTTCCCGTCACCGTCAAGCCGCCGCCCTCCTGGCCGAGGCCGAGCGTCGCCTGAGCCGCACGCCCTACCTCACCGCCCAGATCGTGCCCTTCGCCGCCACCTGCGCCCCGGCCATCAGCGCCGACGATCTGCCGGCCGTGGAACCGGCCGGCCACGAAACCAATCTTACCGCCGCTCTGCAAGGCGCACTCGGCGCCCCTCACCTGCGCCGGGTCGTCCTGCTCTCCGACGGCAACGACACCACCGGCCTGGACCCGCTGGCGGCCGCCGCCCAGCTCAAGCTGCCGCTCGACGCGGTCGTCCTGGGCAAGCCGACCGGCGAGAAGCAGGCCCTGGACGTGGCCGTAGCCAACGTCGACGCCCCGCCGGCCGCCCGCCTGGGTTCGGTGGCCCAGCTGGCCGCGCGCATCGTCGCCACCGGCGCAGCCGGCCGCTCGGCCGTAGTCACGCTCCAGGACGGCGAGCGGGCCTTGGCCAAAGCCGAGATCGTGCTCGACGACTCGCCCGACGGCCAGACCGTGCCCCTTAATCTCCAGGCCGACCGGCCGGGCCTGCTCGATCTGACGGTGAGCGTCTCCCCGCTGGCGGGCGAGACGGTCCTGGCCAACAACCAGTGCGAACTGCCGCTGGAGATCACCCCCAAGCTGCCACGCGTGCTCTACCTGGAAGGAGCGCTGCGACCGGAGTACAAATTCCTACGCCGGGCCCTGGCCGGCGACCCCGGCCTTGAGATCGACGGCCTGGTCCGGGCCAGCGCCGGGGAGTACCTGCGCCAAGGGCCCTCGGGCGCTTCGGCCGCGGCCCTGCCGGCCACGGCGGCGGAACTGGCGGTGTATGAAGTGGTCATCCTGGGCGAGCTGCCGGCCGAGTTGAACGCCGGCCCGTTCGCGGCCCTGCTGGCCGAGGCCGTGGCCGGCGGCCAGGGCGTGCTCTTCCTGCCCGGCACGGGCGGACTGGAAACCCTGGCCGCTCCGCCCTTGGGCAAGCTGCCGCCGGCCTTGCCCGCCCTGCCCCGGCTGAATGCCGGCCGGCCGTTTCTGGGCCCGGCCGGACGGGCCACGCCTTTGGGCGAAACTCTCGGACAACTCTTTCCGCCGGCCGAAGGCGGCCGCGCGGAATTGCCGGCCCTGGGCGGCGTGTTGACCGCCGGCGCGCTCCAGCCCGGCGCGGCCGTAGTCCTGGCCGCCGATTATGAAAAACATGAAATTCCCGTGCTTGTCACCAGCACCTACGGTCAGGGCAAGACCGCCATCTTCCTCGGCCTCGACAGCTGGCGCTGGGGCCTGGGACCGGCGGCTGAACGCCAGGCCCAGGAGCGGCTCTGGGGCCAGGTCCTGCGCTGGCTGGCCGGCGACGCCACCCTGCCGCCGGTGGGCACGCCCACCCTGCGGGTCCAGGCCGACCGGCTGGTGGCCGATCCGGGCCAGCCCTTCACCTTCAGCGCCGTGCTGGGCGGAGGCGATCCGGACCTGGCCGCGCAGGTCACGGCCGAGCCTGTCGCCTCGCCCGCGGGCACCAATCCGCCCGCCCGTTTAAGCCTGGCCCAGACGCCGGGTCTGCCCCATCATTACAGCGCCCAACTGGCCCTGCCCCGCCCCGGCGCTTATCGATTCAAGTTCGCGGCCGCCGCCGGGGACAAAAAGCTGGCCGAACGCGAAATCGCCCTGCGGGTGCGCAGCCCGCAAGGCGAATTTTCGCGCCAAGCGCCGAACGTCAAGTTGTTGGGAGACCTTTGCCGGGCCACGGGCGGCGAGCTGCTCACGCCGGAAACCTTCCCGGCCTGGCTGGATCATCTGCTGACCGAGGAGAACCGCCGGCTGGAAATGCGCCGCATCCCGCTCTGGCATGCGGCCGGCCTGTTTATCGCCGCAGTGCTGCTCCTGACCCTGGAATGGCTGGGCCGCAAGCTCTGCGGCCTGAGCTGATCTTTCCGGAAAAACCTTTTATGCTAGTGCGTACCGCACGCGCATAAGGCCAATTTCCAATAATCAAGGCCGTTTCTGGGGAACCTTTTTTGCAAAAAAGGTTCCCCAGACCCCACCAAAAAACTCTC
>CAYMGG010000243.1:0-9286 GCA_964389915.1 uncultured Planctomycetaceae bacterium
TCGGCGTACCAACGCAGCCCGTAGCGCAGGAGCAGCTCGCGCGCATATTCGCACCAGAGCGGGGTGAAATCCGCGCCGTTGGTACTGAGGATCACAACCACCAGCTGGTCGACGGTGGCGCCGCCCAAGTGGCCGCTCTTCTCGACCAGCAGCGTCTTCGCTCCCTGCCTGGCGGCGGTCAGGGCCGCCGCACAGCCGGCCGGCCCTCCGCCGCAGACGATCACGTCCCATTCGCCCAGGATCTCCGTCTCCCGGGCTGGCTCCCTGATGATAGGCATCGTCTCTCCTAGGCTGCGTCTGAAAAGAGCGGTCTGTCGTGTTCGTCTGAAAACAAGGCCAACCTAGCAACCGAAAAGCGCCTTTCTTTTCGGACCTGGCCCCCTCCGCCTTGTTTTAAGACAGAACCTAGGCCGGGAAGCCGAAGTCCTCGGGCCGGAAGCTGTAGCCGCGGATCTGGCCCTTGGGCGCGTCGTCGACGATGTAGTTGACCACATACAGCTCGCCGTCCGGAAATTGGACCCAGCCGGAATAACCCAGGTCGGACTTGGGCGAACGGTCGAAATCGACCGGCAGGATGCGGGTCGAGGCGTCCGCGCGCCTCAGCGCCAGCGCCGATTCCGCATTGGTTACCGCCGCGAAGAAGTTCTGCGTCCAGCTCCCCACCCAGCCCTTGCCGCCCTGCATGAAGCGGAAGGTGATCATGAACCGGCCGGTGACAGGCCGGCAGGGGAAAGCGAATCGGCTCGCTCCAGGTGAGCCCGTCGTCGTGGGATAGGGTCTTGAAACAATCCCAGCCCTGGCCGCTGTTCTCGCGGTGGAACGCGACCAGCACCCGGCCGGCCTCCGTCTCCAGGGGCAGGATGGATACTTCGCACAAGTTCAGGTCTTCGTGGCGGCCGACGATGACCGGCCCCTGCCAAGTCTTGCCCTGGTTGTCGCTATACCAGAGCCGCTGAACCAGCTTGCCGGTGACCGGAGATTTGTGATGGCAGGGCAGCAGCCAGCGGCCGGTGGAGAGCTCCAGCAGCTTGTCCGGGACGATGCCGAGGGCGGGAGTTTCGACCGCCGGGCTCCAGGTCCGGCCCTCGTCGGAGCTGAAATAGAGCAGGTTGACGGCGCTGTTGGTGCGTTCAGGATCATCGCCGGCCGGCCCGTGGGGTACGCGGTCCACCAGCGCCACCAGCCGCCCGTCGCGCAGCCCGCTCAGCCGGGCGCAGTTGTAAAAATAGCCTTTTTCCTTGCTGGTCCCTTCCGTGAGCGGGCGCTTGGGTGTCCAGGTCCGGCCACGGTCGGACGAATCGGTCAGCATGATGCGGGTATAGGAACGGTCGCCGTGGTGCGTGCATTCGGAGAAGATGCACACCAGCTTGCCCCCGCGCGTCAGAACCACATCCGGCCAGGCATGGTAGATGCTATCGTCACGGCTGACGGCGTATTTCGTGATCATTTGGATCGACCTTTCGAAATGGATTTAAAAAGGCTCGTGGATGCGAACCATCTTAGTCAGCGTAATTCAGTTTCAAACCGCGTAGCTGCCGTCGGGCTTGAGCAGGCCGCCGGCCACCAGTTCGGCGCGGATGCTCTCCGGTTTGTCGGCCGGCATGAGCTGGGGCAGGCGGGCCGGGCCGACGTTGAGGCCCATGGCGTTCATGATCGCCTTGTTGCCGGCAATGCCGCCCAGGCGGATCAGCACCCGGATCAGGGCGATGGCCAGGCTCTGCCAGCGGCGGGCTTCGGCCAGGTCGCCGCGCTCGAATGCGGCCCAGAGCTGGTGATAAAAGGGCGCGGAGTAGTTATACGTACTACCTACCGCGCCTTTGGCCCCCGTGGCCAGCGCCGCCAGCAGCATCTCGTCGCGGCCGAAGAGAACCTGGTAGCGGCCGTCCTCCAGCTCCAAGCACTCCTGGTATTCCATCAGGTTCTCATGGGTGAATTTGAGTCCGGCCAGTCGGGGAATGAGCTGCCCGGCGCGTTTGAGGAAGGCCACCATGTCCAGCCCCACCCCGTTCTTGCTGGGGATGTGATAATAGAAGAAGGGCAGGCGCGGCGCGCCGCCGGCGATGAAGGCGCAGCTCTGGGCCAGGCTTTCGACCGACCCGGGCTTGAAGTAGGTGGGAGAGGTGGCGGCCACGGCCTGGGCGCCGAGGCCCTGGGCGTGCTCGGCCAAACCGCGGGCCTCGTGCAGGCTGTCATGGCCGACGTGGACGATGACCGGAATCTTGCCGGCGGCGGCTTTGATGAAGGCGGCGGCCACCTCGCGCCTTTCGGCGGCGGTGAGAAGATGGCCTTCACCCGTGCTGCCGCAGACGTACAGGCCGGTGATGCCGGTGCGCTGATAATGTTCGATCAGCGGCGGGACGGCTGCGGGGTTGAATTCGCCGCTGGCGGTGAACGGGGTGGGGGTGGCGACGATGAGACCGCGGTACAGATCGGGCATTTCAATCTCCATTCTTCTATACGAAGGGCAAGTGCTGGCTATGGCCAGAAAGTGGCTTACCTTAAAAATGCGACGAAGGCGAGAATCGTCTGCAGAATGGCGGCTACGGCATTACCGAGCCAGACGGCCGTGCGGCGAAAATGAATCCCGTAGAACGTCCAAAAAACCATTATGCTAAGGAAACCCAAGGCATACCCACGGGAAAGCGTGGTCGGCAGAGTTGCCGTCATTTCCTGCCGGATCTGCAGAGCGATAAAGATCCAAGCGAAGACGGAAGCAAGAATTGCGGTACACTCCCAAATTGCATGGTTGTCTTTGCGTGCAGGATTCATTGCGGCCGGTCCTTTTCCCGTGCTAAGTCGTGTTTGATGCCGCGACAATCGATTTAGGCCGAGCATCGAAGCCAATCGAGTTCAATTTTGCGGACATATAGGTCTTGGAGGACCGCCCCGGAATTGCCACCGCCGCCGCAATATGCCAGCAAGACTGCTCGGTCGACGAAATGTATTGCGCAATAGCAGAAACCGCGGCGAGGATCAGATTCTATTGCGCGATAATTATCCCAGTTCCGTCCTTCATCGCGGCTGATTGCGGTCACGAGTGGCGTTCGGCCCCAACTCTGCTTTTCGAATTGAGGATCATAGACGATAGTCCGACCGGAATGATCGTTCCATACGGCAAGTAATTCACCGGTGAAGGGGATGCGCTTGATGCTTAACGGCGCGCACGGCCCGATAAAGCTGGACGAGCGGGGCGCGGTCCAGTGTTCGCCGCCATCGGTCGAAATCAATTCGTATTGTCTGCCGCGATCCGTGCGGCAATAGGCGCAAAGCGCCCCATCCTGCAATTCCACTACTCCCGGCTCTTGTAGACCGCTGCCACTACGTTCGGGCATGGCCCACCAATCAGCGGCTTCTCGCCACGTTTCGCCGCGGTCGTCGGAGAGGTAGAAGAATGCCGCACCGCGGCCGTCTATGACTCCCGGACGAGGGATGCGATGGTAGGCGGCCGGTATGACCAAGCGTCCAGAATTCAATTGAATCAACCTATCATTGTTGACCACAAAGTAGCCTTCGGCAGGGATGCAGCGTTTGGCCTCACTCCAAGTAGTCCCTTCATCGCGGGAAAGCCGCAAGTACGGTAGGCAGTCAGTGCCGCTATTTTTGCGCAAGTAGAGCATGGCGATTTCGCCACTTTGCAGGCGTAGAAGCGAGACGCTCATGACGTTAGCCAAGCCTTCGCCGGCGACGATTTCCTGGTCGGCGCTAGTCCAGGTTTCGCCTTGATCTGACGAAAAACGGGCGCAAAGCCGGGCAGGAGCGTGATCATCCCAGCTATCACCATCGTAATGGGTATAAACGAAAAGGATCCTGCCATCGCGGAGAGTAATGAATGATCCTTCCGAGTTCCGGGGATTTCCCGGGCAGTGAATCAAGGCGAGCGTTATATGTGAAGAGTTCACGGTTTCCCCTTTTTTCTAGCAGCCAGGACTGTTTTTAGTTGGTTGGCTGTTTAGATGGCGAATGGAATTTGGCCGGTGGCGGACAATTGCTGAAAATACAGGCCCAGATGCGAACGCATGGCGGCCCGATATTGATCCGGTGAATTTTGATCTAGCGTGGCCAGGATGTCGGCATGGGTGGCCCAAAGGCCGTTTTTCAGCTCGGGCGGCAGACTGCGGGACGCGGTGAAGAAGGGTACTAGCAACTCTTGAAACTGGGCCAGAGCCTGATTGCCGGTGCAGCGATAGATCGTGGCATGAAAGGCGATGTCGCACTCGATCTGCTCGGGCGCGCCGGCCGGCAGGTGACTTTCTTGTTCAACGATGGCGGTCAATTCCGCCTTGTCGGCCGGTCGCAGGCGGGCGAAAAGCAGTTCCGCCAACCCAAGTTCAAGCACCAGGCGCAATTCGAACATGTTCCGGGCATCGGCCGGCGATACCAGTTCCGGCCGCAGGACGCGATTCAGACCGGCGAACACCTCCGGCCGGGTCAGGACCATGCCCCGGCGTTTGCGAGATTCGACCAGGCCCAGCATCCGCAACCGGCTCAAAGCCTCGCGCAATACATTGCGACTGACTTCCAATTCTTCGGCCAAGGTCAATTCGTGGGGCAGGGGATCGCCCGCCACCAAGCCTCGCTCGCGGATAAAATCGAGCAGCCGTTGCTCCACCGCATCGGCCAAGCTGGAGGGACTAGAGGCGGAGAAAGTTGCTTTCAGCATGATATGTCCTACATAAAGGAATATGTAGAACATATATTCTAGGAAATGGGGATTGTCAAATTTACCAATGCTAAATAACGGGTTTTAGTGTGCGTAACCGGCTAGAGTAAAAAGAGTTAAAAAATTAAACCTCTATCTGATTTTCCCAGCGATTTCGACGGTACAGGCTGGGAGAGAGGCCGAAAGTGCGCTTAAAATCTCGGCTAAAATGGAATTGATTACAGAAACCGGCAACCAGGGCAATCCGGTAGAGCGGTTCGTCCGTGGCCAATAATTGTCGGGCGGCTTCCTCCAGTCGAAGCTTGCGGACATAGGCCAGGGGGGGGCAACCCAGGTGGGTGCGGCAGAGGGCATGCAGGCGCGAGGGGGAGAGCCGCACTTGGCGGGCCAGATCGGCCAGGCTGATGGGGCGGCCGAGGTGTTCGCGGATGTATTGGGTCATGGGTTGGAGGCGTTCGACGCCGGAGAGCAGAGCGGCGCTCTCCGGACGGAATGGGAACCAGGCGGCCAGGCGGGCCAGGATGCCGCAGCCGAATTCCTGGCGTTTGGCCAGGCGGGCCAGGGTGGGAACGGCGTCCGGAGCGCCCGATAGCCACGAATCGATCATTTCCCCGATTTCCTGGGCTTGCCCGCGGGGCAGGCGCAGGGGCAGATCCAGCAGCGCCACCGGATCGAGCGTGCCGGCCAGGGAGAAGCGGAAGTGCACCCAGCGCGATTCCATCGCCGATGCGCGACGCGGGTTGAAGCGGTGCACGATGTGCAGCGGTTCATTGGCCGAAGTCAAAAAAGCTTCCCCGGGGGCGATATGCTCGGTCTGGCCCCGGCGGGTGATGACATATTCGCCGGCCAGGACCTGGGCGACGATGGCGAAGGGGATGGACTTCTCATGGATGTTGCCGTCCTGGCCGCAGCGGACGCGGCCGCTTTTCAGGTCTTCCAGTTGGAGCTGGCCGGCGAACCGGGCGAGTCCAATTTCCGGCATGGATGTCTCCCGGGGAATGCGAATTCGGTATCGATACGCAGAGGCCTGCGGCACCCTCGCAGTAATTTTATATATATTATCAAGATTCCGGTCAATCGCCTATTGCGGTCGATAGGGTAAGCTTTGGGCAGGAATATGCGTGTTCGTCGACTAGCTGATTTTGCCGGGAACCTGTCCTCGAGGAGATAAAGAAATGTCTACGGTCGCGGTCGAGCAATTGGTGGAGCAGGACTTCGGGGCGACTCCGGGATCGGATTCGCCCCGGCGGCTGAGCGCGGCCACCCGGCAATTGGCGGCCCGTTACCTGAGCGGCCAGATCGGGCGGACGCTTGAACCGGCCGGCTTCGCCATCGATCCGGATTTCTTCCTCCTGCTGCCCTCGCTCAATCGCATATACGCCGAAGCGGTCACTCTGATCGCCCGCCATGCGCCGTTACGCCTCGAAGCCGGCGAACTGCTGGTCGGCGCGGCCACTCTGCGCGAAGCCATGTGGCACCGGGTGCCGCTCCTGCGCAATTCCTATCTGGGCAAGAATGTGCCCGACGACGACCACATCACCTTCCGGAAGGCCGCCCAACCGGAGGCCCTGCTCAGTTCGGTCAGCCATACCACCCTGGGGTTCGCCAAGCTCCTGCGCGTCGGTTACCGCGGCCTGCGGGAGGAGATCGAGGCGCGCCTGGCGCGCGGCGGGCTGGACGAGACCGGCGTGGACCTACTGGATTCCATGTTGACCTGCCTGGCTGCGGCCCGGACCTGGCACGAACGGTATGTGGCCGAAGTGAGAAACCGGCTGACCGGCGCCACCGGGGCGAAGGCCAAGCATTGGCAGGAAGTACTCTGCGCCCTGGAACCGGTGCCGGAAAGTCCGCCGGAGAATTTTCGCCAGGCCTTGCAGGCCTTGTGGCTGGCCTGGGATTTTCAGCGTCTGTGCGGCAACTGGAGCGGCCTGGGGCGCGTGGACCAGATGTTGGGCGGATTCCTGCGTCGCGACTTGGCGACGGGGGCATTGACGCTGGATCAGGCCCGGGAACTGATCGCCCATTTCTGGATCAAGGGCTGCGAGTGGATCACGGCCGAGGGGCGCGGTTCGGGCGACGCGCAGTTCTATCAGAACGTCATTCTGGCCGGCGTCGACGAGGACGGAAACGAGGTCGCCAACGAGGTCACCGACCTGGTGCTGGACGTGGTCGAGGAGCTGCACATCAGCGATTTCCCCATTGCCGTGCGCCTAAACCGCCGCACGCCCGACCGGTTGTTGCGGCGGGTGGCCCAGCTCCAACGGCGCGGCGGCGGGATCGTGGCGATATATAACGAAGAGCGGATCATTCCCACATTGGAAAAATTCGGCTATCCGCCGCGCCAAGCCCGGGGCTTCACTAATGACGGTTGCTGGGAACTGCTCATCCCGGGGCAGACCTGCTTCAGCTACCAGCCCTTCGATACGCTGCTCCTGTTGCAGGAGACCCTCGGCTTGGGGGCCAAGAATGCGGAGCAGGTCGATTATCCGGATTTCGAAACCCTGTATGCCGAATTCCGCCGGCGGCTGGCCTTCCAACTGACCAGTCTGGTCAACTCCTCCAACCGCAGCTACCATCCCGCGCCGCTGGTTTCTTTGCTGGTCGAGGGCTGCGTGGAGAAAGGCCGGGGCTATTACGACCTGGGCCCCAACTACACCGTGCTCTCGCCCCATCCCGGCGGTCTGCCGGACGTGGCCAATAGTCTGCTGGCCATTCGCAGCCTGGTTTTCGAGCGGCAGGAACTGACTCTGCCGGAATTGACCGAAACCTTGCGTCAGGATTGGGCCGACCGCGAAGCGCTGCGCCGGCGCTGGCGGCTGCAAGGCGAGTTTTACGGCAATGACCAAACCGCAGCCGATGCCATGATGAAACGGCTGTTCGATGATTTCACTAGCCTGGTGGCCCAGGTGCACCAACGGTTGGGCATTCTGCGGCCAGCGGGAATCAGCACTTTCGGCCGCGAAAGCTCCACCTATCTGTCCAGCCGCTTGGCCACGGCCGCCGGTTCGCGCCGGGGCGAACTCCTGGCCCCCAATTTTTCGCCCGCCCCTGGAACCGATCGCCTGGGCCCCACGGCGGTCATCAAGTCGCATTGCGCCATGGACTTCTCGCGCCTGCCGTGCGGTACGGCCCTGGACCTCAAGCTGCTGCCGGCCAGCGTTGCCGGCGAGACCGGGCTACAGGCCATGGTCGGCCTGCTGAAGACCTTCGTGGCCCTGGGCGGCATCTTCCTGCAACTCGACGTGGTCGACAGTCAATTGCTGCGTGACGCCCAGGCGCAGCCCGAAAAATACCCCAACCTGGCTGTGCGCATCTCCGGTTGGTCGGCGCGTTTTGCCACGCTTACCCCGGAGTGGCAGGAACTGGTCATTCAACGCAGCGAGCAGCGTCTCTAGCCGCCCTTCAGGGGGGGACTTTTTTTGAAAAAAAATGTCCCCCCCTGGTCCCCTTCAAAAAAACTTTAGTCAGCTTCGCCTTTCTAACGTTTATATGGCTAGAGAACGACGTCTTTTCCATTCGTTGGCAAGCCGTCGCGATTGAGGTGGTGAACTTTGGGCTTTGAATTTGCCGGCGACGCGAGCGGGCCATATGATTACCGTCATGATTTATTGACGGAGATATGGCGTGGGCAGTGACAAAAACGATTATGACTTTTCCGCGCTGGTGGAGATCATCCGCCGGCTGCGCGATCCGGAGCACGGTTGTCCGTGGGACCGGCGGCAGCAGTTGGCCGACATGGTGCGCTGTTTGCAGGCGGAGGCCGAGGAGTTACGCATCGCGGTCGAAGCCGGGGCGGCCGACGAGATAAGCGGCGAACTGGGCGATGCGCTCTGGAATGTGCTGATGTGCCTGGAAATCGCCCGAGAGACGGGCGTAGCCGCTTCGGTTGCGATCGCGGATCGCCTTAAGCAAAAAATGATCGGTCGGCATCCGCATGTCTTCGGCGAAGTCAAGGCCGACTCGCTGGAAGCCGCCAAAGCCGCCTATCTGGCCGCCAAGCGAGATGAAAAATGAAATCCACGTTCCTTTTTCTCTGCTTCGGGATCTGTTCGCTGCTGATCGCGTCGCAGGCAATGTCCGGAGAGTCGAGGGGAGCGGCAGCGCCGGCCGCAAACCCGCCTAATGCGGCGAGTCCGGTTCGAGTCGCAGCGATTCAGTTCTATTCGCGCTTCGGGGCGGTGGCGGAAAATTCCTACAAGTTGGCCGAGCTAATCCGGCAGGCGGCGGGGGCGGGCGCGAAGATCGTGGTTCTGCCCGAAGCCTGTTTCAGCGGGTATGCGGATTTTTCCAAGGAACGGGTCTGGAGCGCGCACCCGGAGGCCGAGCCCTCGCAACGGGTCGGCAAGGTGGCGGAAAATCTGGACGGCCCGACGGTGAGCAGGTTCCGGGCGCTGGCCGATGAACTGGACATTTATCTCACCGTTCCCCTGATCGAACGGGGCGGGATATATTTTTATAATTCCGTCCTGCTGATCGATCCCGCCGGCAAGATCGCGATCCACCACCGTAAAAGAAACCTCTGGTTCGATGGGGATGGCGATTGGGCGCGGGCGGGCGAACCGACTGCGCCGCCCGTGGTCGATACGCCCTACGGCCGGATCGGGGTGATGATCTGTTATGACATGC
>CAYMGG010000244.1:0-9209 GCA_964389915.1 uncultured Planctomycetaceae bacterium
AGCCGGCTGGCGTCGCCGGTCGGCGTCAGCGACGTGCCGGCCCTGCCGGCGGTCACCCTCGGCTCGCCCGAGGACCACGTGGCCCTCGGCCACCGCGAACGGCCGGAGCTGCTTCAGGTCCGGCTCAAGGTGTCGCGCGGCGAGATCGAGGTCGTGCGGACCGCCAACGGCCTCCTACCCCGGCTCGATTTCTTCATCAACCTGGGCGGCAGCCGCTATGCCGACTCCTTCTCCAAGGACGGCGACAGCAACGGGCGTGGCCGCGGGATCAGCGCCGGCCTGGAACTGGAATACGTCCTGGGCGCCCGGGCCGAGAAGGCCCGCCACGAGCGCGCCAGCCTCGGCCTGCAACAGATCCGCGAGGCCCTGGTCAATCTGGAAGACCTGATCGAGCTGGACGTGCGCCAAGCCCTGATCGACGTGGGCCGGTTCCAAGAGCAGATCGCCGCCACCGCCGCCACCCGCAAGTTCCGGGAGGAGGCCGTGCGCGCCGAAACCGCCAAATTCAAGGTCGGCCAGTCCACCTCACTCCTGGTCGCCCAGGCCCAGCGCGACCTGCTGGCCAGCCGCATCTCCGAGGTTCAGGCCATCGTCAACTGCCTGCAGGCGCTGACCGAGCTCTACCGCCAGGAAGGCACGCTGCTCAACCGGCGAGGCATTGCCGCCCCCGGCGGCGTAGCCACGCCCTGTCAGCAGTAGCCGCCGTTTCGCGCTAAAATCATGGAAGGGGAGACGCCAGTGACCCAACCTAAGCCCAAACATGTGGTCTTTATCACCACCGACCACATGCGTTACGACTGCATCGCAGCCCACGGCAATGCGGCCATGCGCACGCCGAACCTGGATCTGCTCGTCAACCAGGGCGTAAGCTTCGACCAGTGTCACGTTCAGAGTCCCCTCTGCATGCCCAGCCGGGGCAGCTTCATGACCGGACTCTATCCCTGGCAGACCGGGGTCACGGCCAACGGTCACCGCCTGCCGCCCGAGTTCACGCCCACCATGCCGCGTTTGTTCGCCGCCGCCGGCTACGAGACCGCCCAGATCGGCAAGCTCCACTTCGAGCCGCACGAGGATCACGATCTCGATCCGCGCCCCCGACACGATTACGGCTTCGACCACTTCTGGATCGCCGAGGAGGCCGGCTGCTACGAGGACGCCTACATGACCTGGCTGCGGACCGAGCACCCGGAGCTGGTCGAAACCTTCCGCGTGCCGCGCAGCACCGCGCCCGACCGGGGCGCGGAGACTCGCGGGCGCGTGCTCGACGCCCCCTGGACGGCCAGCCACAGCGGCTGGATCGCCGCCCAGGCCGACCGCTATCTGAGCCGCCGGGCCAAGCCGCGCCAGGTCTTCGCCCACCTCGGCTTTTTCGCCCCCCATCCGCCGCTCAACCCCACCGCCGACGTCTTCGCCCCATACGCCGACGCTCAGCTGCCTGCCCTGCGTCTGGCCGGGGAGGAGTGGCACGACAAGCCCGCCCCCTTAGCCGGCATGCTCCAGGCGCACGCGCGGCAGTGGGCGCCGGAGCAGTTGGTGGAATACCGCCGCCACTTTTACGCCCTGGTCACCGGGGTCGATAATGCGGTGGGGCAGGTACTGGACCGGCTGCGCCACGAAAGCGTCCTGGAAGACACGCTGATCGTCTTCACCTCGGACCATGGCGACATGTGCGGGGATCACCAGATGGTGCTCAAACACCATTCGTTCTACGATGAACTGACGCGGGTGCCGTGCGTGCTCTACTGGCCGCGCGGACTGGGCACCACTCCGCGGCGAGTCGGCGGGCTGACCGAACTGATCGATTTGATGCCGACCATGCTGGCGCTCTGCGGTCAGGCCGTCACCGCCCCGCTGGCCGGCCGCAACCTCGCCCCCGATTTGCTGGCCGGGCGCGAGCCGGCCGGGCGGGAGGACGTCCTGTCCATGTACCACCCGGACTCGACCATGCTGCGCAGCGCCACGCACAAATATATCCGCTGGAACGCCCAGGGGACGGAGGTGCTCTACGATCTGCGCTCCGACCCCGGCGAGCTGGTCAACCGCGCCGCCGATCCGGCCGCGGCCGCCGAACTGCAACGGATGCGCGACCGCATGCTCACCCGGGTGCTGGCGGCCTCGCAGTCGCCCCTGCGCCTGGCCAATCTATTCTGAGTCAGTCGCTTCGCCGTAGGCTTCGAGCTTGCGGTAGAGGGTCTTGAGGCCGATGCCCAGGCTTTTGGCGGCCTGGGTCTTGTTGCCCCCGCAGCGGGCGAGTTCGGCCAGGATGTAGCGTTTTTCGATCTCTTCCATGGGCAAACCGGCGGGAAAAGCCGCGGGCTCATTGTCCGGAAGCGCCGCGCTGGCGGCGGCCACGGGGCCGGGGCTGACGCCGGTCGCACCCGCCGCCGGAGCGCAGGCGGCGACCTCCTCGGGCAGATCCCCGGGCTGGATCACCCCGCCCGGACAGCGCACCACCGCGCTCTCGACCGCGTTCTGCAACTCGCGCACGTTGCCCGGCCAGGCATAGGCGCCAATCGCCCCCAGCGCGGCGGGCGAAAACTCCTTATCCTGGGCGTAGCGGGCGGAGAAGCGCTTGAGAAAATGCTCGGCCAGCAGCGGCAGATCCTCCGGCCGCTCCCGCAGAGCCGGAACCTCTATCCGCACCACGTTCAGCCGGTAATACAGGTCTTCGCGGAAATCGCCCCGGGCCACGCGCTCCTTAAGGTCGCGGTTGGTCGCGGCCAACACGCGCACGTCCAGCGGAATGGTCTCCGTCCCGCCCACCCGCTGGATCTCGTGCTCCTGGAGGACGCGCAGAAAATTGACCTGCACGTCCATACGCATCTCGCCAATCTCGTCCAGGAAGAGGGTGCCGCCGTGGGCTAGCTCGAAGCGGCCCTTGTGCTGGCGGATGGCGCCGGAGAAGGCGCCTTTCTCGTGGCCGAAGAGCTCGCTCTCGACCAGCTCCCGCGAGAGGGCGGCGACGTTGACCTTGACGAAAGGCCCGCCGCGCCGGGTCGAAAGAGCCTGGATGGCGTTGGCCACCAGTTCCTTGCCCGTGCCGCTTTCGCCGCCGATCAGGACGGTCACGTCGGTGGCGGCGATCTGGCGGATCAGCTCCTTGACCCGGGCGATGGCCGGCGACTGGCCGATGATGGCCTCCAGCGCTCCGGAACGCTCGACCGTGCGTTCGAGCTCGACCAGGTGGAGGGCGTTGGCCACGATCACTCGCAGCTTGTTCAGATCCACCGGCTTGGTAAGGTATTCGTAAGCCCCGTAGCGGGTGGCCTCGACCGCGTTTTCGATCGAACCGTGGCCGGTGATCATCACCACCGGCGTGCTGGGGTGCAGGCGTTTGGAATGCTCCAGGATGTGCATGCCGTCGCCGTCGGGTAGTTTGAGATCGGTCAGCACCAGGTCGAAGTCACGGCTTTCGACGATCTCCAGGGCCCGGGCGCAGTTCTCGGCCGCCGTCACCTCGTGGCCGGCGCTTTCCAGCACCTCGGCGATGGTCTCGCGGGTGGCTTCGTGGTCGTCGATGAGGAGGACGGCGCGACGTTTGGCCATAGCTAGCTGTTTGCCTTTGATTGCCGGTCGGCTCCGCTCAGCCGGCCCGAACCGCCTTCACGATCTCCCGGCCGGCCTGGAGGAAGATGCCCACGTCCACGCTGTAGCACAGGTAATGGACGCCCAGTCCCGCCCATTCGCGCGCGGTCGCCGGGGATTCCACGAAAGTGCCCACGGCCAGCCCCGCCGCCCGGCAGGTCGCCGCGATCTGCCGGACCTTTTCCTTGACCCGCGGATGGTCGACCTGGCCGGTCAAGCCCAGGGCTTGCGAAAGATCGTATGGACCGACGAAGACGATGTCAATGCCGGGCACGGCGATGATTTCGTTCAGGTTGGCCAGCCCGGCCTCGCCCTCGATCTGCACCACCAGGACGGCTTCGTTGGCCTCGCGGAAATAATCCTCGCGGGGCAGGGCGGAGTAGTCGGCGGCCCGGACATAGCGGCAGACGCCGCGCCGGCCGGCGGGGGCGAAACGCGCCCGCTGGATGAGCTCGTGCGCCTCGGCGGCGCCGTTAATCTGCGGCGCCTGCACTCCGCCGGCGCCGATATCGAGCGCCTCGCCTACGGTAAAGGGGGCGTTTTCCTTGAGCCGGACGATCGGCAGGGCTCCGCCGATCTGGGCGGCCCGGACCAGATGTTGCAGGCTGCGGGTCGAATTGGGACCGTGCTCGGTGTCGAGGATGACGAAGTCGAACCCGGCATGCCCCAGGGTTTCGATGAAAGCCGGGTCTTCGGTCTTGGAGAAGGGCCCGATCACCGGCTCGCGACGCAGTTTTTCCTTGAAGGCGCGGATCATTGAGGTGAGCATCTTTTCACTCCCGTTGGGTGCTTACTTTTTCTTCTTGGAGGCCGGCCGGGCGGACAGAAGCGGCCTCCGCGGCGCTTCGGCTTGGCCGGAGGCCAGGAGAAAACGATAGAGCGCGGCCTCTATGGTCGCCTGCGTGGTCTCGCCGGCCGAGACCGGCAGTTGGCCGCCCGCCGCCCGGGCGTGGCCGCCGCCGCTGCCGCGCTCACCCACGGTCTTACGCAGCAGGTTGGCGGCGTTGCGCCGGGGCGGACGCAGTCGCAGGCTAAAATAAATGCAGCTTCCCTTCCAACCCACAGCCAACGCCCAGGCCGCCCCCTTGGTCTGAATGAGCAGATCGGAGACCGCCGAGAGCAGATCGGGAATCTCGATCGGCCCGAGATTGGCGACCAGGGCCTCGCCGTACCGGGTGGCCCCGTCCAGGGCCTGGCGCAAGGTGCTGAAATATTCGTCGTCCAACGGCGGATGGGTGATCTTGCGGACCGTGGCCAGATCCACCAACGGCAGCAGCCGCGTCCAGGCGGCGACATCGGCCGGTCCGGCGTCGCGTTCCAGGTTGTCGGTATCGGTGCGGATGCCCAGATACAGGGCCGTGGCCAACTGCGCATCAAGCGCCACCCCGCCGGCCTCGAGATATTCCAGCAGGATCGTGCTGGTGGCGCCGTACTCGACACGGATATCGTTGCAAGGCACGGGGGAGTCAAATTCTTCGTCCCCGGCAGGATGATGGTCGATCACGCCCAGGACGGGGATGGTCTCGGGCAGGGAGTTGTTGCCCTGACCGGGCTGGGTATCCACCAGCACCGCGCCGCGATAGGGCGGGGGGGGCAGATCGTCAAACAGGCTCATCTCGATCTCGAGCAGCCCGGCCATGGCCTTGTTTTCCGCCCGCCCCAAACCTCCGCCGTGGGCGATCAAACAGGGCAGGTTCCATTTTTGTAGCAGCCTGGACAGAGCCAGAGCCGCGGCCAAACTGTCCGGATCGGGGTAATTGTGCGCCACCACCAGCACCGGCCCCTCTCCGGACAGCACGGCGGCATGCAGCTTGTCCAGGCAGCCTTGGGGCGTGGCAAAATCCATGCGCCGCTCCTGTAGGCCAAAACCGGCAGTCCGGGGGCGAACCAGCGAAACCACGGCCGGGGCGAAACCTGTCCGCTCCCGGCCGTTTGGCGGCTGGCATTCGTGCCCGCTGGAAGCGGTTGCGGGCTCGGGCTTATCCGAGCCGCTTGACCAATTCGGCTACGCGCTGGCCCAGCCGGTGGCATTCGCCCGAATCGTCAACCATGACGTCTTCGGGTTCGCCGCTGGGATTGACGGCGACGGGGCCGAAATAATCGCCCTGATGATCGCCTTGCACGATCATGCCGTGAATCAGGAAGAAATCATTGAGCGCATGCAGGGCCACTTCGTTGCCGCCGGCAATATGGTCGCTGGCGGTAAAGGCGCCGCCGACCTTGCCTTTGAGCTGTCCGCGCAGTCCCCAGGTGGAGTCCATGAACGCCTTGATCTTGGCGCTGGGGCCGGCGAAGAAGCAGGGGCTGCCGATGATCAGGCCTTGATATTCCAAAAGATCCGAGGCTTTGGCGTTGGCGACCGTCTCGCAGATCGCCTCCAACCCGGCGGCGCGCACGCCCGTGGCCACGACTCGGGCCATCCGGTCGATCACCCCGTTGCTCTTGCCGTCAAAGATAATCAAAACGCGTTTGGCGCTCATGATGGCTCCTGATAAATGTGGTAAAAAACCGGGCCGTCAGCGGCATGTCGCGCATAAAAAATACGCGCCCTGCGGCGAAGATGCAAGCGGATTATGCCCGCTGCAAATCCCACGCCTTAAAAAACTAGCGGTCGCCCCAGAAGGGCGACCGCACCGGACAGGTCAAATCCGAATTGGCTGGGTTTCCGCGCTGCTTACTTGGCGGAGCAACCGCAAGCCGGCTTCATCACCTTGGCCTTGCAGGGGTAGCAGCAGCCGGCCGCAACGCTGACCAACAGAGCGCAAGCCGCCAGGGCCATCATCACCTTGCCAAAAGTCGCGAACATGGTTTTCTCCTCTTCTCGCTGTTGTTTCCCTCTACCCGCACCTTGCCGTTATGGACGGCAACCTTATTAAATATACCTAACCGTACGCCCTCAATCTGGCAAGCTTTTTATTTCACTAATACTTAATCTTAATGGTAGCCGCGGAACGCGTTTTTGGGCAAGCGCGGTAAACCAGATATACAATTTGCTTGCCTTAAGCGAATTTTCGACTAAAATCTAATCCATCTCAACGCCCCGGAACCCCGGCGGCTAACCATTCAAGGAGAGCTCCATGGCGCAAATACATCCGGAAATGGCCGCATACCAAGCCGAAAAGGAATTCTTCGTCGGCATCGACTCCGACGGCTGCGTCTTCGATTCCATGGAGATCAAGCACAAAGAGTGCTTCATCCCCATGATCATCAAACATTGGAACCTGCAATGCGTGGCCAAATACGCGCGTTCCGCCGCCGAATTCGTCAATCTCTATTCCAAGTGGCGTGGGGCCAACCGCTGGCCGGCCCTGGTCAAGGTTTTCGATCTGCTGGCCGACTGGCCCGACCCCATGGCCCGTAGTCCGCACATTCCGGCCGTACCGCGCATGCGCCGCTGGTTGGAGGAGGCCTCGGTCCACTCCAATTCCACGCTCAAAGCCCTCATGGCCCAGGAACCGGACAATGAAGAGCTCAAACAGTGGATGCGTTGGTCCTTGGCAGTCAACGAACAAGTGGAGAGCATCGTCTCGGACGTGCCGCCGTTCCCCTCAGTCAAGCCCTGTCTGGCCAAGATGCGTGACTGGGCCGATATCGTGGTCGTCTCCTCCACGCCCAAGGAGGCCCTGGAGCGCGAGTGGGCCGAGACCGGACTCAAGCCTTTCGCCAAGCTGATCTGCGGCCAGGAGATGGGCAAGAAAAAGGATCACCTGCGCGGCTGCTCGGGCGGCAAATACGCCCCGGGCAAAGCGCTGATGATCGGTGACGCGCCGGGCGACCGCGAGGCCGCCGAAGCCGCGGGCGTGCTCTTCTATCCCATCGTACCCGGCCGGGAGGAAGAATCCTGGCTGCGCCTGCACGAGGAGGCCCTTGGGCTATTTCTTAACGGTAAGTACGCCGGCCCCTACGCCGAATCGCTGATTGACGAGTTCGAAGCCAGCCTGCCGGATACGCCGCCTTGGAAGCAGAGCCGTTGCGGCGGCGGTTGCTGTTGCAGCTGAGCCGGTTCAATATCTATAGGATGCTTGAGTATTTTTGACGGACGCGTGCGATACGCCTTTTAGGAGTCGAAAGCAGATGACTAAACAAGCGGACATCGGCCTGATCGGCCTGGCGGTGATGGGACAAAACCTGGTGCTCAACATGTGCGACCGCGGCTATACCGTGGCCGTCTTCAACCGGACCACCCAGACCATGAAGGATTTCGTGGCCTCGCCGGAAGCCCAGGGCAAGAGCCTGATCGGCTGCGAAACTCTCGAACAACTGGTCCAGGCGATCAAGCCGCCCCGGCCGATCATGCTGATGGTCAAGGCCGGCGGCCCGGTCGACGCCAACATCGAAGCCCTGGTCCCGCTGCTGGCCAAGGGCGACATCCTGATCGACGGCGGCAACTCGCACTTCCCCGACACCATCCGCCGCAACAAATTCCTCCAGGACAAGGGCCTGATGTTCGTCGGCACCGGCGTCTCCGGCGGCGAGGAAGGGGCGCGCCACGGCCCGGCCATCATGCCCGGCGGGCAGCGCGCCGCCTACGACCGGGTGGCCAAGATCTTCCTCGACATCTCGGCCAAAGTGAAGGGCGAACCCTGCTGCGCCTACATCGGCGACGACGGCGCCGGCCATTACGTCAAGATGGTCCACAACGGCATCGAATACGGCGACATGCAGCTGATCTCCGAGGCTTATCACCTGATGCGCAACGTCCTGGGCCTCTCCTATCCCGAGATGCACAAAATTTTCAGCGATTGGAACGCCGGCGACCTGGACTCTTACCTGATGGAGATCACCTCCGCCATCCTGGGCAAGAACGATCCCCAGACCGGCAAGCCCATGTGCGAGATCATCCTCGACCGGGCCGGGCAGAAGGGCACGGGCAAGTGGACCAGCGAATCGGCCCTGACCCTGGGTGTGCCCGCTCCGACCATTGCCGAAGCCGTCTTCGCCCGCTGCCTGTCGGCCCTCAAGACCGAGCGCGTGGCCGCGGCCAAGCAATTGCCCGGTCCGGCCGTAAAATTCTCGGGCGACAAGCAGAAGTTCGTCACCGCGATCAAGGACGCGCTCTACGCCTCCAAGATCTGCTCCTACGCCCAGGGCTTCGCGCTCATGACCGAGGCGGCCCGCGAATACAAATGGTCGCTCGACTTCGGCCAGATCAGCATGATCTGGCGCGGCGGCTGCATCATCCGCGCCCATTTCCTCCAGCGCATCAAGGAGGCCTACGAGCGCAACCCCTCGCTGGCCAACCTGCTCCTGGACCCATACTTCAAGGAGATCGTGCTCAAGGCGCAGGAGAACTGGCGTCTGGTGGTGAGCACGTCCGCCCAACTGGGCGTGCCCGCGCCGGCGTTCAGTTCGGCGCTGGCCTATTACGACGGCTACCGGACCGAGACCCTGTGGGCCAACATGATCCAGGCCCAGCGCGATTATTTCGGCGCCCACACCTACGAACGGGTGGACCAGGCCGGCAACTTCCACACCGAATGGACTAAGTAGACGATAAATACCCGCCAAAAAGTTTTCACGCCCGGGCGGCCAAACGCCCGGGCGTTTGTTTGTCCGCGGGATGGGGCTTGTCCGCGCTCCGGGCCGCGAATAGAATCAGGGGCAGGCCGGTTCGCCCTTCCGGT
>CAYMGG010000245.1:0-9173 GCA_964389915.1 uncultured Planctomycetaceae bacterium
GGGTGACCTCGCCTGTCGGCAGAATGATGGCAACCGGTCCAGCTTTTTTTATTTTAACATTCATTGTGTAAACCCGTTACGTTGGTGTCTATTCAGATGCTGGCTCCGCGTTTGCGATTATATTCCATAGAAGGTATATCGTCAAATACATATCTTGAATCAAATGAATTAGTCACTATCTATAGATAAGATGAATAAGCTGTAATATATGCTTATCCTGCATTGATGATTTACATGTTTATGACCGCATGCCCAAACCAAGAGTTTTTCTCCCTCAACACCAAGCCCCCATACTCCCCGTCAAATCCAAGCGGGGAAAACGTGAAATTCCCGTTCATAATGGCGAGGATGGCGCCAAAAGCCCCTTCCGGTATGGCCGGCAGCAGCAGTTTCTCCTGTTCGCTCGGCGTCAGTTCCCAGAGCGCGGTTTCCGAGCCGGTCAGGTTGATGACTTTTTCATAGATCGGCAGCAATTTCTTCGAATTCAGGCTCTTGATCCCCAGTCCGGCGGCCAGCACTTCGATCAACGGCACCAGATGCCGGCTGGCCTGGCGGGGGCGGACCTGACCGAGTTGACGCGGGTCGCCCTGACGGCGGCTGAGCTCTAGTGCCCGCTGCAACACGCCGATGGTCAGTTCCTGGCCGCAGATGGGACAGAGGCCGTCGGCCGGGCAACGGTCCGGCGAATAGTAGCAGAACTGGTCCGGTCCGTGCCCCTGCCGGCCGGCGCGATGCCCGGTGAGAAAATACCGCCCCTCGGCCGGATTGAATTCGGCCGTATAATTAACCTGCCCGGCCCGCAGGGCGCGGATGATTGCCGCGTAATCCCGTCGTTCGACCTGGAGATTGGTGAACTCGCGCCCCAACCGGTTGAGCGCGGCGCAATGGCCGTCCGAGCAGCTCAGCAAGGTCTTGCCGTCCAGTTCGGGAATCAGGGCCAGCACCTCGGGATCGGCCGAAAGCCCGGTTTCAAAGACCTGGAGGCTGGCGGCGGCTTCGCCAAAGAAGTCGGCCAGCCGATCGACCGGGCGTTCGCTGCCGAAAACGCCCTGAGGGGTGAGCACATGAGCCGGGATCGGCTCCAGCCCCTCGTCCAGGCGGCGCAGGGCCAGCACCTTTTCGCCCACGTCGGCCGCGTCCCGGCACTTGAGAATCGGCCGGCCCATGTTCAGCTTGACCTCCCAGGCCGCCAACTGCTTGGCCACCCTCTCGGCGGCGACGAACGAGGGCAGGAGCAGCACCAAATGCACGCATTTGCGCCCCCCGCCCGGCGCATCGGCGAAGATGACGATCTCGGTTTGCAGCAGGAACCTGACGTCGTCGGTTTCGGCCTGCCCATTCAGGGCGAACAGCCCCGGCTCCTTTTCGGTCAGCTGACCGCGCAGGCTGTCCAGCCAAGCGGGTTGCAGACAGTCGCCGGTCCCATAAACATCTATGCCCTTGCGGCGCATGGCCACGGCCAGGTCAACCAAGCTGACATTGCCCACGCCGCCGGAATGGCCGGAATGGCTGTGTAGATCAACAATCAGATCCATGATAACTCCCGCGTTCCGCAAGCTGCGGTCAGTCCCACCCAAAAATCCGCGGCGTCGCCCGCGGCTCGCCACTGCGGCGGGAAATTGTATGGACCCAGGCGGGCAGCGGCAAAATAAAATGCCGCAAAAACCTAAAGAGAAGGTTGACGCCGCCGCGAGGGTAGCGAAAAATAACTACAGGCTGTTGATTGCCCTGTTGACCAATCGTTCCGGGAACCGCCCATGACCCCACGGCACTCTTCGCCGCGCCAACCGCATCCGCCATCGACGCGCACCTTGCGGCCCCTGGCGGCAGACGAGGATCCGCTGCACCTCTTCACCGCCGAAACCAGCCGTAAGGCGACCACGGCCACCCGTTTGTTTCGCAACGAAGAACTGTTCAAAGCCGTGGCCGAGGCGGCCGCAGAAGCTTCGGCCCGCAAGGGCCTGACCGTCTGGTGCGCGGGCTGCTCCAGCGGCGAGGAGGCCTATTCGCTGGCCGTGGCCGCCCACGCGGCGCTGGAAAAGGCCGGCGGCGGCCGGCTGCTAATCTACGGCACGGACATCAGTGTCGAAGTGTTGGCGCGCGCCAAAGCGGGCGTCTACGCCTCGCGCTGGCAAGATTTGGACGCGAAATGGCGGCGGCTCCTGCCGCGCTACGCGGAGTTGAACGACGACGGAATAGTCTTTCACGACTGGCTCAAGCGCTTGATGAAGTTCGGCATTTTCGACGTGCGCCAGCGGCCCAAACGGCACACCTTCGATTTCATCTCCTGCAACCATGTCCTGCAATATTATGACGTTGACGGCCAGCGCCAGATTGCCGAAAACCTGCTGGCCGTGCTGCGCCCCGGAGGGCATATCTATCTCGAAGGCGTCACGCCCGTCCTGGTCGAGCAGCTCAACCTGCGCCGGCTTTCGGGCTGGCGGAATCTCTATCGCCCCTGAGCCGCAGGTACCGATTCTGGTGGACCTTTTTTGCATAAAAGGTCCACCAGCCCCCGCCAACAAACTCTCGCCGAAGATATTCAAGGACCGGGGCGTCTCTTTATAGAGAAAAAGCTGTTCGGACGCACCTGGCGTTTGCCGGCTCAAGCCTGCTCGATCACCACCAGCTTGCCGGCCGCGCGGAGTTTTTCGGCCAGCTTGGGCACGATATGGCGGCGGTCGAGGATGCCCTGCTGCTTGAAGACCAGGCCGGTGTTGCCGTCGTTGAAGGCCTCGCCCACCAGGAAATTGACCCGGTCGCAGACGTTGAGCAGCATGCAGAGCTCGATCACCGGGTTGGGCGAGCGGCATTGGCCCAGGTCTTCGCCGAAAATATGGAAGGCCTGGTTGAGGGTTACGGCGCCCTCGGTCACCAGGTCCAAGCCGGGCAGAAGATAGCGCGGCGGGGCCACCAGATCGCCGCTGGCGGCCTTGACGCTCAGGTGCGCGCCCGTCTCCCGGGCCACCAGGCTGGCCGTGGTCGCCCCGCAGACGATCTTCAGTCCCGGGCGGGCCATAAAACGCTGGACCACGCCTTCGTCCAACTCCGGATCGGCCGGAGGTCCGGTCAGAATATTGGCCACCTGGCCCGGCCGGCAGTGGAGCAGGGCCGCGGTGCAATCATCGCCGCCTTTCTTCCACAGCCGCACGGCCTGGGCGTGGACGCGGCCCGGCAACTCGGCCAGTTCCCGCCCCTGGGCCAGTTCCTCCTCCGTCAAACGCCGGACGCCCGCGCTCTGCCAACCGAGGGGCAGGCCGCTGCCCAGGCCGGCCTGGGTGATCCCGTCGCTCATGAAGAACAGGGCCGAGCCGGGCCCCAACCGGCATTCGTATTCATTGAGCAGGACATGCCCCAATTGCACCGGCCGAGCGGGCAGCTCCAGGCACTGGCCGGCGTCGATCAGCAGCGGCGGCGGCGCTTCATAGGCGAGGATCGTGGCCGCCCCGTCGGGGCGCAGGCGGGCAAGATTGAAGGCGGCGTAAGGTTTGTGCACGTCGCGCCACTGCTCATGGTTGCCGGCCACGCTGGCGGCGGCTTGGCGGGGGGAGAGCCCCTGGCGCCAGAGTTCGCGCAGGCGGGTGGCGCAGAGGATGGCGGCGATGCGGGCCCGGCTGCCGGAGCCGATGCCGTCGGCCAGCACGAAGAGCGTCCCCTGGGCGAGGCGTTCGGCCAGCCAATAGTCGCCGCAGGGCGCGTCAGGCTTTTTGGGGCTCTGGACGGCGTCTACTTCGAAGTATAGGTATTCCGCCATGCGCCGCCCTCGCGATCGGTTTTTTCCTCGGCGCCCAAGGCGAGGAGTTTTTCGAGCAGCCCTTCGCTGCGGGCCGTGCACTCCCCCAGCGCCCCGGCCACGGTTTCCGCCAGCCGCACCTGTTCGGCCAGCAGTTCGCGGGCCTGCGAGACGGTGGCCGCGCGCAATTGCGACAACTGCCGGCGCTGCTCCTCGCCACCGGTCAGATTGACGAAAATGCCCACATACTGGCGTTCTTCCGGCAGGCGATAGATCATCTGCCGGCAGAGCAGGTTGTAACGGGCATGTTCGGCCGTCAGGGTCAGGCTGCCCAGATTTTCGGCCGCCAGGCGTTCGAACGGTTCGGGGTCCAGCAGTTCCGCCACCGGCAGGCCGATCAAAGCTTCGCCGCAGACGAACATTTTGCGGAAGGCGGGATTCATGTGCACGATCCGCAGGCGTTCGTCGAGGATGACGATGCCGTTGGGACTGGCTTCGATGATCCGGTCGGCCCGGCGTTCGGCCAGGCGGCGCATGTGGGGGATGCACATCTCCGGCTCGGCCAAGCCGCGCAGCACGGCGATGGCCTGCTCCCGGCAACCGGCATAGCCACAGGCTCCGCAATTGAGCCGGTTCTCGGCCGCGTCCTTGCCCGTCAAGGTGAGAATGCGCAGAATCTCGGCTTCGTCCGGTTCGCCCTTGTCCACCGGGCGGGCCGAATACTCGGCGCTCAGGTCCGCAGCCGAACCGGCCGGCGGGACCACGGGCACTTCGCCGGCATAAGCCAAAACTTCGCGCCGCTGGGCGGGAGAGGTCTGCGGCAGGCGGGCGGCCGGGCCGTTCAGGCACCCGCCGGCGCAGAACAGCGGCTCGATCACCCCGCGGCCGGCAGCATTCACCTCCTCCAGGCCCGGTTCGACCTCGGAAAAGCCGCCGGCCACGGCCACCTGACCGGCCAGGCTGTCGGTCGACCAACCCAGCGTCCGGGCGCAGCCGCCCTCCAGCGGGAAGAGGCGGGCCGCGCCGGTTACCGCGTGATCGAAGCCGCTCTCCTCGCAGGCGGCCAGTTCGATCTTTTCCTCGGCCAGCCATTCGGCCAATTCCTGAAAGGTCAGGACGCATTCCACCTGATCGGCGTTTTCCGCTCGTTCAGCCTCTGCCTTTTTGGCCACGCAGGGGCCGATGAAGATCACGGCCCAATTCGCCCCGCGCCGGCTTTTAAGATCGCGGGCGTGGGCGAGCATGGGGGAGACGACCGGGACAAGTTGTCCGGCCTGCTCGGGCAGATATTGTTCTACGTAATTGACCACCGCCGGGCAGGCACTCAGAATCCAGGGTTGGTCGGGTCTGGTTTTGATGACCTGGGCGCTGGCCGCGGCGGTGAGCGCCGCGCCGACGGCCGTCTCCTCGACGGCCGCGAATCCCAGCTTGCGCAGGGCCGCCGGCAGGCGCCGGGCCTGCCAGGCCGGAAAGACTCCCGCAAAAGATGGGGCCAGGCTGGCCGCGACCGGTCGGCCGCTCTGGAGCAGCGTCCGGGCCAACGGCAGGTCGCGCCGGTAGGTTTTGGCCCCCTGGGGGCATTCCCGCACGCAGGTGCCGCAGACGATGCAGCGTTCGGGATCGACCGAAGCCTGGCCGTCCTGAAGGCGGATGGCCTTGACCGGGCATTGCCGCACGCAGCGGTAGCAGTCCCGGCAGCGGGCTTGGTTGGTGTACACGACCGGCCGTTTTTCGTCCAAGCTCATGGCGCGCCTCCGCGGGCGGTTAAGGGTTTGCCTTTCAGCCCGCCCTTCATCCCCCATCAATCATAATTCATAAATCAACAATCAAAAATCATAAATTGGACGCGCATAGCTCCTCGGATTTATGATTTATGAATGCCGATTTATGATTGATGATTTAGCTCTTTTCATTATACGCGCGGCGATTCGCGCGGGAGTAAATTCCGCGCCCCAAGCATAGGGGGGGAGCTTGGGGCGCGGACGCAGCGCCGCATTTACCGTGATTTTGGATTCTAGATTCTAAATTTTAGATTCTAGATTTTTACGACTTGGCCGCCGCGCCCACGGCTTCGCGAATCGCGCCCAGGGCCAGCTCCAAGGTGCACTTCTCGATGATCCGTTCGCCCACCCGCACGGTCGGCCCCCGGTCGCAACGCTCGAAGCAGAAGGTCGCCCCGATCTCGACCGCATCGCCCAGACCCACCGCCCGGACCGCCTCGGCCAACTGCTGCAATAGCTTCTGTGAACCGCGGACAAAGCAACCCGTTCCCACGCAGACCGAGACGGGCAGTTTGTTTCCCGTCGGCGCGCCATTGTCCAGTACCGTCAGTTCGCCGCCGGAAATGCGCCGCCGGCTGCGGTAATGGGTGTGCAGGAGTTCGTGGGCCTTGTGCCCGCCGATCTCGCCCAGGTGGGTGGCATAGCATTCGGCCACCAGGTGGTTGTCCTGGGAGCGGTGCAGTTGCAGCATCTTGTCGGCGTCGAACAGACCGGCGGTACGCTGGCGGCGGACCTCGGCGGCCGCCCGGCAGACCGGCTGGCCAGCGCCGGCCACGCAGCCGCCGGGACAGGTCATGACCTCGATCAGATGATAATCGGCCTGTCCGTCGCGAACCTTCTCGGCTAGTCGTTTGGCGTTCTTGAGTCCGTGGACAATGGCCAGCTTCAACTCGACCTCGCCCAGCTTGACCGTGGTCTCCCGCACGCCGGCCTCGCCGCGCGTCTCGCGGAACTCCAGCCGCGCGCCCGTGCCGCCCAGCTTGCCGGCCGCGTAGCGCAGGACGGCTTCGGTCACGCCGCCGGTGGCGCCGAAGATGACGCCGGCGCCGGTCTTGAAGCCCAGGGGCATGTCCAACGACTGGGGGGCCAGGCGGGTGAAATCGATGCCCGCCTCCTCTATCATCCGGGCCAGTTCCTGGGTGGTCAGGACATGGTCAACCTCGGGGCGGCCGTCCTTTTTGAACTTCTCCAACTTAGCCTCAGCCTTCTTGGCCGTGCAGGGCATGATCGAGACCACCACCAGATCCTTGGCCTCAACCTTGAGCTGCTTGGGCAGCACGTCCTTGGCCAGCGCCCCGAACATCTGCTGGGGCGAGCGGCAGCTGGAAAGATTGGGCAGCAGGTCCGGATAGAACTGCTCGGCGTACTTGACCCAGGCCGGGCAGCAGGAGGTGAACTGCGGCAGCCGCTCGCCCTTGGTGAAGCGGCCCAGAAATTCTTCGGCCTCCTCCAATACGGTCAAATCGGCGGCGAAGCAGGTGTCATAAACCTGGTCGAAGCCTAAGGACTTGAGCGCCGCCACCGCCCGGCCGATCTCCACTCCGCCGGCCGGCAGGCCGAAGGCCTCGCCCAGGGCCACCCGCACCGCCGGGGCGATCTGGACGACCACTTTCTTGGCCGGATTCTCCAGATCCGCCCAGACGGCGGCCACCTCGGACTTGGGCGTCAGGGCGCCGGTGGGGCAGACCGCCGCACACTGGCCGCAGCCCACGCACTCGACCTGGTCGAGATTCTTGCCGAAGGCCGGGGCCACGGCCGATTGAGCGCCGCGGCCGATGAAGTCGATGGCCCCGATGCCCTGCAACTCGGCGCAGGCCCGAACGCAGTCGCCGCAGAGGATGCACTTGTTGGGGTTGCGCACCAGACAGGGCGAGGAGTCGTCCACCGGCTGGGGGCGATGGGTGGGCTTGAAGCGCACCTTGTTCACGCCCAGGCGCCGGGCCAGACTCTGCAATTCGCAGGTCGTGTTTTTGGCGCAGGTGGGGCAGTCGCTCTCATGATTGGCCAGGAGCAGCTCCACCGCAATCTGGCGCATCTGCCGGATCTCGCGGGTGTGGGTGCGGATCTTCAGGCCCGGCTCGGGCTTGGTCGAGCAGCTGGTGACGACGCCCCGGCCCTCGATGTCCACCAGGCAGAGCCGACAGGCCCCGTAAACGCTCAAATCCGAATGATAACAGAAGGTCGGGATATCGATGCCCGCCTTGCGGGCGATTTCCAGCACGTTGCGCTCGCCTTCGATCGGCAGTTCGCGGCCGTCGATGACCAGCGTCGCGGGAGTGGTCATGGGCTTAACCCTTTCGTCTAGGCTTTAATTCCCTGATTTAGTCAAATCTCACGTCCGACTCAGACGCCCACAATGGCCCCGAACTTGCAGGCCGCCGTACAGGCGCCGCAGCGGATGCAGGCGGCCGCGTCGATTCGGTGCGGCTTCTTCACCTCGCCCTTGATCGCACTCACCGGGCATTTCTTGGCGCAGATCGTGCAGCCCTTGCACTTGGCCGCGTCGATTTCAGGCTTGGCCAGGGCCTTGCATTGCCCGGCCGGGCAGTGCCGATCCTTGACGTGGGCCTCGACCTCGGCCCGGAAGTGGCGCAGGGTCGAAAGGACCGGGTTGGGGGCGGTCTTGCCCAGACCGCAGAGCGAGCCCTTCTTCACCGTTACGGCCACCTGCTCCAGCAGCTTGAGCGTGTCGTCCGTGGCCTGGCCCTCGCGGATGTCGTCGAGCATGGCCAGCATCTGCTTGGTGCCTTCGCGGCAGAGCACGCACTTGCCGCAGGATTCGTTCTGGGTGAACTGCATGAAGAAGCGGGCCATGCCCACCATACAGGTGTTTTTGTTCATCACCACCAGGCCGCCGGAGCCGACCATCGCCCCCACGCCGGAGAGCGAGTCGAAGTCCAGGGGCAGGTCAAGGTGTTCGGCCGTCAGACAGCCGCCCGAGGGGCCGCCGATCTGCACGGCCTTGAAGCCGTCGGGGAAGGGGCGGCCGGCGTCGTCGATCACTCCGCCGCCGATCTCGAAGATGATCTGGCGCAAGGTCGCGCCGAAAGGCACCTCGATCAGGCCGGTATTGGCCACGTGGCCGGTGAGGGCGAAGGTTTTAGTGCCGGGCGATTTTTCCGTGCCCACGGCCCGGAAGGCGGCCGCGCCGCCGCCGAGTACCAGGGGCACGGTGGCCAGGGTCTCGACGTTGTTGATGACCGTGGGCTTGCCCCACAGGCCGCTCTGGGCGGGGAAGGGGGGCTTGGGACGGGGCGTGCCGCGCTGGCCTTCGATCGAGGCCATGAGCGCGGTCTCCTCGCCGCAGACGAAGGCGCCGGCCCCTTCCATTACGAGCAGGGCCAGACCCCGGCCGGTGCCGAAGACGTCGGGGCCCAGCAAGCCCAGTTCGCCCGCATCGGCCACCGCGCGGCGGATGCGCTTGACCGCCAGGGGATATTCGGCGCGGACGTAGATATAGCCTTCATCAGCTCCGATGGCGTGGGCGGCGATCATCATCCCTTCGATCACGCTGTGGGGATTGCCTTCCATCACGCTGCGGTCCATGAACGCGCCGGGGTCGCCCTCGTCGGCGTTGCAGACGATGTACTTCTTGCCCGCCGGCTGGGCCAGGGTCAGCTCCCACTTGCGGCCGGTGGGGAAACCGCCGCCGCCGCGGC
>CAYMGG010000246.1:0-9169 GCA_964389915.1 uncultured Planctomycetaceae bacterium
TTTTTTGGCGGGGTTTGGGGTACCTTTTTTGCAAAAAAGGTACCCCAAAATCGGTTACTATTAACTTGAATTGATATTATTGGCGCGCCGTTAAGCGAGTTTTGGCGATTTGGCATCTGCTTCCGTCCCCGCGCCGCCCCGGCCGGAGGTTGACGTGGACTTTGGCCGGGCCAAGCGCTAAACTGTTCCGGCTATGGATACGGATTCAGTTGAAACCAACCCGACCGAACCAGCCGCGCCCGCCGTTCCCCCACCGGCCGAGCCGCCGCGCGAGGCGCGTGAAGATTTCCGCGCCGCGGTGATCGCGGTCGCGCGCAAGCTGGACTCGTGTTTGCTGCGCGACCGGCGCGGTTTGGGCGAGAGCCTGCAACGGTTGCGCGAGGCCAAGGACACGCCGCGCACCCGGGCGGAGCTTGCCCGCGTCGAACGCCGGATCGAGCAGTCCCGCCAGTTCCTGGCCCGGCGGCTGGAGCGCCGGCCGGCCTGCGAGTATCCGGCCGAACTGCCGGTCAGCGAGCGGCGCGAGGAGATCGCCGCCGCCATCGGCGCCAACCGCGTAACCATCATTGCCGGCGAGACCGGCTCGGGCAAAACCACCCAGTTGCCCAAGATCTGCCTGGAGCTGGGCCGGGGCGCGGCCGGCCAGATCGGCGTCACCCAGCCCCGGCGCATCGCCGCCCTTGGCGTGGCCGAACGGGTGGCCCAGGAACTGGGCTCGGCCGTGGGCGACCTGGTCGGCTACCAGATCCGCTTCGAGGCCCGGACCTCGCCGCTGACGCTGGTCAAATTCATGACCGACGGCGTGCTGCTGGCCGAGACCCGGGCCGACCGCTGGCTGGAAGCCTACGACACATTGATTATCGACGAGGCCCATGAGCGTAATCTGAACGTCGATTTCCTCCTGGGCTATATCAAGCGTCTCCTGCCCCGCCGGCCGGACCTGAAGCTGATCGTCAGTTCGGCCACGCTGGACGTGGCCCGCTTCAGCGCCTTCTTCGGCGACGCGCCGGTGGTCGAGGTTTCGGGCCGGACCTATCCGGTGGAGATCCGCCACCGCCCGCCGGCGGAAGAGGACTCCGACCTGCCCGGCCTGGTGGCCGCAGCGCTGGCCGAACTGGACGGCGAAACCGCCGGGCCGGCCGCCGGCCGGGGCGACGCCCTGGTCTTTCTGCCCGGCGAACAGGACATCCGCGAAACCGCCGAGTTGCTGACCGGTCGAGCGTTGCCGGACACCGAAATCCTGCCCCTCTTCGGCCGGCTGAGCGCGGGCGAGCAACGCAAGGTCTTCCAGACCTCCCGCCGGCGGCGGATCGTGTTGGCCACCAATGTGGCCGAAACCTCGGTCACCGTGCCCCGCATCCGCTATGTGATCGACTCGGGCCTGGCCCGGATCAACCGCTTCGACCAGCGGACCCAGGTGGAACGGCTGCGGGTGGAGTCGATCTCCCAGGCCAGCGCCGCCCAGCGCGCCGGCCGCTGCGGCCGGGTGGGGCCGGGCATCTGCGTGCGCCTCTACGCGGCCGACGATCTGGAGAGCCGGCCGGAATTCACCGACCCGGAAATCAAGCGTTCCTCCCTGGCCAGCGTCATTCTACAGATGAAGGAACTGCGCCTGGGCGAGGTGGAGGCCTTCCCCTTCCTGGAGCCGCCCGCGCCGGGCCAGATCAAGCGCGGCTACGAGGAACTCTTCGAGTTGGGCGCGCTGGACGCCGAGCGGCAGCTGACCCCGGCCGGGCAGCGGATGGCCCGGCTGCCGCTGGAGCCGCGCTACGCCCGGATCCTGCTGACCGCGGCCGAACTGGGCGTGCTGCCCGAGGCCTTGGTGATCGTCGCCGGCCTGAGCGTGCAAGACCCGCGCGAACGCCCCTTCGCCCAGCGCGCGGCGGCCGACGCGGCCCACCGCCGGTTCCGCGATCCGCAGTCCGATTTCGCCGGCTGGCTCCACCTCTGGCGCTTCTGCGACGATGCGGCGGCCGAGCGCCCCTCGAACAACCAGTTCCGCCGCTTCTGCCAGGAGCACTTCCTCTCCTACCGCCGGCTGCGCGAATGGCGGGCCGTGCGCGAACAACTGGCCGAAATGCTGGCCGACCTGCCGGCCGGCCCGACCGTAACCGGCACGGTGCGCAACCAAAACCTGCACCGGGCGCTTTTGGCCGGCCTGCTCAGCCGCCTGGGCCAGCAAACGGATAAAAAGGACTATCAGGGCGCGCACGGGGCGCGGTTCCACATCTTTCCCGCCTCGGGCCTGTTCAAAACCCGCCCCGCCTGGGTCTTCGCGGCCGAACTGGTGGAGACCAAGCGCCTCTACGCCCGCGAGGCGGCGGCGGTCGATCCGACCTGGGCCGAAGCTCTGGCCCCGCACCTGTGCAAATATTCCTACGCCGATCCGCACTGGGACGGCCGGATGGGCCGGGCCGTGGCCTTCGAGCAGGTGACCATCTTCGGCCTGCCGATCGTCACCCGCAGGCGGGTGGACTATGGTCGGGTGGCCCCGGCGGCCGCCCGCAAACTGCTCATCGAGCACGGCCTGGTGGGCGGCGACCTGCAAACCAAGCTGGAATTCCTGGAGCACAACCTGCGCCTGGTGACCGAGGTCCACGACTGGGAGCAGAAGGCCCGCCGCACCGACCTGCTGGTGGACAAGGCCGCGCTCTGCGCTTTTTACGACAGCCGCCTGCCCGACGAGGCGGTCAGCCTGCGGACGCTGGAGAAATGGTTTTCGCGGGCCGCGCGGCGAGAGCCGACTCTGCTGCACCTGCGGCGCGAGGACGTGCTGCTGCAGACCCTCTCGGGCCTGACGGACGCGGATTTTCCACCTTACTGGATCCAGGGCGCGCTCAAGTTGCCGCTCAATTACCGTTTCGCGCCCGGCGCGGCCGACGACGGGGTGACCTGCACCGTGCCGGTGGGGGTGTTGCCGCAGTTGGACGACTGGCGGACCGAATGGCTGGTGCCGGGCTTGCTGGCCGAAAAGGTGGCCCTGCTGCTGCGGTCCCTGCCGCGCACGCTGCGGCGCGAGTGCAATCCGATCCCAGAAACGGTGAGCGAGCTTTTGCCGCGCCTGGAATTTGGCGCTCGCCCCCTGCGCGAGGCGTTGGGCGAGTCCCTGCTAGAGCTGCGCGGCCTGCGGGTGCCGCTGGACGCCTGGCGCCCCGAAGAGCTGCCGGCCTTTTTGCAGCTCAATTACCGCATTGTCGACGCCGCGGGCGAAACCTTGGCCGAAGGGCGCGACCTGAACGAATTGCGCGCGCGCCTGGGCCAGAAAGCCAAAGAAGATTTCAAGCGCGCCCCCAAGCAGAATTGGGAGTGCCAGGGGCTGACCGATTGGCCGGACGGCGACCTGCCGGAGCGGGTGGAACTCACCTCGGGGGGACTGGCCTGTCACGGCTTCCCCGCCTTGGTGGACCAGGGGACGAGCGTCGCGGTCAAGATCTTCCCCGCGCCCGAGCCGGCCCGGCTGACCCATCGGGCGGGCTTCGTCCGCCTGGGCCTGCTGGCCCTGGGCGAGAAACCGGCCGGCATCCGCCGCGGCCTGCCCCTGGGCCAGGCGGCCCTGCTCTTCTATTCCGCCCTGGGTGGAAAAACCGAGCCCTTGCGCGATGATCTGGTCTTTGCCGCCGCCGCGCAGCTCTTCCTGGCCGACCGTCCGCCCGCGCGCGACGAAACGGCGTTCCGTGAAATCCTGCGCGCCCAGGGCCACAAACTGGCGCTGACGGCCTACGAATTGGGCCGGACCGTGGACCAGGCGCTGACCACAGCCGCCGGACTCCATTCGCGCCTGAACGCCCCGGTCGCGCCCGGCCCCTTGGTCGCCGCGGCCCAGGCCGAGATCGTCCGGCAGTTGGCGGAACTCGTTTATCCGGGCTTTGCCCGCGACCACGGGGCGGAGAACCTGGCCGCCCTGCCCCGCTACCTGGAGGCGATCCGGATGCGGCTGGAGCGGCTGCGCCAAAATCCGGGCAAAGACCGGACCAAGGCCGAATTGATCGAACCGCTCTACGCCGAATTCCGCCGCCGCCGCGAAACCCTGCCGGCGATCATCCGCTGCGGGGACGAATTCGGCCGCTACCGCTGGATGCTGGAGGAGTACCGGGTCTCGATCTACGCCCAGGAGGTCGGTGCCTCCGGTCCCATCTCACCCAAACGCCTGGCCGAGCAGTGGGCTCGAGTCGAGGCTCAGATCCGACAGCTACCGGGAGGAAAGACATGAAAGTCGTAGCCTTCAACGGCAGCCCCCGCGTGGGGGGCAACACCGAACTGCTCCTGCGGCGCGTGCTGGAGCCCATCGCCCAGGCGGGGATCGAAACCGAACTGGTGCAGGTCGGCAGCCGGCGAATCCGGGGCTGCATCGCCTGCGGCCTTTGCGGCCAGCGCCGGGACCGCCGTTGCGCTTTGACCGAAGACATCGGCAACGAGTGTCTGGAAAAAATGTTCGCCGCCGACGCGGTCCTGATCGGCTCGCCCACCTATTTCGCCGGTCTGAACGCCGAAACCAAGGCGCTGATCGACCGAGCCGGTTACGTGGGCTTAAGGAACGGCGGACTGATGGCACGCAAGATCGGCACGGGAGTGGTGGCGGTGCGCCGGGGCGGGGCCACGTCCGTGCTCGACTCGATCAACCACATGTTCCTGATGTCGCGGATGATCGTGCCCGGCTCGACCTACTGGAATTTCGGGATCGGCCGCGAAAAGGGCGAGGTCGAGAACGACGCCGAAGGCCTGGCCAACATGCGCGACCTGGGCGAGACCATCGCCTGGCTGCTGCCACGCCTGAAGGGTTGAACCTCCTTGAATTGATTCACCCGATACCGAATCAAATAAATCTGGGCCGATTCCGGGGAACCTTTTTTGCAAAAAAGGTTCCCCGGACCCCTCCAAAAAACTCCCGCCCGGCTTCGCCTGCTCAAACGTTCAGCGTGACGAACACAAGGTTGGCGGAGCTCAGGCATATTCGGACCTCAAAAAACGGAATGGTTATGAGCGTCCGAAAAGCTGAATCTGGATGAGAGTTTTTTGAGGGGGCGCGGGGGAACTTTTTTGCAAAAAAGTTCCCCCGGAATTGGCATTGGCAAATGGCATCAGGCCTGCCGCGCCTCGCGTTCAGCGCGGATGGTTCAGGCTGGAGATGAGCAGGGCGATCACGATCGCGGCGACGATCAGCAGCACCAGCTTGAAGTCGACCTCGGCCGGTTTCTCCTGCCGGACGATCCGGGCGGGAATCAGCGCGCGGATCATCTGGGCCAAGTCGCAGTCGGGCAGGTGAAAATCCAGGCGGGCCTCGGTGGGTGAGATCTCCTGCAACCGAGCGGCGAATTGGAGGCTGCGCTTGCTCACCCCCGCCCAGCTCGGCGGATTGACCTGGAGATCGACCACCGTCCCGATCGGCAGTTGGGCCGGCAGTTCGCCCTTGCGCTCGGCGTCGGGCGCGACGGTCAGCTGGCGGTCGTTCAACTTGGTCACGCGGCAGAGCGAGGTTATTTTCTGCGTGCCCGTGCCGCAGGTGAGGACGGCCTGCAACGCGACCTCCAAGGGCGCTAGCGGCGCCGTGGTCGCCACCGACCGCTGGGAGGCGCTGCGCGCGCCCTGCTCGGGGATCTTCACCCCCGCCCGCAGGCGGATCATGATGAAGTTCTCGATGCTGTGCCGGGCCTCCTCGGGCAGTTCCTTGAACTTCACGCCCAGGATGTCGAAGCCCTCGCGGTGACGCTGGCTCCAGACCACTTCCGCCGGCGTGGAGAAGAAGACCTGCGGGTAGACCTCGATGGTGAGCAGGTATTCGTCGCAGCCGGTCCAGGTCCACTCGGGCGCCAAGCCCCGGCAGGGCAGGGCCAGGCGGCAGCCGTCCGAGCTGACGTCGACCACCCCGCCGCTCATGGTCTGATCCTGCTCGCCCAGGCGGGCGCGCAGGCGGGCCGGACGCCCCATGGCCACCCGGGGCGCACGCCGTTTCTCCGGTTCTTTTTCGATCACGCTTTCAGGCATACCGGCAGATCTATCTCCGAGCCGCAGCCCGGTCGGACAATCATCGCTCCGGTCCCGGCCAGGGTCGACCGGTCCCGAAAATCCCCCTAAGGTTGTATTCTTAGCATATTCGTGCATAAGATGCAACAGCTGCCCCGCCCGCCGGGCGATAAAAGTCCCGCTTTCCGGCTTCGCCCTTGACACCCGCCCGACAAGCAAGGAATATACAAGGGGCGGTGCAGCAAAGAAATGGATGAGAGAAAACCCTTTTCCCGCCGCGCCGGCAACCCCGCGGGAGGATACAGATGCGCCAGGCCAGCCGCCTGGGCCGACACCCCGCCAAGCGGGGCGCGGTCGCCCTGGAATACATCCTGGTCTGCGCGCTGCTCATGCTGACGGTGGGGTTTGCCGTGCCGGGGGCGATGGAGGTCTTCCGCTACGCCTATCAGGTGATCGTGGCCGTGGTCTGTTCGCCTTGGCCGGCCGGACTCTGAAACTGCTCCGGTTGCCAGGCATCCCAGACAGGGGCGGATTCGTCCGGGCCGACGGCCGAGAAAACCAATGACAACCGCGGCGGGAGGCCGCCCAGCGGGCAGTTGACAGCCGGAGCATTTTCGAACGTTTTCGGTGTAACCCTGAATGCAAGGAGAATGACCCATGAAACCTGCGGTTAGGTCCGAGCGGCGCAACGAACGGGGCGCGGTGGCCCTGGAATACATCCTGATCGCGGCGCTGGTGGCCATCGCCCTGATCTCGACCTTCGTCTACTTCCGCGATTCGCTGACCAAGTCCACCAAGGCCGTGGCCGACACCACCACCAACGTGGTCCAGTCCTCGATCAAGACCGGCACCACCACGGAAGAAGGCAAGGCGGTCACCGCGGGCGAGATCAAGTAGCCAAACCCATCACCGCCCGGCTCGCGCCGGGCGGGAAGCGGCGCCGGCGATGCCTGGCATCGACGCAGTCCAGTCGAGGCTGGCATCGCCGGGGTTGTTGCCGCCGCCGGCGCGGGCCGCGCCGGTAGTCTGTGGTTTTGGGAACCCGTCTTCGTAGAGCGTGTGTGAAAACTCCATCTCGACGTTTGATCCGGCATCGCAGCTACGCGAACGCGCCAAAGACTTCGAAACTACCGAGGTTTTAGCGCCGTCTCGCGGGCCGCTCCTGAACTGAAACGCCGATTCGGACCTTTCTCACACGCCCTTAGCGCCGCCCTGGTCCGATCTTGCTCGTCCCTATCCGCGACGTCTGTCTGATCCTGCTCTTGGCGGCGGCCTCCGTCTGGGACTGCCGGCAACGGCGTATTCCCAACGCCCTGAACCTGGCCGGAGCGCTGGCGGCGATGCTCCTCTCCTTCCCCGGCCTGGCCGACACGCCGCAGCTGCGGGCCGCGTTTCTGGGCCTGGCCCTGGCCACGCTGGTCATGCTGGCCCTGTACCTGAGCGGCGGGGTGGGCGGCGGCGACGTCAAGTTGGCGGTGGGGTTTGGCGGCCTGGCCGGCTATCCGCAGGTCGTGCTGTATCTGTTCTACGGTTCGTTGAGCGCGCTGGCCCTGATCCTGGCCCGCCTGACTTGGCGGGGGGAGCTATGGCGCGGCCTGAGGCAAGCGCTGTTGGGCCGGCGAAAGGCCGCGCCCGCCCCGGGGCCAGGCGAACCCGACGACGGCCCGCCGGTGGCCGCCGCCACTGACCAGCCGCCCGCCGCCCAGGCCTCCTTCGCCTTGGCTCTGCTCCTGGGTGTGCTTTGGGTCTGGCTGATGCGACAGGTCTGATGCCGGCGCCGATAAAAATTCCCTATTGCGGGGAGTTTTTGGCAAAAAAAGACTCCCCACCCCGCCCAAAAACTTGCCTCCGCTTGGCCGTCTCAAACGATCGGACCGATAAGCTCGAGGTTGGCACGGTTGGCAACTGCCCGGCAATGCCAAATTGATGAGAGCACGATAGACGGGAAATCAGCAAAACCTCAACGCGCGGCCGGCGGACTCACCCCGATCTCCAGGCTCCAGTTGAACCGTCGGCCGGCCGGCTGCAGGATCGGCGCCGAGTACCAGGTCGCCGCCTCGAAGGCGAGCAGCGAGAAGCGCCCGCCCCACCCCGGATCGTCCTGCAACCGCGTCCCGCCGCCCGCCACCCGGAAATCCACCTCGCCGGCCGGCAACACCGCCCGCCACTCCTCCCAGCGGGTCAGGTTCAGGCCGCCCGGTTTGGTCTGGGCCAAGGGCAGCAGAAACAGCCGGGGCGCGGTCTGCGGATAGCATAGCCGGCCCCCCCGGGCGGAAAAAGTCGCCTCGTCCAATCTGGCGTGGAGCACAAAAATCTGCGCCTGCGCGCGCACCGGCGTAAGGAGTTCGGCGCCGACCTCCAGCCGCAACCGCTCCGGCGAGAGGTAATAGTTCAGCTCCACCGCGGCCGCGCGGGGCAGCTCGCCCCCGCCCAAAATCAACCGCTGGCGCGCTTCGACCACGTTACCCGCCTCCGTCCGGACCGCCAGGGGCTCGCGCTCCGCCGCTTCGTGCTGCCAAAAGACGCAATTCTTGTCCGAGTCCGCCGGCCGGCCGTCGCCCCGCAGGCGGATCTCGGCGGCCAGCGGGATCTCGCCCCAGCGCAACTCCAGAATCCGGCCATCGGGCGTAATCCGGCAGTTCAGCCCCGGGCTTTGATATGCATAGCCCTGGGGCTGTTCGGTCCACTCTTCCGCCGCGACCGGCGACACCAGCACGACCAGCCAGAGTCCACCCGCCAGCGCGCCATTTTTAAGCATGTCCATCCTCCTCGCGCGGCCAAGCTCGATTTTCAAACGAGTGCCGGATAAAAGACGCTTCCCAAATCCCGCTTTCCTGGGGCTTCGCCCGCGCGAACGTTCAACTGGATAAATTCAAGCCCCGTACAGCGCCCCAGAATAAAGGGGCGATTGTCACGCGGGTTCCCCCTCCGGGGGAGGGTCGGGGCGGGGGAGGCAGCCTGGAGCGCAACAGGTCCTCTCCCGCCCCCCCCTCCCGGAAGGAGGGGAGGGGCATAAGCCTTGACCGCAGAGATCTACCCCGTTATTTGCGGGGAGCTGTACCTAGATGACGCCCGTAATGGCCACCAGCGCCGGCACGGCGTCGGCCGAGGCGGAGACGAAGTCGATGGTCGCGATCGGTTTCTCGGGATGCGGATTGGTCCAGAAATAGGTGTATACCCCGGCCAGCGCGCCGGCCGGGTTGATCGC
>CAYMGG010000247.1:0-9160 GCA_964389915.1 uncultured Planctomycetaceae bacterium
CCACACCACCATGGGCTTGGCCGCCAGATGATCCGTGGCGAAGCCCAGGCGGGCGGCCGTGCTGACCAGGAAGGAGAAGGTGCCGTCGAGCTCCTCCACCGACCGGGCCAGCACGTCCTCCAGACTCAGTTCGTGCCCCAGCCGGTCGGCCAGATACACGGCGATCAGTTCGGAGTCGTTGTCCGTCCGGAACTGGTAGCCGGCCTTCTCCAGCCGGCGCTTCATCTTCCAATAGTTGGTGATCTGACCGTTGTGGACGATGGCCACGTCCGAGAAGCCGTAGGCCCAGAACGGGTGCGCCCGGCTGACGTCGACGATGCTTTCGGTCGCCAGACGCACGTGACCGATGCCGTGGGTGCCGGCAAAAGCCGAGACGCCGTAGCTGCGGTCGACGTCGCGCGCCGACCCCAGATCCTTAACGATCTCCAGCGCCCGGCCGATGCTCAGGATCTCCACTCCGGCCTGATTCTCGACCGCGTAGCTGAGCTCCTTGACCGCTTGCGAGAAGACGAATTCCAGGCGCAGGTGCTCGCGTTCGACCCGGTCGGAGAGCAGGGCGATGCCGAAGCCCTCCAGGATCTGCCGCACCTTGCCAGCCCTGGCCCGCCCCTCCGGGCTTTCGGCCGGGCACTTGAGCAGGACGCGCATGACCAGACGCTCGCCCTGGGGCTCGCGGTAGAGCGCGAACCCCGTCGAATCCGGTCCGCGATGCTGCACCCCGTCGAGCATGCGCACCAATTGCTCGCCGACCGGACCCGGACGCTTGAGCATCAAACCGGCGATTCCGCACATCAGGAGCCCTTTCCGGAGAGGCTGGCCTCGCGAATCTGGGGGAACATCTGCCGCAGCTTGGCGTCCAGGGCCGGCTCGAGCGGCAGGGAATCGGGCTGGGCCAGCAGCTTGAAGACCTTCTCGTGGGCCCGGGTGAAGGCGTCCTTGGCTCCGGTCCCCTCCCACTTCTCGCGGTTCTCCCGGTCGCAGGCCGCCGGGTCGGTCGCGGCGAATTCGGTGTGCATGAACTCGACGGTGTGATCCACGCCCAGGTAGTGGCCGGCCGGGCCGACCTCCATCATCAGGTCCAGAGCCAGGGTCTCGTCGTTGACCTCGATCCCGCGCAGCACCCGCGCGCAGCGGCCGAGGATCTCGTTGTCGATCACCAGCTTTTCGTAAGAGGCGGTCAGGTCGAACTCCATCAGGCCGGCCGCGTCGTGGATGTAGTTGGCCCCGGAGAGGGCGCAGAGCAGGCTGCCCATGCCGCTCTCGTAGCCGGCCTGGGCGTCGACGCACTTGCTGTCGGTCATGCCGGCGGTGGAGTAGTAGGGCAGCTGATAGTATTGCGCCATCTGCGAGACGCCGGCGTTGATCATGGCCCGCTCGATCGCGCCGGAGAGGTGGCCCATGGTCCGCAGGTCGACGATCGAGCCCACGCTGCCGCAGAGGGTGGGCGTGCCCTTGTTGATGAGCTGGGTCTGGACCACGCCGGAGAGGGTCTCGGCCAGGTGCATCACCACGTTGGAGGCCATGGTGATGGGCGAGGTGTTGCCGCAGAGCGGCTCGGTCGGCACCACCACCGGCAGGCCCTGCTTGGCGATATAGGCGGTGAATTCGCCGTAGACGTCGTCGATCTTGAAGGGGCTGATGATCAGGGTGATGAACGAGACGAACGGCCGGGCGCGCAGCTTATCCATGCCGCCGGCGATTTCGGCGGCCATCTTGACCACGTTCTCCAGGCCCGAGGGGCTGTAGATGCCGCCCATGACGTGCTTGGAGGTGTGCTTGAAGGCGTGATAGAAGCGGTTGACGTCGACCTCGTCGCGGTTGGTGATCTCGTTGGGAAAGACGTTGACGACGAAGAAGCTGATATAGTCGAGCGCGTCCATGACCTTGGCCATCATGGCCACGTCGTTGGTGGTCGAGGGGCGGCGCTTGCCGGTTTGCAGGTCCAATACATTAATTGCCGTGCCGCCGGTGCCGAGGTAGCAGTTGCTCCCCTCCAGCACCAGATCGTTCTGCGGATCGCGGCCGCAGAGCACCACCTTGGAAGGCGCGGAGGCCAGACAGTCGTCCAGCAGGGCGGAGGAGATCTTTACCAGATTGCCGTCGGTGACGGCCACGCCGGCCTTACGGAAAGCTTCGAGCGAAGTCTTGGAATAGACCCGCACGCCCGACTTTTCCAGCAGCAGGCGGACGGATGCATCGATTTTGTGGGCGTCGGCGTCAGAAAACGGACGATACTGTCCACCCTTCTGACCTCCCTTGATGGGCATGGCTGTCTCCTGAATGGGGGGCAACGATTGACGCTCGAGGCCGGCTGCTCCGCGGCAGGACTGGCGCTCGAGCGGTTTGGTCCGGTCATAAAACGCAGCGACGTAACGGAACTCCGGTTTTCAGCCGAACCGCCAAACGCTCTTCTCAGACCCCGTTTCGCGAGTGGCTTCGGTTGGCCTTCTATTCCGTAGGTCCGGCAGCTGCGTGACCAGAGCCAATTGGCAAATCCCATTCCCGATTTTGGCGAGAATTCGGATTATTCCGCTCCTGGGGCCTAACGGAAGACGGCGTCTGAGACCACAATCGTCTGTTCTGATATGGAGTTAGCGTTGGCATTGCTTCGGTTAATAAAATACAATATGGTAGGTCTCTAATTGCTCTGCACTGGAAAACCGTGGGGTCTGACCCACTTTTAAGGGGAATAAAAATACGTAAACGTAGCTTTAGAATAATTTGGCAACATTGTGGTGCCTAGGGCTGATTCCGCCTTCCAGGTGACGAATAGGCCAGGCTTTCCCCGTAAAGAGCGGCCGGCGCGGGCCAAAAAAACGCTGGCCAAGAATCTACATCCACGTAGTAAATCGCTGACATAAATTTCCCGCTCCTGAAACCAAGCCCTGGTCGAGAGCGCCGACGCAGTCGGACAAAAATTTCCTCCAAGTTTTGCCAGCGGCCGTTTTATCCGCTTAACCTTCGGATAAACAAGGTGATGTGTAGAACGCGAGACGGCGTGGGCTTAAAAATGGGAAAATTTTTTCCCGTCCCTCCCCGGCGGCGGTTTTCGCTGGACCTTCAACCGCGTAACGCCTCCCAAGGCAACGAACTAGCGCGATTGACCGGAGCGCTCGGTCGTCGCCGGAGCCGCGCGACGGGCGTTTTTTTTGGCACGGCTTTTGAACTGCATTTCGGCATGAACGCGCGGAAGCGCCCGGTGGAGGGCGGAATCGCGTCTTCATAAACGCGGAAGCACCGGCGGCAAGGGCGCCGGACAAACCGGGGGAATACAGGGGGAGGATAAAGTTCGCCAATGGAATGAGCGGCAAGGCCCGGCGGTGCGCCAGCTCGGCGGAAACGGCGGTTGACCGACCGGGGCGGCGCAAGATCAGACGCGTTTTACAGCGTGGCGCTTTCATTTTTCTATCGGTACAGGAGAGACAGGCATGAAGAGGAGATGGGTGATCCGCGGATTGGCGCAAGTGTTCTGGATGGCGCTGGGCGTGACGACCGTGCTCTGGGCGGGCGAAGCCGCGCCCGCGCCGGCGGCCGCGCCGGCCCCGGAGGCCGCCAAGCCGGCCGGTCCGGAAGCCAAAAAGGCGGAGGCCGTCAAGGCGGCGCTGGCCAAGTGGGCCGCGCACCCGGACGACGTCTTCCAGGGCAAGACGCAGGAGGAGTTGGCCAAGGAGGTTCCCGCCTCGGTCGCGTTCAACTCGGACGAGACCGTCAAGGCCGAAACCGTCACCTTGAGCGAAGTGGTCGACGGCAAGACTGAGGACGTCGAGGCCGGCACGATCTATCGCTATCTGACCGGCGTGGAAAGGCTCCAGTATCGCGGCAACGTGATCTGGACCTGCATCGCGGGCTTCCTGGTCTTCCTGATGCAGGCGGGCTTCGCCTGCGTCGAGGCCGGCCTGACCCGGGCCAAGAACACGGTCAACATCTGCATGAAGAATATGCTCGACTTCTGTTTCGGTTCTATTGCCTACATCGCCATCGGCTTCCACATCATGTTCGCCGGCGACACGCCGCTCTTCTTCCTCGGGGCGGTCGGCGACCACGCGGGCGTCGAATGGGGCTGGAGCTTCTGGTTCTTCCAGTGCGTCTTCGCCGCCACCACCGCCACCATCGTCTCGGGCGCCATGGCCGAGCGGACCAAGTTCTCCGCCTATCTGGTCTACAGTATCGTCATCTCGGCGGTGATCTATCCGGTCTACGGCCGCTGGGCCTGGGCCAACCTGCTGGACGGCCACGCCTGGCTCGGCCAGGACGTGGGCTTCTACGACTTCGCCGGCACGACCGTCGTCCACTCCATCGGCGGCTGGTGCGCCCTGGCCGGCGCGATCGTGCTGGGCCCCCGGATCGGCAAGTACGGTCCCGACGGCAAGCCGCGCGCCCTGCCCGGCCATAATTTCCTGATGGTCACCCTGGGCGCCCTGATCCTCTGGTTCGGCTGGTTCGGCTTCAACCCCGGCTCGACCACCACCTTCGACGGCCACATGGCCCGGATCGCGGTCATCACCAACATCGCCGGCGCCTGCGGCGGCGTGGTGGCCCTGATCTACAGCTGGCTGATCGCCGGCAAGCCCGATGCCTCGATGACAGTCAACGGCTTCCTGGCCGGCATGGTCGCCATCTGCACCGGCGTCAACGACGTCACCGTCCTGGGCGGCATGGCCATCGGCGGCGTGGCCGGGATCATCGTGGTCAGCAGCGTCTACTTCATCGACCGGGTGCTCAAGATCGACGACCCCGTCGGCGCCGTCAGCGTCCACGGCGTGTCCGGCGCCTGGGGCACGATCTCCTACGCCTTCTTCCGCACCGGCGGCTTCGACCTGGGCGTGCTCAAGGCCCAGGTTATCGGCGTGGGGATGGCTTTCATCTGGGCCTTCGGCACGGCGATGGTCCTCTTCCTGGCCATCAAGTACACCATGGGCCTGCGGGTCTCCCGCGAGGAGGAGCTGCGCGGTCTGGACCTGGGCGAACACGGGCTGGAGGCGTACCACGGCTTCCAGGTGTTCAGCAATATCTGAGGCACTGGCGCCCGGGCGGCGGCGCGCCGCCCGGGCTGAGGTCTGCCCGAGTGAACTGAGCGGCGCAGACAGAGCGTAATCGTCTGGAAAAAGGACAAGCCGAGATGAAGCTGATCGTTGCCTACATCCAGCCCGAAAAGCTGAACGATGTAAAGCAGGAGTTGTACAAGGCGCAGGTCTTCAAGATGTCGGTGACCAACGCCCTCGGATGCGGTCAACAGAAGGGCTATCACGAGTCCTTCCGGGGCGTGGACATGGAGGTCAACCTGCTCAAGAAGGTCCGCATCGAGATCGCCGTCAACGAGGCGTTCGTCAAACCCACCATCGAGGCGATCATCGCCGGAGCCAAGACCGGCAACATCGGGGACGGCAAGATCTTCGTGCTGGCCATGGAGGAGTGCATCCGCATCCGCACCGGCGAGAAAGGCAATGAAGCCATCGGTTAGCCGGGCTGAGCATCACTTCCTTAGTTGAACGCCCCGGGCCGGACCGAACGTCCGGCCCGGGGCACTTAGAGGACGACCTATGGATCCGGAAAAAGGGTTGCAGCGTTTCTACCACCGGGAGGCCGCCGTTTCCCGCTCCGTGCAGAACATTCGCCAGGCTTGCGGACTGTTGGGGCTGAGCGCCGAGCAAGCCGAGATTCTGGTCGATCCGCAAGAGATCCACATCTACCGCCTGCATCCCAACGTCGGCGGCCTGCCGGTGACGGTCTGGGGCTGCACGGCCTTCCACAACCGCTGCCGCGGCACCTACAAGGGCGGCATCCGCATCTCCGACGACGTGAGCGTGGACGAAACCGTCGAGCTGGCGCGACTGATGACCCTCAAGACGGCACTGGCCGAACTCGAACTCGGCGGGGCCAAGACCGGCCTGCAGTTCGACATGCGCGAAGCCTACCGCCGGCTGGGCAAGGAGGGATACGACCCGGCCTTCGAAACCTCGGTCAAACGGGCGATCATGCGCGAATACGCCCATCACTACCGGGGCATGCTGGAGCGCAAGCGCTATGTGCCCGCCCCGGACATGGGCACCGGTCCGCAGGAGATGATCATCATCTATGACGAGACCAAGAATCCCGCCTCGGTGACCGGCAAACCCGAGGGCATCCCCGGCTGGCTGCCCGGGCGGGCCGAGGCCACGGGCTACGGAGTCTATTATGTGTTGAAGCGCTACGCCGAACGTCGCGGGCTGCGGCTCGATGAATTGCGCGTGGCCATCCAGGGCTTCGGCAACGTGGGCAGTCACGGCGCGCTCTTCCTGAGCCGGGCGGGCGCCAGGATCGTGGCCGTGGCCGACAAGGCCGGCGCGGTCGGCGAGCCGGCCGGGCTGGACGTGGAGGCACTGGCCAAACACGTCCGGCAGCACGGATCGGTGAAGGATTTTCCGGCCCGGGAACTGTCGCTGGCCGAATTCTACGCCCAGCCGACCGACTGCTTCGTGCCGGCGGCGATCAACGACTCGCTGACCGCCGAGGTGGCCGAAACGCTCAACACCCAGGTCGTGATCGAAGGCGCCAATTTCCCCACCACTTGCGGCGGGCGGGAGAAACTGCTGGCCCGGGGGATCGAGCTTATTCCCGACATCATCGCCAACGCCGGCGGCGTGATCGCCTCCTGCGAGGAGTACACGCACCCCGTCTCCACCTGCAAGTTGAGCAAGGAACAGGTCTTCGCCACCATCGAAAAGGCCATCGGTCGCAACCTCGAATTGGCCTGGAATGTTGCGACGGAGCGCAAGGTGAACCTGGATCTGGCCTGTTCGCTGGTGGCGGTCGAGCGGCTCTACCTGACCATGCGCAACCACGGCTGGTTTTAGCAGGAGGGACAAATGGATTTTCGTCCGGCGGAAGCGAAGGACATTCCCGCACTGGTGGGACTGCTCAAACAACTTACCGAACTGGAGGCCGACTTTGCCTTCGACGAGGCGGCGCACCGGCGCGGCCTGGAGCTTCTCATCTCCCACCAACCCGCCTGCTGCGTAATGGTGGCCGAAGAGGCAAGTCGAATCGTCGGCCTGGCCACCGGCCAGTTCGTCATATCCACCGCCTGCGGCGCGCCTTCGCTCTGGGTGGAGGACGTCGTGATTCAGCGGGAGTTGCGGGGCCAGGGCCTGGGGCGTAAAATCCTAGGCGAACTCGAAGCCTGGGCCCGTGCCCAAGGCGCGGCGCGGATGCAACTCCTGGCCGACCGGGACAACGAGCCGGCCCTGAATTTTTACCGCCAGAACGGCTGGCAGGGCACGAACTTCATCTGCTTGCGCAAAATGCTGTAGAAGCGAGCAAATTGTGCGGATTTTTGCGAAAGATTTTTTGGAAAAAAGGTTTCTCAAACTCTTTCAAAAAACTTTAATCGAGCTTCGCAGGCTTCAGCGTTCAGATTGACGAATCGCACGAAGGGAACCAGCGTGGAGTTGGCCCATCTGAACGCTCGAAACGGCGAAGCCGGGTGAGAGTTTTTTGGAGGGGACCGGGGAACCTTTTTTGCAAAAAAGGTTCCCCGGAATCGCGTGAATCAAATCGGATCGAGGTGCATATGACCCACGCGGAACTGCTCGCCCTTTTAGCCGAGCTGAACATCGGTTACGAACGGTTCGACCATCCGCCGGTCCGCACCTGCGAAGAGGCCGACGAGGTCGTGCCCATGCTCGACGGGGTGGCTCGGACCAAGAACCTGTTTCTGCGCGACCGCCGCGGACGCCGGCACTTCATGATCGTGCTGGCGACCGAGCAGATGGCCGACCTCGACGAACTCGAAGGAATTCTTCAGGCCAACCGCCTCTCTTTCGCTTCGGCGGAGCGGCTGCGGGAATACCTGGGGGTCGAATCCGGCGCGCTCTCCCTGCTGGCCATGGCCAATGATCCGGAGCGCCGGGTCGAGTTGGCCGTGGCCAAAAAGGTCTGGGAGTCGCCGCAGATTTTCTGCCATGCCCTGATCAACACCGTGACGCTGGCCCTGCCCATGGCGGGGATGCGCCAGTTTCTGGCCCGGACCGGGCACGAGCCGAGGATCTTGTAATATCAATTCAAGTTAATCGTGACTGATTTTGGGGAACCTTTTTTGCAAAAAAGGTTCCCCAAACCCCGCCAAAAAACTCTCTTCCCGCTTCGCCGTTTCGAACGTTCAGAGGGACAAATTCGGCGCGGATGTATTTCGCGCCGATTCGATGGATATTAACTTGAATTGAGATAGGGCGGGTGTGGAGAGCCCCCACAGGTTTCGAACCTGCGTTCGCGCGCCGCTTCTTGACTGAAACGCTGATTTGGACTTTTCACGCCCGCGCTGAACCGAATGGAATCGCGATCAGACGGTCAAGGGCTGCTTGCAGAAGGTTTCGTATTCCAGCTTGCCCAGTTTCTCCTCCATCACCGCCAGGCAGAAGAGCAGGCAGATCAGGCAGGCCAGCAGATAGCCCCAGCCGTGGAACAGCTCCGGCAGCTGCAGGCTGAGCTGGGTCAGGGCGGCGTTCAGGCCCAGGAAGAAGAAGGCCAGAACCGCGGTTTCGTACTGCCAGTCGAAGTAAAGCAGAATGACCATGCCCACCAGCAGCAGGGCCTGGAGGAAGGCCGCCAGGATGGCGATGCGCAGGAGCGGGACCAGATCCGGGGTCAGGCCCAGTTTCGGCAGCAGATTGGGCACGGCCACGTAGCAGGCCAGACTCAGGGCGCCCTGGACTTTGAGCAACCGCTCCGCCGAGAGGCGCAGGGCCGCGATCAGGGCCGCCTTCTCCTCGCGCAACGTCCCCAGGCCCGCGCCCTGGGTGATGGCCGCGTAGAACGCGGCGTAATGTTTGTAGAAGCCCGTCTCCACCCGGATCAGGAAGACGGCCATGGCCGGCACCATGGTCAGGTAGCCGAAGAAGAGGGCCGTGTCGTAATGGGGCGAGATGTAGAACCAGCCCCGCACGCATTCGCCGGTCGGGCCGGCCCAGAAACAGATCTTGTCCACCCAGAGGCCGAGGTTGTAGCACAGGCCGATGGCGGCCAAAAGCGGCAGCTTGCGCCAGTGGCCGGCGACCGCCGCTTCGCTGCGCCGGACGGAGGGGAATTCGGCCCGGATCCGCACCGTCAGCCAGATCGCCATCAGCAGCTGGCCGGCGGCGAAGCCCCAGAGTAGGCCGGAGAGCCCCCAGAAGTGAGCCAGCCC
>CAYMGG010000248.1:0-9109 GCA_964389915.1 uncultured Planctomycetaceae bacterium
CGCCGTGGCCGCCAGCGAAGCGCCGGCCAAACCGGCGGTAGCGGTCGCCCCGGCCCCTGCTTCGGCCGCCCCGGCGGCCCCCGCGGTTGCGGCGGTTGTGCCGGCCAAGCCCGCGCCCGCGCCCGCCAAACCGGCTGCGGTTGCACCGGGCACGGGAAATTCGGGTGATCTGATGGCCCTCGCGCCGCGGCGGCCGAAGGAGAGCGCCGGCCCCCTCTCGCCCCCGCCCGGGCGGAACGAAGACGCCGTCGGTCAGGTCGATTCCGGGGCCAAGCCGGCCGAAGCGGTGCGCAAGTCTGCCGCGGGAACCGCTCCCGGCGGGATGGACGGCCAGGTGCTGGCGACCAATCCCGACCAGTTGCGGGTCATGATCAGCGTCGGGTCGACCCGGGGCCTGGAAACCGGCAAGCGCTTCTCCGTCTGGCGGCAGGGCAGCTACATGGGCGAAGTGCGGGTGTTGACCGTATATCGGGACATGAGCGTCTGTGAAATCGTCACCCCCACGCCGCAAGGCATTCGGGTGGGTGATATGGCTAAGGTTGCCGAGTAGAGAATCTTTCAAGGAGCTGGCGATGGCCGACGATCTGGAATTGGTCGACGACGAAATGGACGAGACCATGGCCCTCAACGAGGGCGAGGGCGACGAGCTGGCCCTGGATGAAGACGACCGTGGTCGCGGCGCGGAGGAGGAGGAGGAAGGCGACGAGGGCGAAGCGGACGAGGGCGATTACGCTCCGGCCGAAAGCGGCACGGCCTTCACGGTCATGCTGGGCTTCTCCTGCCTGGCCTACATCGCCGCCATCGCGGTCGTGATGTACGAGCTCAAGAGCTACTGCGATCCGGAACAGTTCCCGTTCTAGACGGCGAAGAAAAGACGGGCATTCTGTGATCGTTTGAAAATGAGGCCAATGCGCGCCCGGGCGGCGAAAATTATTCCGTCCGGCGCGCTGAGTTGGTTTTTTCAGACAGAACCCAGACGGGGAGTGAAGGGCGCGGATCGCGGCGTTCGCCCGAGTCCAGGGCGAAGCGAGCGGCCTTCGGGCGTCCGGCTAGCCCTCCTCTTTAAGACAGTACCAAGATTCCGCTTCCGGGCGGGCGCGGCGCAACTGCGGCGACGCCTTCGCCCGGCCGGACAACCGCGATTTTCGGCTTTCCGTCGGCCTGACCGACGCGGTCGGAGCGCGGACGCTCCGGGCCGGCTGCCGGGGCTCGCCTGAGGATCTCCATGATCTTTCTCGACAAGCTGCTGGGCCTGTTCAGCCATGACATGGGCATTGACCTGGGCACCTGCAACACCCTGGTCTACGTCCGCGGTGAGGGCATCGCGCTCTGCGAACCCTCGGTCGTGGCGGTGCATCGCGGAACCAACCGCGTGGTGCATCAGGGGCAGGCCGTCGGCGAGCGCGCCAAGCGGATGGTCGGCCGCACGCCGGGCAGCATCGTGGCCGTCCGCCCGCTCAAGGACGGGGTGATCGCCGACTTCGAGATCACCGAGGCCATGCTCAGCTATTTCATCCGCCGGGTCCACAACCAGAACTCCTGGGTGCGGCCGCGGGTGGTCATCTCCATTCCCAGCGGCATCACCGAAGTCGAGAAGCGCGCCGTCCAGAACGCCGCCGAACGGGCCGGGGCGCGCAAGGTCTATCTGATCGAAGAGCCGATGGCCGCGGCGATGGGCGTGGGCCTGCCGATCGACGAGCCCACCGGCAGCATGATCGTCGACATCGGCGGCGGCACCACCGAGGTGGCAATCATTTCGATGATGGGCATGGTCGTCTCCCAAAGTCTGCGGATCGCGGGGGATGAATTGGACCAGGCGATCACGGATTACATGAAGCGCCAACACAACCTGGTGGTGGGCGAGGCCACGGCCGAGAACATCAAGATCGCCATCGGCAGCGCCATGTCGCTGGAGGAGGAGCTCTCCACCGAGGTCATGGGGCGCGACCAGGTCAAGGGCTTGCCGCGCCAGGTGACGGTGCGCAGCGAGGAGATCCGTGAAGCGCTCAAGGATCCGGTCGAGGCCATCGTCGGCGCGGTCCTGGAGTCGCTTGAGAAGGCGCCGCCGGAACTGGCGGCCGACATCTACACCCGGGGCATCGTGCTGGCCGGCGGCGGGGCGCTGCTGCGGGGGCGCGACCCTCATATCAACAAAGAGACGCGCGGCATTCCCGTCAAGGTGGCCGAGGAGCCGCTCCTGGCCGTGGTCCGCGGCACCGGCGTCTTCCTGGAAGAGATAGATGTCTATGGGCCGGCGCTCGAATACGAGACTGATGATTCCTGAATACGCGGAAGGCTCCCCTTCGGCCGGAACCGCGCGGCAAGGCTAAAACCCCGGGGGGTTCGGGGTTTTAATTGCGTATAGGCGCAGGCGAAGGCGTCACGAATTCCGTAAAGGCCGGCGATTGCGGCCGGTTGCCGGAGGACCGGCGTGCGACGTTATGCGCTTCCCTTCCTGTTTCTGCTCGCCCTGACGATTCTGCTGCTGCTCTCGCCGGCCGACCGGGCCGAGCGGTTACGGCTGGCGTGGTGGGATCTGACCGGACGCATCTTCGGCCCCGTGCTTTCCGCCGGCCGCGAACGGGCCACGGATCCTTCCGCGGCGATGCGCGAATTGCGCGATCGGCTGCGCCAGAAGGATCTGGAGATCGCCTCGCTGCGACTGCGCCTGAGCCAGCTGGGCGCGGCCCGCGAATATTTGCCCCAATTGCAGGTGCTGCCGGCCAACGTGCTGGTGCTCAACCGCGCCGAAGGAGGTTCGCTCATCGTAGACCAGGGCGAAGGTTCCGGGGTTGGCGCCGGCGCCGGCGTGCTGCGCGGGCAGACCTTGGTCGGGACGGTCACCGCCGTCGGCGAGCGGACCGCGCTGGTGCGGCCGCTTTTTTCGCCGGGCAATCTCACCCCCGGGGTGGTCAATCCCCAGCGTGATACGCCCGGGCGCGAACCGCCGCCGGAGCTGTGCTCGGTAGTGGGCGACGGTGAGACGGCCAAGGCCGTCTTCTACGGCGAAGCCAGCGCCGCGCGGCGGGGGGACACGGTCTTGACCAGCGGCCTGCTGGGGGAGTTGCCGGCCGGGCTGGTGATCGGCGAACTGGCGGCTGATCCCGATTCCGGCAGCGAACCCAACACCCTGGAGGCGCCGCTCAAACTGCGGGGCGAACCCTACGCCTGGGAAGGGGTGCTGATCATCCGCCGCCAGCTGGAAAAAATTCCGGAGGGGGGCGGGAGCCAACCGGCCGCACCGGTCCGGCCGGCTCCCGCGAGCCGGCCGGCTCCGGCCCCGGCGCCCGCCTTGCCGCCGGCCGTGGGCTGAGGCCGTTGAGGAGAAAATCGGCACGTGCTTTGGGGGCGATTTTCACTACTATTGATCCTGTGCGGCCTGAGCGGCCTGCTGGCCGAGGCCTGGCTGGAAGGTACGCCGCTGCCGCGGCTGGAGTTCTTTTTGCTGCTGGCCTTTCATTCCGGCCTGCATTGCCGAGAGAACCAGGCCCCGCCGGTCACCTGGCTCTGCGGCCTGAGCAAGGATTTTTTCGGCGGCGGCCGGATGGGGCTCAATGCCCTGATTTTTCTGCTCGCCGGCCTGGGGCTGGCGCTGTTTCGCCGCCAGGTCCGCCACGAGCACTTCGTCGCCCGGCTGATTACCATCGGCCTGGCGGCCGGGGCGGTGATCCTCGCGCGGCAGTTGGCGAGCGAAGGCTGGGCGGGATTGGCCGCTTGGCGGGCCATGGGCCGCGACGCGCTCTGCACGGCGCTGGTCAGTCCGCTGGCCGGCTGGCTGCTGGAGGCCGGGAGTTGGCGCCCCTGGCGCGAGGACGGAGCCTAGTCCGATGACCGTATTTCAACGCCGGATGGCCGTGCTGGCCGTGCTCTTCTCCTGCGGCTATTTCGTGATGGCCGGACGGTTGGTGCAGTTGCAGGCCTACCGGGCCGACGAGTACCGGCAGAAGCGCGACGACAAGCGCGACCGGCTGGTGCAGGTTCCGCCCGTGCGCGGTCGGATTCTGGACCGGGCCGGCCGGGTGCTGGCCGAGGACCGGCCGGCCTTCGAATTCTGGCTCGTCCCCGCCCGTTACGACCGGGTCGAACGCCGGCGCGAACTGGTCAGCCAGCTGCCGCCCCTGACCCCGGTTCGGATCGTGCAGCTGGCCGGCTCCCGCGGGGAGCAGCGCGAGTTGGAGCGGCGTCTGGCTGTGCTCGATCTGCGCGAAGCCTGTCCCCTGACTAAAAAATTGGGCGAATTGCTGGGGCGCGAGCCGGCCGAGCTGGCCGAGGCCCTGGTCGACGCGGCCATCGCCCGCCACGCCGGAGCCGAGGAGGCCCTGACCATCGCCCGTCCATTTTTAAAGGACGTGGGGATCAAGGTCTACCAGGCGGTGATGCGCGAACGGTTGGCGGCTGACGGACTAGGTTTTTTCGCCGCGCTCGAGCCGCGGGTAGGCACGCGCCGGGTCTATCCGGCCGGGGCCGACTTGGCCCATGTCACCGGCTACGTCGGCAAGCTGACCGAGGAGGAGTACGACCAGCTGCGCGGCCACTGGTCGCCGGAAGGCCCGGTGCCCGGGCACGGCGATCTGGGCGGTTTTCTCCGGCTGGACCCGGAGGGGGTGGAGGAGTCGATCATCCGCCTGCGCGAGATCCAGGTGCACGGCGAACCGGTGCGGACCAGCGGCTATTTCCGCAAGGAGGAGGTCGGCCGGGCTGGCATCGAGATGTATTACAATCAACGCCTGCGCGGTTATCACACTCTGCGCTATCTGCGTCTGGAGCGGCCGGACAAGAACGGGCCGCGGGTGTTGGCCAAGAAAGGGTTCGTCGCTCCGGCCCGCCACGGCCAGGACGTGCCCCTGACCATCGATCTCAACGTTCAGCACGAGGTCCGGCGGGTGGTGCGCGAGGAGCTGGGCAAGCTGGAGCACGAGAAGGGGCGGCCGTTCCAGGCGGCGGTCGTGCTGCTCGACCCTCATAACGGCCGGATCTACGCCCTGGTAAGCGAACCGGGCTACGATCCCAACCGTTTCAACGAGGACTTCGCCGAACTCAACGAAGACCCCCGGCACCCGCTCATCAACCACGTCATCGCCGGCGAATATCCGCCGGGCTCGGTCTTCAAGCCGCTGGTGGCGCTGGGCGCTTTGCAGGAAGGGGCGATCACGGCGCAAACCACTTTCTGCTGCGAGGGCGTGCTGGCTCTGGGCCGGCATGAATTTCCCTGCATGCATAAAGTCCATCACGGGGACATCACGGTCGAAGAGGCGCTGGAGAAGTCCTGCAACATCTTCATGTACCACACCGGCGGCGTCTTGGGTTCGCGCAAGATTTACGAATGGGCCTGGCGTTTGGGCAGCGGGCATCGGACCGGCGTGGATCTGGCCGGCGAAGCCAGCGGCCAGCTGCCGATGCGGGCCAGCACCGGCCGCTACTGGGCCAAAGGCAACACCTACCACCTGGCGATCGGGCAGGGGCCGCTGACGGTCACGCCTTTGCAGATCGCCGTGGCCTTTGCCGCTATCGCCAACGGCGGAGCCGTGGTCCAGCCGCACCTGCTGCTGGACGACCCGACCCTCGACGAGCCGCGGGGCACGATCGCCGTGAGCGACCAGGCCCTGGCCACGGTGCGCCGGGGCATGTGGCGGGTCGTGCAGGGCGACCACGGCACGGCCAAGGGCGCGCGCCTGCCGGGCATGGAGGTGGCCGGCAAGACCGGCACGGCCCAGTGGCGCAAGAGCCAGCCGGACCACGCCTGGTTCGGCTGCTACGCGCCGTTCGACGATCCGCAGGTCGTCTGCGTGGTGCTGGTGCCGCAGGGCACCTTGGGCGGCGGCACCTGCGGGCCGATCGCGCGGCGGGTGTTGATGGCCTTTTTCGGCATCCCCGAGGAGAGCGGCGACCTTGGGTAAGGGTTGGCTGGCGCGGCTGGACTGGGTGCTGCTTTCGGCCGCCTGCGGCGTGATCGGGGCGGGGCTGCCCTATCTGCATTCGGCCTCGCCGGAATCGTTCTCGCGGCAGCTCTTGTGGATCGCCCTGGGCCTGATGGCCATGGTGGCCACGCTCCAGGTCGACTACCGCTGGCTGTTGCGCTACGCCTACGAATTCTACGCCGTGGCCCTGGCCCTGCTGGTGGTGGTGCTGCTCCAGCCGGAGGTGCGCGGGGCGCGCAGCTGGATCCACCTGCCGGGTTTGGGCTTCAACCTTCAGCCGACCGAGTTCATGAAGCCGGCGCTGATTCTGGCCCTGGCCCGGCATCTGATGCACCGCAAGACCCAGGTCACCTGGCGGGGGCTGGTCATGCCTTTCGTGCTGACCTTGGGGCCGCTGGCGCTGATCATGAAACAACCCGATCTGGGCAGCGGCATCCTCCTGCCGCCGCTCCTGTGCGCCGTGGTCTTCGCCAGCGGGGCGCGCGTGCGCCACCTGCTGGCCGTGGCCGGGGCCGGGGTCTGTTCGGCGGCGCCGATGTGGATGTTTGTGATGCGCGACTATCAGAAACGCCGCATCCTGGCCTTTCTCGATCCGCAGCGTTACGAGGCCCGCGAAGCCTACCAGCTGACCATGAGCCTGATCGCCATCGGTTCGGGCGGCCTGACCGGCGAGGGGCTGGGCTGCGGTACGCTCAACGAGCTGGATCTGCTGCCCGACAAGCACAACGATTTTATCTTCGGGGTGATCGCCGAGGAGGGCGGGCTGATGATCGCCGGGGCGGTGCTGGCGCTGTACCTGTTGATCGTGCTCTGCGGCCTGCATATCGCCTTCAACGCCAAGGAGCCGGGCGGACGGCTGATCGCCACCGGCTGCGCCGTGCTCTTGGGCACGCAGGTGCTGGTCAACGTGGGCGTGGTCACGGCCGTGCTGCCGACCACGGGCATCACCCTGCCGCTGATCAGCTACGGCGGCTCCTCGATGATCTCCTCGTTCGTGCTGCTGGGCCTGCTTCTGCGGGTGGGGGCCAGCCGGCCGCTGGTGATGGGGGGCGAATACTTTACCGGCGAGATTCCCGCCGAGGACTGATCGCACCGCCCTTGGGCATGAATTCAGAGCAGCCCTCATTTATTTCGCCTCGCGTCATTGGCAAGCTTTGGGCCGGAGAGGCAAATGGCAAAACGGAGAACGGAAGTCGGCCCCTGCGGCAACTTTTGCGCCGGCTGCCCAGATTTCCGGGTGCTGACGGAGGGCGATGATGATTTTCGCCGGCAGGTCGCGGCTAACCTTACCCGGGAAGTCGGCCGGCAGATAAGACCTGAAGAGGTTGGATGCGAAGGCTGCTGGGGGGGAATCCACAATGCCTTGGCAGCGTCATTGGCCTGCAAGATCCGGCAATGCGCGGAAGGCAAAGGCCTCGCTACCTGCGCGGAATGCGCGGCTTTCCCTTGCGCCACATATCTCCAGCAGTTTCCCGAGGGCAGTAGCTACGCACGCCACATTCGAGCCATCAGGCAAGAAGGTCTGGATCAGTGGATCGACCGACAACAAGCCGGCTCCGATTCCCAAGTTTAAGCTGCGGCCGGTGCGCCGGGCCTTTCTCCATTGCGCGGGGCGGGAATAACCCTCGTCTTCCGGTGAAGCGCAAATAATAAAAAGCGCCCCTCTCTCCCGTCGGAAGAGAGGGGCGCTTCAGTTTTGACAGGGGCTAGAGCTTGATGGTCATCAGGAATTCGGCGTTGCTCCGATGGGCCTTCATCTTGGTGTGCAGGAACTCCATGGCGTCGACCACGTTCATGTCGTTCAGATATTTGCGCAACAGCCACATGCGGTTGAGTTCGTCCGGATGGACGATCCGCTCCTCCTTGCGCGTGCCCGACTGGTTGACGTCGATGGCCGGATACAGGCGGCGGTTGGAGAGGCGGCGGTCGAGGTGCAGCTCGGCGTTGCCCGTGCCTTTGAATTCTTCGAAGATGACCTCGTCCATGCGGCTGCCGGTGTCGATCAGGGCCGTGCCGATGATGGTCAGGCTGCCGCCGCCTTCGATGTTGCGGGCCGCGCCGAAGAAGCGCTTGGGCTTGTGCAGGGCGTTGGCGTCGATACCGCCGGAGAGGATCTTGCCCGAGTGCGGGGCCTCGGTGTTGTGGGCCCGGCCCAGACGGGTGATCGAGTCGAGCAGGATGACCACGTCCTTGCCGTATTCGACCAGGCGCTTGGCCTTCTCCAGGACCATGTTCGAGACCTGCACGTGGCGGCTGGCCGGCTCGTCGAAGGTCGAGGCCACGACCTCGCCCTTGACCGAGCGGGCCATGTCGGTGACTTCTTCCGGGCGCTCGTCGATCAGCAGCACGATCAGGCAGCACTCGGGGTGGTTGGTGGTGACGGCGTTGGCCACCTTTTGCAGGAGCACGGTCTTGCCCGTGCGCGGCGGGGCGACGAAGAGGGCGCGCTGCCCCTTGCCGATGGGCATGACCAGGTCGACCACCCGGGTGGACCACTCGGTGGGCGCGGTCTCCAGGATCAGGCGCTCCTCGGGGAAGAGGGGGGTCAGATCTTCGAAGACGGTCTTGTCCTTGAGCTGGTCGGGGTCTTCGTAGTTGATCGCCTCGACCCGCAGCAGGGCGAAATAGTTCTCGTTGTCCTTGGGCGGGCGGATCTGGCCGCTGACCGTCAGGCCGGTGCGCATGCCGAAGCGCCGGATCTGGCTGGGCGAGATGTAGATGTCGTCGGGGCAGGGCAGGTAGTTGAAGTTCGGGCTGCGCAGGAAGCCGTAGCCGTCGGGCAGGATCTCCAGCACGCCCTCGCCGTACAGCAGCCCGTTCTGGCTGACCCGGTTCTTGATCAGCGAGAAGATCAGCTCCTGCTTGACCATGCCCGCGATGCCTTCGATCTTTTCCGAGCGGGCCAGGCGGCGCAGCTCCGCCACGGTCATGTTCTTGAGCTCGGTGATGTGCAGTTCGCCGCGCTTGATCTGCTCGTAGACCTGGTCCTGGCGGCGCTGGCGCTCCTCGCGCTGCTGAGGCGAGAGGGAGGCGTAGAACTCCTCCTGCTGGCTCTCGGCCTCGGCCTCGCTGACCTGGGTGTTGAACTTCTCGGCCGGCGGCGGTACGTTCACCACCGGCGCGGGGGCCGGGGGCGGAGTGTCGGCCGCCTCGGCCGGCTGGCGCATCGCGCCGGCCGGCGCCGGCGGGAC
>CAYMGG010000249.1:0-9083 GCA_964389915.1 uncultured Planctomycetaceae bacterium
AGCCCGCCGGCCACGTCAGCCGCCGTATAGGGCAGCTTTTCGCCGGGTTTCAGGGCCTCGCGGCCGATCACAAACACGCCTTCCTTCGGCAAGGCTTCGCCCGGCCGCCAGGCGCGGGGCGTCAGGCCTAATTTGGCCAGTTCCGGCCCGGTTCGGCCGGCCGGGTCCCAGAGCGTCACGGCCGAAGCCCCTTCCGCCTTCAAGGCCGGGAAAACCTGAATCGACAATTGATCGCGGGCTACGACCGTCGCCCCTTCGTTCACGGTCAGATTGATTGTCAATTCGCGGCGCTGATCCACGGCCGGCGCGGCAAAGCTGAAGGGTTTGAGCGCGATCTCGCCGGGCGTTAGGACCAGCTCGATCTGGCCGGCGGCAACCTGCGCCCCGGCCGCGTCGCCCACCTGCCAGGCGGCGGTCAATTTTTTGTCGCCCGGTCCGTCCCAGACCACGGCCACCTGCTTGGTTACCTCCTCGCCGGCGTAAAAGCCGTGCGTCTTGTCGGTGTGGACGGGCGCGCCGGCCAGATAGGCCAGCAGCGGCTGCATGGTATCGCTAAAAATGTCCCAGCCGGGATTGGCCCAGTCGGGCTTGCCGGTCAGGGGCGCGGTGATGCTGTTGTAGCGTTTGAAGGCGTTCTTGCGATCCCAGCCGGGCGGATCGCCTAGGCCAACCATGAAATTCCAGTTGTGCCAACCCTGCACGCCCCAGGTACGCCAGGCCCGCTCGGTGTTGGTGGTGAAGAGGCGCTGAAAATCCCAATAGAGCGGGAAGAGCGGATGCACGTCGCCCCATTCGGCCCCGAAGCCGCGCTTGTTGGCCACGCTCAGGGCCACGGTCTGGGCCAGGCCCTCGGCCGTCTCCTCGGCATAGGCGCGCGATCCAAAATAGGCGGCCAGATATTCGGTGGCCAAGAGCTGCTTGCCCTTCCAGAAATTGCCGACAAACGGCGGGCCGAACTCGGCGGCGATGTACGGCATGTCGCCGTGCGCGGCCCAATTGCTCGGCCAATCCTCGCGCTCCTGGAGTTGGGCGAAATTGAGGTAGAGGTTGCCGGTGGCCAGGTCGCCCAGGTTGCCGTCGGCATGCGAATAGCCCAACCGGGTCGGATCGTATTGCTTGGCGATGGCTACGGCTTTTTCAATCACCTGGGCCTTGGCATGATCGTAATGCGAGCGGATGCCCTGGGTCGGCGCGTGCAACGCATCGCGGGGGTTGAATGAATTCATGCCCACGGTCCAGGCGAAGATACAGGGGTGGTTTCGATAGCGCCGAATCCAGAGTTCCATTTCCCGGTTGTAGTCGGCCTGAGTCCGTTCGTCCTTGAGCAAGCGCTCGCCGATCCCGCCGATGCCCGGCGCGTTCAGCAACACCGCGAAACCTTCGTGGTCCAATCGCGAGATAGTAGCCTCGGAGTAATAAGGCGTCTCGTCCCAGACCGCCCACCAAGAGGTCGGATTGGCCTGGAAATAGAGCGTGTTGTGGCCCCAGAGCTTGTGCAGGGAGAGGATGCTGTCCGCGGTCGCCCCGTGCTCCCACGAGCCGAAGGCCGACCAGTCCAGCCGGCAGCGGAAGGGATGGCCGTTGAGCATGAGCTGCCGCCCCTCGGTCCAGATCTCGCGGAAACCGAATTCGACCGGCGGCAGGCGGTCCAACTCGCCCCCGGGGCCGGCCAGCGTCACCTCGACCGTATAAAAATTCGGCGCGCCCGGCTCCCAGAGCCGGGGTTCGGGCCAGGCCGCCGCCAGCTTCGCGGTCGAAGCCCCGGCCGCGAGCGCCTGCGCCTCGCCCGCGAGTTTCAGGGCTTCCTGCCCGGCGGCGTCCTTGACCACGGCCGAGAGGCGCGCGCCTTCGACCGGCGCGGCGGCGAGCAACTCCACTTCCAGCGTCAGCCGTTTCTCCCGCCAGGAGGTCTGGACGAAGATGTCGCGGATCGCCGCCGGCTGCGGCCGGCAACGCAAGGTCACGGGCGCGGTCAGGCCCAGGCCCCAGTTGTCAGGCTGGCTCTCGCGGATACCGCCCGGCCCGCGGGTGGCGTAACGGAGCGGATCGGCCTCATAGTTGCGTGAGATGCCGGTGTAGTCGCGGGTGACGTAGACCCGCAGCGGATTGGCCTGGCCGAACTTGACGAGCGGCGTGATTTCGATCTCGCCGCCCGGCCGCAACAGCTCGCCGAAACGCTCTTCATTGACGAAGACGATCGCGTCGCCCTCGATCCGGCGGAAGTCCAGAAACACCCGCCCGCCCTGCCAGTCGGCCGGGACATTTAGCACGTTTTCATACCAGACGGAATTGACCGTGTTGCGTTTGACCTTCTCCCAGGAGAGGCCCTTGGCGGGCGAATTGTTCCAACGCCAGTTCTTTAAGCCCCAAGGCGCGCTGTCGCCCGCCTTGGGTGAAGTCTCGGGCGAGACGGCCGGCTGCAAGACCCAACCTTCGGCCAGGTCGATTTCGGCGCGTACTCCGGCGGCCCAGGCGCTACCGGTCACCAGCCACAGTCCGGCCAACAGCAAACCGGCTCGCCGCAGTAATTCGGTGGTCAACCCCCACTCGTGACTCCCCTCGAACATGGCTTTCTCCTCTTTCTTCTCGTCGGGACAAATCAGACGCAAACTTTGGAGTGTTCACCCGCCTTTTCCCTCTTCCTCCGGGAGGGGGCAGGGGGAGGGAAACGGTCTGACGCCTGGCAAAATCACCAATTCATGAACTCGGCTGGACTTCGATCATATGAAATGACCTATTTGCGGCCGCTCTGGGCTGCCTCCCCCACCCCGCGCTCAATCGCCCTTGGGCCAGTGCGGTCGGAAGGCCGCGCCGGCCTCGGCCACGGTGATGCCGGTGACGTGCTGGTCGACGAACAGCACGTTTATGTAAGGCGGATGGATGGCCGGTTGATTCCAATAGGTCCAATATTGCAGGTTGAAATTCCACCATGGCCCGGTCGGTTCCCAGACCGAATCCATGACCAGATACTTGGCCGAATGCTGGGTGATCTCGCCCTGTCGGGCATTGGTCAACTGATAATTGTTGCCGTAGTTGAAGCAAAATTTCGAACTTCCAGGATGCATTTGGTAGGCGGCCGGGCAGCAGCCGATTTCATATTTGGCCGTGAGATAATTATATTTTACCAGCCGCATCGTAAAGGTGTCGTAATGGCTGCCGCTGTAGGGCAGCCGGTCGCCATAATCGTCGGCGTAAGTGACGTATAGCAGGCCGATCTGCTTCTGATTGTTCCGGCACTGGATCGAGCGCCCCTGGGCCAGGGTCTTCTCCAGGGCCGGCAGCAGCAGGGCCGCCAGCACGCTGATGATCGCCGTCACCACCAGCAGTTCCACCAGGGTGAAGCCGGCTTGGCGGCGGAATGCCGGCTGGCGCTCGCGCTCGGACGACATGATCGGTCTCCTTTTATCGACTTGGGATATCGCTGATTCAAACGCCGGCACCAGGGAAGCGCGGTGGCCCTGCGCCTCGGCCGTCAACCCTACGGCTCCCGCCGGTTCGGTTAGGGGCGCGATTTCGACCGGAGCTTCGATCATTTCCGGACGGCTCAGTAAGCCCATATCCTGCGCCAGCCGCAGAGTTTCCGCCCACCGGCCGGTTTCGTTCAACACCGTACGCATATCGTCAAGGGTGCGCTGCGGGGTGGTCACGCGAATCGCGCCCTGGACGCGAATTTCAGATTCCGCCAAATTCGCCTTGACCAATTCCAATTCCGCAGGCGGGGTTTTGCGAAAAGTTGCGGGGACGGTCAGGGTCACACGCTCAGGCTCTTGCGCCCAAAGCCCATAATAATGAAGCGCACTGGCATGGCTGACGGCTCCGGAACAGTGTCCAGCGCGGTCTCGACTCCATAAACACCAACGCGTCAAACGAGTTTCGTGATTTTCGCCTGCCCAGGGCAGCCGGAAAAGCCCATGATCTAGGCGCACCCAATTCCCTTGGGCAATATGATAGCGTTGATTGGAATATGAATAACCCAGCTCCAAGGCCTGATGCGAGGTGAATAATCCGGCCTGGGCCAAAGCCAGCCCCTTGAGCTGCTCAAATCTATGTAAAGCTATTTCATAAGGTGAGTTATCAGAAGCAAAGACCATATCAGATCGCCTTGCAGGTTTTTGCTAATAACTATCAGCCAGCCCTTTGAGCTTATTCGTAACTTTCAGTTTGAGCAAATTCCGCCTAATTTGGCTTGAGGGTTTTTGTAAAACCAGAAAATCGCTCCTCTCCCGCCAGAATCCAGGCAAGAAAACCCGTTCCCGCCCCGTACCTATTGTTATCAGATTGGCCGAGTCCGTCAGCCAGGGAGCGGCAGCCGGAATCGGGGGGAGCGATATTAGCCAGGACGGATTGAGCCTGGTGTCGCAACTAGTGGGATATGCCAGCAGGGAGGTGGAATATGTTTAGCGCAGACAGGGAAGAAGAACTGGTTCGGACGATCCGCCGCCTCCAAGCCCGCAACAGCCTGAGTCATCTGGAGCGAATCATGCTCAACCGCAGTCGCTTCGATCTGGCCCGGAATATCTGCCGGCGCGAGGGCCTGACCCCGAACATGCAAAATATTCTGCTGGTACTGGGCCGGGACGCTTCCGAAGTTCGCCGCTATGTTCATTTACAAAATGCTTGACACCATTCCCGACATCTGGCATAGTACGGCGCTTTCCGCCATGCACGGCAGGCGGGACTTATTGGAAAGAACCGGAATTTCAGTTTCAGGAGCGCCGACATGGCCAAGAAGAAGAACCCGACTGAAGCCTATCTCGTCAACTGCACCGAGTGCGGCTCGTCGAATTATGTCACCCGGCTCAAGAAGGAGCACAAGGGCTTGCAGCTCAAGAAATACTGCCCCGAAGAGCGCAAGCACACCCTGCACAAGGCCAAGAAGGCCTAGGCTCGCCCGCCCGTCCATTCCCCGCGCCGGCCGGTCCATCCCGGCTGGCGCGGTTCTTTTTCCGGAGCCGGCTCGATGCCCGCGTTGCGCGCCGTCATTTTCGACCTGGGGCGGGTCCTGGTGGGGGTGGACGTCTCCCGCGGCCTGCTGCGCCGCCTGACATCCGCCCAGCGGGAAGACGCCGACGCGGTGATGAACCGCCTGGTTCAGGAGCGCCTCTTCTCCGATTATTGCGCCGGCCGGCTCACGCCCGAGGCGTTCCACCAAGCCGTAATCGCCAAGACCGGCCTGGAGCTGGAATTCGCCGAGTTCGCGGCGCTCTGGTGCGACATCTTCCACCCCCAGCCCGGGATGGCCGAACTGCTGGCCGAGGTCGCCGCCGCGCGCCCGGTGGGCCTGCTCTCCGACACCGATCCGCTGCATTGGAATTATCTGCGCCAGACATATCCCTGGCTGAATCTGGTCCCCCGCCCCACGCTGAGCTACGAGATCGGCGCGGTCAAGCCAACTTCCGAGGCCTACCTGGCCGCCTCCGCCAGCGTGGCCACGCCGCCGGAGGCCTGCTTCTTCGTCGACGACCTGCCCCGCAACGTCGCCGGCGCCCAGGCCGTGGGCATGACCGCCTGGCGCTTCACCGACGCGACCGCTCTGCGCGCCGAACTCGTGCGCCTGGGGCTGCTCTCCTGACCCCGCGCCCGGTCACGGCTTGATCCCGGCCCTTCAACCGCTAGAATGATTGCCGGGAGGACGCCATGCGCCGAGGCTTATGGATTCCGCAATTGCTGATCGCCGGGCTTATCCTGGGCGCGGCCCTCGGTCCGACCCGGGCGGCCGACGATGCCACCGAGCTGGAATGGGCCCGGTTGCGGGGCCGGTTGCAGAACCTGCCGTTGGTGGAAAATCTGATCGCCCGCTCCCCGCAGCTGGCCGAAGCCAAAGCCTTCGCCGCCCAACTGGCCGCCCAGGCCTGCCCCCGGCTGAGCGCGTTGGTGACCGACCGGACCGCCTCGCCCCGCGAGCGGACCAGCGCCGCCTATCTGCTGGGCGAGCTGGGCGACCCGGCGGCCGTGCCGGCGCTGCTGGCGGTCCAGACCGAAGAGGCCGCCGTGGCCGCCGCCGCGGGAGCGGCGCTGGGCCGGCTGGATGACCCCCGAATCGTGCCCGGACTGGTGGAGATCTATCGCCGGGAGCCGGAGGAGAGCCCGGCCGCCCAGACCGTGCTGCGGACCTTGGGCAATCTGCGCAAGGTGGCTTCGTCGAGTCAACTGACCGGCCTGCTGTCCGCCCCGGAGCTGCCCGTGCGCCGCGCCGCGGCCCAAGCGCTGGGCAACTGCGGCGACGATACCGCCATGCCGGCCTTGAAGGCCGCGCTGGCCGACGCCAACCCCGGCGTCGCCCGCCAGGCGGCCGTCAGTCTGGCCCGGATCGACTTGGACGGTCGTTACACGGCCACGCTTCAAGATTTTCTGGAACATCGCTGCCTGCCCATCTTTCGCGCCGAACTGGCCGACGAGATCGGCTTGATCAGCCGTTCGCGCGTCAAGTCCGACGATCTGAACAGCGGGCTGAAAACCCGCTTGGCGCAACGGCAGGCCGCCGACAAGGTGTCCGGCCGCAAGTCCCGGCGGGAGATCGACCCCGAGTTCGTCCTGCGCCAGATCGAAATCCTGCGCGGCGGCAACGAGGCCCAGAAGGAGAAGGCCGCCCTGAGCCTGCTGCGCACCCGGGAAGCGCTCGCCCTGCGCAAGGACAGCTATACCGTGCAGACCCTCACCGATCTGGACCTGATCCTGCGGGAGCTCGGCATCGACCCTGAAACCGGTCAGCCGATCTCACAGTAGCGCCGCCGGCCGGTAAGAATGTCGGCCATCAGATCGGCCCGCCGCCGGACCGCCGGCAGGCTGAGGGCCAACCCCAACAACCATCCCGGCAGCCGCGCCCGCCGGCGCTTCAACCGCCGCGCCGCCTCGAGGTCCGGCAGCAGCTCGGCCCGCAGGCCGGATTCATACCGCTGCGGCCGGTCGGCCAGGATCGCCTCGGCGGCGAGGTGGGCGCTCTGCACCGCGTAATGGATGCCTTCGCCGGTCAGCGGATCAACCAACCCGGCCGCGTCGCCCAGCAGATAGCACTCGTCCCGGACATAGGCCGGGCGGGCGCCGGAAAAATCCGGAATCAGCGCGCCGCGCAGCCCGGTCAGCCCGCCGCCGGCCAGTTCCGGCGTCCGCTCAAGAAACCGGGCCAGATCCCGCTGCAACCGCCTGGCCGCAGCCGTTCCGCCGCCGATGCCGACGTGAAACACCCCGCCGCAGGGAAAGGCCCAGGCATAGCCCCCCGGCCCGAGCGCGGGGTTGAAGATCGCCCGCCGGCGGACCTCGCCCGCCGCGCCCGCGGGCAGCGGCAGGTCGCCCTCCAGGCAGAATCCGGTGGCGTTGGGCGCGAACCCCGCAGCCCGGCCGACCGGGCTGAAAACCCCGTCCGCCGCGGCCAGCCGCCGGGCCTGGAAACTCCCGGCGGAAGTCTCGATCCGCCACTCGCCGCCCGCGCGGCGCACCCCGCCGTTGAGCACCCGGCACCCCGGCCGCACGCGCGCGCCGGCCGCTTCGGCCGCCTGCGTCAGAAACTGATCGAACTTTGCCCTCTCGACCACCACCGCTTCGACCACCGCGGCCGGGATCAGCCGGCCGGTCCAGGCGCCGTCGAGGGCCACGCCGTCGATCGGGTGGGCCAGGCCGGCCGGGAGTTTCAGCCCCAGGCCGGCCAAAGCCCGCAGGGGCAGGCCGCCGGCGCAGGTCTTGGGCCGGGGAAAGCGCCCGGCCTCCAGGAGCAGCACCTCCCGCCCTGCTTCGGCCAGCCGCCGGGCCAGGGTCGCCCCGGCCGGACCGGCCCCGACCACGATGATCTCAGTCACATTCGACTCCTGGGAAGGAACGGGGGCGGCGGCCGCCGCCCGATACCACCGGACGGTTCTAGCCCTTTTTCTTTTGACAGAATCCAGGGCGGGATTAACCTAACGGCGGCATCCTGGAACGCTCCGGAACGATTCGCCCGGTGCGTCCGAACCGATCCGCTCCCCTCCGGCAAAGGATAACGAAAATGCAGATTCTCCAGATCGACGAGCTGCTGGTCAATGTGGTGGTCAAGGCCACCCGCGACGGCTTGGCCATGGCCGGCCTCAAACCCGTGCCCTGCGGCGTCAACCGTTACTTCCACAGCCACGGCGCAGTGTCGGCCATCATCGGCTTCGTCGGCCAGACCAGCGGCTCGGTCATGCTCAACGCCTCGGAAAGCGCCGCCTGCTTCATGGCCGGCCGGATGCTGGGCGAGGAGATGAAGGAGCTCAGCTCCGAAATGCTCGACAGCTTCTGCGAGATCACCAACATCATCGCCGGCCAGATCAAGGCCATCCTCTCCAACACCGAACACCGCTTCGAGCGCATCAGCGTGCCCTCGGTCGTGGTCGGCACCAGCTATTATATCAGCCATTACAAGGGTATGAACACCATGACCATCGACTTCGAGCTGCCGGAGCTGCGCACCCCGCGCCTGAGCGACACCTGCTTCTCGGTCAGTATGTGCTTGATGAAAATCTAGGAACGCAGCGCCCTGCCTTACGCACAAAATCGCTTTCCGGGGGGACTTTTTTGCCAAAAAGTTCCCCCGGCCCGTTTTAAAACTCTGGTCCCGTTTCTCCGCCGCCAACCCGCGTTCCGCACAAAAGCCGGCGAGAGTTTTTTTGCGGGGGTTTGGGGGAGCTTTTTTTGCAAAAAAAGCTCCCCCAAACCGGGCCTTTACGAAATCGGCACCAGCAGCAAAGCCACCTTCAGCCGCGCGTAGAGCCGCGCCGCCAAGCTCCCCTCCCAGAAGGCGTCCAGGCCGACCCGGCCATGCGTGCTCAACGCCACCAGCGCGGGCGGGCATTCGCCGGCCGCCTGGAGAATCCGTTCCAGCGGATCGCCCCGCCGGGTTTCGGCTCCGACCGCCACCCCTTGGGCGGCCAGCTCCCCCAGCCGGCAGGCCAAGCCTTCCGCCAGCTCCGCTTCGCGCAAGGCCAGCAGCTCCTCCGTGGCGCGGGGCATGAAGCCGCCGGCCGCCGCCGCGCCGCCGCGCAGGGTGGCCGCCGTGGGCACCACCGCCAGCAGGCGCACCCGGCATCCTGCCCGCCGGGCCAGCTCCGCCGCCGGGGCCCGCGAGACCTCGT
>CAYMGG010000250.1:0-9081 GCA_964389915.1 uncultured Planctomycetaceae bacterium
GTCGTGTCCGAGCTCATCGACGGCGTGACGCTGCGGCGCCGCCTCGGCGGCGGGGCTCTCGCCGCCCATCCCTGGCGGCGGCGCATGGTCTTCGCCCGCCGGGGCCGCAGCGCCCCAACCGAACAGGCCGGCCGCCGCCAACCCCAGCCACTTGCTTGTCGTGCCCGATCGTTTCACGGGTTTGGTTCTCCCGAGTTAGCGCGTCTCAACCACCACTGGGGCCGCCGACATACCGGAACGTTTCCACCTGTAGATTGCAGGTATGCCGCACCCCTTCGGACATGCCCCCGTCGGTCGCCGCAATATCCAGGCTGGTGACCCGGAAGAAGCGCTTTTCCGGCGGGCTGCCCTCCAGACTGATCTCGAACTCCTCCATCTTGTTGACGAAGGTTCCGATCTCGTCATAGGTGCCCTTGATGACGATGGCGAAACTCCATTTCTGATACTTCGAGCCCCCGGCGTCGCCGGGCCCGCCGAAGGGGCTACTCGGCGCGCTGCCGCCACCCACCCCGCTGACGCTCGGGGTGATGCTCTGGGGCGAGACGTTCGCCTCCTTGGCCTTACGCCGGATAAATTGCAAAAGTTCGTCCGGCCGGCTGGCGCGGGGCAGCAGCTGGTCGGCGACCTTCTCGTCCTTCTCCAGCGTCGCCAGCTCCTCCTCGCGCCCGGGGATCTGGTCGATCTTGGCCTGGGCGTCGTTGATCCGCCGCTGGAACCCGTCCTTCTTGGCCTTGAGGCTCTGCGGATAACGGGCCAACGGCCCCCAGCCGACGTGGCGCAGCTGGAAGTAGAGTCCGACCCCCTCGCCGATCAGGGCCAGGATCAGGACAGCGACGAAAATGAGGATGTTCTTGCTCTTACCCATAGCTGGTGTCGGCCGCCTTTAGGGCTGGCCCCCCTCCGTTTCGCCGAAGCCCGGCGGTTTGATCTGTAGGCGCATGGTGAAGCGGTAGGCCCCGACCGGTAGCATGGTCGGATTGCCCACCTGGCCCGGGGCCGCGCCGCCGGCGCTCCAGGCGGTCGTCTCCAGCATGATCCCGCCGGGCATGAAGAAATCGTTGAACGCCCGGACCGCGATCCGCCCCGAGGGAGGCGCGGCCTGGAGCAATTTGAGCCGTTCCTGGAGGCCGGCCAGTTCAGGACTCTCCTCCGGCAGACCGGGATTCTTGGCCCGCCGCTTGGCCCACTCGACCTTCATCGCCGTCACCTGCTCGCCGAGTTGCTTGCGTTCGGACTCCTCCGGCGGCCGGGTCGCCTGGTAGTGGAGGAAGCGGGTGTAGAGCTCCTGGACCATGGCCAGCGCCTTGTGCTCGGTGGTGGCCGTACACTGGCCACCCAGGCTGATGCCCTGGCCGGCGGCGAGGGAGAGGGTGTTGAGCCAAACGTAGCGGCGCTCGGGGTTGGCTTTATTCAGTTCCTCTTCATAAGTGATGATGCGCTTGACGTCCCAGAGCAGCTTGGCCATGATGACCCGTTCGCGGAAGAGCTGGCGGACGGCGTCGACGTGCTCCCGGATGAGGGCGATCTTGGCGTCCAGCTCGTCGAGTCGAGTCCCCTGGGCCTCCAGGTCGTTGGCCTTCTGCTCCATCTCGCGGGTCTGGGCCTCCTCGCGGGGGATCCAGATCAGGGCGTTATGCCCCAGGACCGCCCCCAGGGAGAGCACCGCCGTCAAGAGCAGGCACAACCCCAGGAACAGCGGCAGGGGCGTGCTCTCCGGCTTGCGCATCGATTCCGGTAATAGATTGATTTCTATCATCGGCTACAGACCTTTAAGTCGGGCGGCCAAACCCAGCGCCACCGCCAAATCGCTGCCGCGCGCCTCGAGCAATTCGCCGTCCGCGGCGGCCACGTCCAGGTTGGCCAGCGGCGAAAAACGCTGAGTTTCGACCTCCAGCACCTGGCCGATCGCCTCGGCCATACCGGGAAAGAGTACCGAGCCGCCGGAAAGGAAGACCCGGCTGACGGTCCGTTCGAACTGGTTTTCATAATAGTCGAAGGAGAGGCGGATCTCGTTGCCCAGCTCCTCGATCACCGGGATGATGGCCTCGCGCACGTCGGCCAGGGAATCGCCGGGGTTCTCCTTAAGGTGCTCCATGTCGGCCTGGTCCTCGCCGAAGCGCTTGGCGATCGCGTCGGTCAGGGCGCTGCCGGCGGTGTAGACCTCGCGGGTGAAGCATTCGCTCTTGTCGCTGACGATGCAGATGCTGGTTTTGAAGGCGCCGATGTCCACCAGGGCCACGGTCTGGCCCGACTCGGCCAGTTCGCCCTTCTGGTTGGCCAACTCAAAAGCGTTGGCCAGGGCGAAGCTGTCGACATCGACCACCGCCGGCTTGACCGCGGCGCGGTGCAGCAGATCGAGGTGCTCGTCGATCAGCTGCCGCTTGGCCGCCACCAGCAGAACCCGGACCTGGCCGCTGTCGGCCGGCCCCAGAAGCTGACAGTCGAGTTGAACGTCCTCGACGTCGTAAGGAATGTATTTGTCGGCTTCGTAGCGTACGTTCTGGCGCAACTCATCGGGCGGCATCTCGGCCATGTTGACCTGGCGCACGATCACCGCCCGGCCGCTAACGGCCGTGACCACCCGGCGGGCCTTGAACCGCCGGTCATTGGCCAGGGCGTTAACCGTATCGGCCACCATGTCGGGCCCGGGAATCCGCTCCCAGCCGATTCCGGTCACGACCAAGTCGCCACCCGAGCGCGTCAATTCCACCGCCTTGACGCTGTAGGTGCCGATATCCAAACCTAAGATACAATTGGCTTTGGCCACCGTCGTTTCCGCCCTGTACTTTCGAAACCGCTTTTTTTCAATACCTTTAGGCGCTAGCCTGCGCTCGACAGATTATCAAATCTAAAATCCTAAATCCTTTTCGCGGATCAGCAAGCGCAATCCGATTCTTTCCGATTGACGCTGCTTGTTTCCGGTTGACGCTGATAGAGTTACCGATTGCCGCCCGCCCGGGCACCTCCGCGCGACCCGGAGGTTAGAACTTGCCAGCTTGACAGACTGCCCTGCGCCAATAGAATCCTCAATGGTTAATCGGCTGCGGCCGGCTTGTTTATGAAGGAAATCCTTGAGAGATTTATATTTTGGGCCTCAGGGGCCGATAATCCGCCACTTTTTTTGCTGCCAAGGCCGATAATCATGCGCAAAAGCGTAATTGTCTTGGAAGACGAGGTCGACATTGGCGAACTCATGGCCCAATTGTTGACCTCGTACGGTGTGCGCCCCGTGGTCTGCCGCGACCGCCGATCCGCCCTGGCGGCCATCGCCGAGGATCAGGAGGTGGCCCTGGCGCTGCTGGACATCATGCTGCCGGGCAGCGACGGCCGAGACGTCGCCGCCGAGATGCGCGCGCGCGGCGCTAAATTCCCGATCTATTACGTCACCGGGGTCAGCGATCTGGCCATCACCCCCGAGCACCTGTCGCACGTCAACGGGCTGTTTCGCAAACCGTTTTCGATCAGCGAACTGCGCGACGTCCTGGACCAGATCCTGCACGGCGAGCCGCTGAGCGAGGAGCAGGCCGTCAAACGCCAGCTGTTGGAAATCATGGCCGCGGTGGCCACGGAAAAAGAAAACCTGCGCCGGCAACAGGCCCGCTTGGCGGGTCTGCTGGTGGGGCCGATGATAGCCAAGGTCGCCCCGGAACTGACCGAAGGCGTGCGCGAGTTCGGCATGTCCCTGGAGGCCACCCTTGCGCGCATCGGCCACCAATTGGAACAAGTCAGAGGGGTGATCGAAAAGTTGCAGAGCGCGGGGAGCGCCAGTGCGGCCAAGTGCCAGAAGCCGGAGAAACCATGAGCCAACTGCTACAAGAACTGCGCGACCGCGGCTTGGTGGCTGCGGTGTCGGATGAAAAGCTGGGCGAACTTTTCGCCGCTGAGCGGGTTTCGTTCTATACCGGCTACGATCCCACCGCCGCCAGCCTCCAGATCGGCAATCTCTTTGCCATCGTCACCATGCGCCGCCTGCAACTGGCGGGGCACAAGCCGGTCATCATCATCGGCGGGGCCACCGGCCTGATCGGCGACCCCTCGGGCAAGAGCGCCGAGCGCAACCTGCTGGACAACGAAACCATCGAGCGCAACATCGCCGGCCAGCGCCGCCAGCTGGAGCGCCTGCTCGATTTCGATTGCGGCGCCAACTCGGCTATCATCCTCAACAACCACGACTGGCTGGGCAAATTCACCTTCATCGAATTCCTGCGCGACGTGGGCAAGCGCTTCCGCGTGGGCGAGATGATCGCCAAGGAGTCGGTCAAGCGGCGAATGGAATCGGCCGAAGGCATCAGCTTCACCGAATTCACCTACCAGATGTTGCAGGCCTACGACTTCCTCCACCTCTACCGCGCCCACGGGGTCAAGCTGCAAGTCGGCGGCCAGGACCAGTGGGGCAACGTCACCGCCGGCATCGAGCTGATCCGCAAGGTCGATGCCGCCGCGGCCTACGGGCTGGTCATTCCCCTGGTCACCGACGCCCAGGGCAAAAAATTCGGCAAATCCGAGGGCGGCACGATCTACCTCGACCCGGCCGTGACCAGCCCCTACCAGATGTACCAGTACCTGCTCAACAGCGAGGACGCCCTGGTCGGCACGTACCTTAAATACTTCACCTTCCTCTCCCTGGCCGAGATCGCCGAGCTGGAAAAGGAAACCGCCGCCCGGCCCGAAGCCCGCGCGGCCCAGAAGGCCCTGGCCGAGTCGGTCACCAAATTGGTGCACGGCGAGGCGGGCCTGCGCTCGGCCGAACAGGCCACGCGCATCTTCTTCGGGGAGAAGATCGAGAACCTGTCGGACGCGGAGCTGGCGGGCGTGTTCGCCGACGTGCCCAGCGTGACCGTTCCCCGCGCCCGGCTGGAGGCCGGCGTGAACGTGGCCGAACTGCTGGCCGAGACCCCGCTCTTCAAATCCAAGGGCGAGGCCCGGCGGGCCCTGACCCAGAAGGGCGTCTACCTCAACAACCAGCCGCTGGACTCGGCCGACCTGAACGTAACCGTCGCCCATTTGGCCACGCCCACCGCCCTGGTCCTGCGCAAGGGCAAGAAGAACTACTGTCTGGTGCGCGCGGAGTAAATCGCAACTGACAAGCCGCGTTATCTGCGGCCAGCAGAAACATATCACGGGCAGAGCTTTTGGCATAAAGCTCTGCCCGATTTCCTTATAACGCAAAGGCCATAGCCCTAGCTTAGGCGCGGCGTTGGGAAATATGAAAAACGCCGTTTATTCGCCCCGAGTTTCAATTGCCCTAATCCGCACTGAACTTTATAATATCATCATGGGCATTGTTTACCCCCGAATTTTAGTTGTCGAAGACAGCCAATTAATGAGGTGGCGATTAGTCGCCGACCTCCAAACCGGTGGTTTCGCACAAGTTGCCGAAGCGGCAGACTGCGCCTCCGCCCGGCGCGTGCTGGCGGAACAATCGATCGATTTGCTGCTGGTCGATTACATACTGCCAGACGGACTTGGATCCGAACTGCTGGCAACTGCCAGTCAGCTTGCCATCCCCGCCCTTATCGTCACATCCATGGACGATGACGCCCAACTCGAAGCCTGTTTCGCCGCCGGCGCGGCGGATTATATCCGCAAGCCCTGGCGACCGGTGGAGCTGCTGGCCCGAGTCAAAAGCCAACTGGCCCGCCGCCAGGCTGAAATGGAAGTCCGCCACGCCCGCGCCGAATGGGAGGCCACCTTCGACTCCCTGCCGGACCTGATGGCCATACTGGATCCGGAAAAGCGAATCACCCGGCTCAACCAGGCGGCCATCAAAGGCCTGGGACGCGCGCCAGAGGAGCTAATCGGCCGCCATTGTCACGAGATTTTTCACTACTCCGGAAAAGCCCCTGGCCTTTGCCCGTTCGGAGCAACCATCAAGGACCGCCAACCTCATTTCGCCGAAATATACGAAGAGAAACTCGGCGGCCATTTCATGATCAGCACCTCGGTGGTGCAGGACAGAGAACAGAATATCACCGCCCTGGTTCACATCGCCCGAGATATCACCGAACGCAAGCGCATGGAAGAAGCGCTACGCGAAAGCGAGCAAAAATTCGCCAACGCATTTAAGCATTCGGGCATCGGCATAGCGCTCGTCGGCCTAGAAGGTCAATGCCTGGAGGTTAACCATGCGCTTTGCGAAATCGTCGGTTATACCGCCGATGAACTCCGGCAAAAAACCTTTCAGGACATAACCCATCCGGAAGATTTGGACGCCGACCTACAGCACGTCAGTCAACTTCTCGTCGGCCGAATCGACACCTATCAGATGGAAAAACGCTATTTCCACAAATCCGGCCAAATTGTCTGGGTGGTGCTGACGGCAGCCTTGGTAAGGCATAACGACGGCCGGCCGAAATTCTTTATCTCCCAAGTAGAAAACATCACCGATCGCAAGCGTATGGAAGAAACGCTGCGCGAAAGCGAACAAAAATTCGCCAACGCCTTCAAATATTCGGGCATCGGCATGTCACTGTTGAAATTGGACGGAACACTGGTCGAGGTCAACGATTCGCTCTGCCGAATGCTGGGCTATTCGCGCGAGGAATTGTCAAGCCTCAATGTCTTGACGCTCACCCATCCCGAGGATCAGGCCAAAGAACAAGCCCTGTTGATGAAATTGCTCGCCAGTCCAGGCGAGGTTTATCAACTGGAGAAACGTTACCTGAGCAAATCGGGCGAAGTGATCTGGACGTTTTTAACCCGCACCCTGGTGCGCAATGCCGATGGTCAACCACAATTTCTAGTCGGCCAAGTCGAAGACATCTCCGAACGCAAGCGGATGGCCGAGAAACTGCAATACGAAGCGCTGCACGATGTCCTGACCGGCATTTTCAATCGCCGGGCATTCATGGAGCGCTTGGAGAGCGAATTTTCGGCCGCCAAGCGGTATGGCCAGATCTTCACTCTTTGTTTCTGCGATCTAGACAATTTCAAGCTGGTCAACGACCGCCACGGACACATGTCCGGCGACGAAGTGCTGAAGATCTTCTCCGAAATTCTCGTGGCGGGAGTACGCGATTCTGACTTGGTCGGCCGGTTGGGAGGCGACGAATTCGCCCTGATATTCACCCACACCTCCGCCCACGCCGCGGTCATTTCGGCCGAGCGCATCCGCCAGACTTTCGCGACTCGGGAAATCTCCGTTCCGGGCGGAACCCTACATTGCACCACCACCCTCGGGCTGGCGGAATTCACCCCGGGGCTAAGCAGCGTCAAGGATCTGATCGCCGCCGCCGACTTGGCCCTCTACGAAGCCAAAGCCGCCGGACGCAACGCGGTCCGCATCCACAACGCCTAATAATCAGTACCGCCTTGAGTACGCGAACACGATTGCTCGCCTATCGACCAGCATCAGCCAACGAACTGGTTTTAGCCCAAAATTTTCAGATAGTTTTTGGCGCGCCCCGGGGAGCTTTTTTGCAAAAAAGGTTCGCCGGATTGAGCATTAGTAAAAGGATTTGGACTCACTCCGCCGCCGTATCGGGCATCCCTTGGCGTAGAAACGCCCGGGCCAGCCGGGCCTCGGCATAGGTCAGGTCGCCGCCGGCCGCCTCGACCGCGGGCTTGAGCCGCCAGTCCGCGGTCGGGCCGAACCAGGCCGCGATCTGCCGCAGCCTTTCGGGGGCGAAAAAGCGTTCGGCCGTCAGCGGCTCGCCGGCCTCCACCAGGCCTTCGATGTGGAAGATGATGGTTTCGGGCTTGAGGTCGCGCTCGGCGGCGATCTGCTCGATCGTCTGCCCCTGGGCCAGCCGCCGGCCGGTCTCGGCCGCGCTGGGCGAGACCGGTCCGTCAGCGTCGGGTTCGGATTCCGTCCCGCCGACGTCCGCCGCCGGGCCCGGAGCTTCGGCCGGCTCGATCCGGGCGGAGAACTCGGCGGCTTCGGCCGGATGCTCGGCCGCGTAAGCCTGCACCACGCCCAGGAAGATCTGCCCGTAGGTCGCCAGCTTGTTCCGGCCCACGCCGTAGACCTCCAGCAGTTGATCCGATGAGTCGGGAAACCGCCGGGCCAGATCCCGCAGCGTCCGGTCGGAGAAGATGACGTAGGGCGGCAGCCCCGCCTGCCGGGCCAGATTGGTGCGCTCCTCCCGCAGACGGGCGAAAAGCCCGGCCGAATAGGCCGCCTCGTCCGAATCTTCGCGCCGCGCGCCCCGGACGCGCCCGGTCCGGCGGCCGGCGCGCGCGGCCGGCGCGGCGCGCAGGGTCTGGAACTCGCGCTCGCCCCGCAGCACCCGCCAGCCCTCGGCCGTGACCACGGGCACGTGACGGAGCGGATCGGCCACCTCGGCCAGGCCCCGGGCCACCAGAGCATCGATCAGCCGCCGCCAGTCGCCCGGTTCGCGGTCGCGCCCCACCCCGAAGGTGGGCAGGCGATCGTGCCCGAGCTGTTGGACGCGCTCGGTCGGCTCGCCGCGCAACACGTCGATCAGGTGGCCCGCGCCGTAGCGATTGCCGGTCCGAACCATGGCCGAGAGGGCTTTTTGGGCCGGGATAGTGGCGTCCTCGCGTTCGACCTCGTCGGCGCAGACGTCGCAGCCGCCGCAGTCCGTCCCGGGCAGTTCCTCGCCGAAATATTTGAGCAGGGCCGCGCGCCGGCAGCCGTCGTGCTGGGCGAAGCGCTGCATCTGGCGCAACTGCTCGAGGGCCACCTCGCGGGCCTGCGGGTCCTCGACTCCCTCGGCGAAACGCCGCAGCTTGGCCGCGTCGCCCCGGCCGTGGAAAAGGACGCAGCGGGCCGGGTCGCCGTCGCGGCCGGCCCGGCCGGTCTCCTGGTAATAGCCCTCCAGGTTCTTGGGCAGGTCGGCGTGGATCACGAAGCGGACGTTGGGCTTGTCGATGCCCATGGCGAAGGCGATGGTGGCCACGATCACCGGGCACTCGTCGCGCCGGAAAGCCTCCTGGACTGTGGCGCGGACCTCGTCGGGCAGGCCGGCGTGGTAGGCCCGGGCCGGAACGCCGTGGGCGGACAAGAGCGCGGCGGTGGCCTCGACATCCTTGCGGGTGGTACGGTAGATGATGCCGGACTCGTCGGACCGTTCGCGCAGGAAGTCCAGCAACTGCCCGTCCAGGTCCGACTTGGGGATC
>CAYMGG010000251.1:0-9037 GCA_964389915.1 uncultured Planctomycetaceae bacterium
GCGGGTTTACGAGTACCTCTGCGCCCGGTGCGGGGCCTGCCCCGCCGCCGCCATTTATACCGATCCGGGCGGCATTTTTCGATTTATTTTGGTTGCATTTCGCCCGCCAGCTTCTAGATTAGAATCCAGGTTTGCCGGCGCGGCCAAACCCGAAGGCTAAACGTTCGACCGGATCAACCGGTTCTAGGTAAAAACCAAGGAGAAGCCATGGCTCATGTGATTTCCGACGCTTGCACCACCTGCGGCTCCTGCAAGGAGGTCTGCCCCGTGGACGCGATCAGCGCGGGCGACAAGAAGTACTCGATCGATGCCGACACCTGCGTCGACTGCGGCGCCTGCGTCGGCGAATGCCCGGTCAACGCGATCAGCCCGGCCTGAACCGCGACCGGCCGCAATCCGGCGCGCGGACTCGTCCGCGCCCAACCCGGCAGGGGCGACGTCCGCGTCGCCCCTCCGTTTTTTCCGGCCCGAGGAGCCGCCTCATGCTTCCCCGCCTGTCCGTCGCCCCGACCCTGGCCTGGGCCGAAGCGCAGACCCTGGCCGCGCCCGACCGGCCGCTGGCCTACGCCTGGGTACCGGCGCAGCGCGCGGCCGTGCTCGGCCTCTCGCAGTCGGCCGACCGAGAGCTCAATTTGGCGCGGCTGGCCGCGGCGGGGATTCCGGTGCTGCGCCGGGCCTCGGGCGGAGGGGCGGTGCTGCTGGGACCGGGCGTGCTCTGCTTCGGAGCCATCGCCCCGCCGGCGGCGCTGGGAGCCGACGCGGGCATACACGGCGCGTTCCGGGTGCTGCTGGAACCGGTTCTCGACGTGCTGGCCGGCCTGGGCCTGACCGCCCGCATCGCGGGCGTATCCGATCTGGCCGCAACCGCGCCGGGCGAGCCGGCCGGCCGGCTTTTCAAAGTGGCCGGCTGTGCTCAACTACGCAAGCGCGGCGGCATCCTGGTCCACGGGTCGCTGCTGGTGACGGCCCGGATCGAGGAGTTCACCGAATATCTCAACCCGCCTTCGGAAATCCCGGAATACCGCGCCCAACGGTCGCACCGCGATTTCTGCCGGACCGTGGCCGAGCTGCTCGGCGCCACGCCGACGCCGGAGGTACTGGCCACCGAACTGGAGCGCCAGGCCAAGCGGCGCGATTGGCAGTGGCTGACCCCGCCCGACAAAATCCCGCCCGAAGCGGAAGCCTTGCTGGCCGAAAAATACGCCCGCCCCGAGTGGAACTTGCACAAACAGCGCAAACCGCGGGAATAATATCAACTCAAGTTATTGATGGCCGACTAGCGTCCGGGTCTGGTGAACAGGATGAGAGTTTTTTGGTGGGGTTTGGGGAACCTTTTTTGCAAAAAAGGTTCCCCAAAATCGGCCACTATTAATTTGAATTGATATAAGAATAGAAAAAACAGGGGAACTTTTTGGCAAAAAGCTCCCCCCGAAGCCTTCAAAAAATTCTCATCCGGCTTCGCCGATTCAAACGTTCAGATTGATGACTTCAGCCGAGCTTGACGGTTGAACCCGGCGCTTCCGTCCAGCCACAGGGAAGGTTCCGCTTCAGTCGTTCGCCTTGCCCGAGGTGTGCAGGTTCCACAGCCAGGTCGCGTTCACTTCTTTGTCATACGGTTTGACCGTGGCGACATGGCCGTCGATGAACCAGAAGTTGAGCCGCGGCCCGTGGCGGGTGAAGACAAAGCCGTCGCACCACCAATACATTTTGCCGTAGAAGCCGCTGTTCCAGAAATCGGATTCGAGAATCATCGGCGTGCGGCTGGGCTGGCGGTAAAAGCTGGCGCGCCAGTCCTTGCTTACCCGGCTGTGGCCGAAATGGTCGGTATTGGCCGCATATTTGTCGGCCGGGCATTTTTCCAGCGGCAACGTAGGCAAAAGCTTATCGTCGGCCGTCCAATAATACCGGCCGGATTGGCCTTCCCAGTAATAAGGGCGCAACAGTTTCAGCGTCAGGACGGTATGCCCTTCGTAGTTAATGCCCAAGCCCGGGCCGGGGAAGAAATCGTTGTAATCGCTCAGATAACCGGCGCAGGCCAGGCCGATCTGTTTGAAATTCCCGGTGCATTGGGTGAAGCGGGCCGTGTCCAGCGTCGACTTGAGCGCGGGCAGCAGCATCGCGGCCAACACCGAGATGATCGCAATCACCACCAACAGTTCGACCAGAGTGAATCCGGCTTGCCGACTCTTCGCGCGTAACATGCCCGCACCTCCTTTTTTCATTTCACCGGCCGCAAGGCATAAACCAGGCGGATGGTTTCACCGGCCTTGAACTCGCGGGGGAGCTCGACCTGCACCCGGCCGATCTGTAGGTCGTGAATCCGCGGCCCGTTGCGTTGAACCGCGAGCGACCAGGCCTGGCCGAAACTCACCTCCACGCCCCGACCGGAATCATCGCGGACCGTGAACTTGTCGGCCTGGGCCCGGTTCTCGGCCTCGCCCGGAACTTCCAGTTTCGCGCCCGCCGCCTTGGCCGGGCCCTGGACCACAGGCAGATTCTCGACCAGACTCTTCAGACTCACCCCCGCCTCGGCCGTCAGGGTCAGCGTGATTCGCAGCTCCTGGTCGGCGAATTCATATGCGCGCTCGTAGGCGAGGGGCAGAGATTCAATCCGCCCCTTGATCGTCAGCCGACCGGCCGCGGAGTCCAGCTGATACTGGGTAGCGAAATAATCCTCCCAATAGCGCTTGTCCTCGGTCGTGGTGGCCAGAAGACCGTGATGGGCCACGGGCGTCCAGTTCATGGCCAGCAGGGCGTTGCCATATTCCGGAGTCCAGAAGAGGGAGAGCCCGCCGCCCAGGAACGGGGTACAGAAACGCTTCTGAGCCTCGGCGCCGGTGTTCTCCGCATCGTTGGCCAGCGGGACGCGGAATTTTTCGCGTCCGCCGATGTAATGCTTGTCCGGAGCCGGATGGCCGACGTAGATGGCCGCGTAATAGCCCGGCCGCTTGACCGCGACCAGTTGCCCGGCGATGTCGCGGACAAAGGGCTTGGACTCGGCCGCGGGCCAGACCCCGCCCGCCTTCGGCTCGCCGAAGTAGTCGTAGCGCGGGCCGTCTATATTCTGGGGTTTGGGCTCGGGCAGCTTGGCCAGGGCGCCTTCAACCGCCCGGGTGGCCTCGGCCAACCGTTTTTCCGGGTTCCGATTCGCCGCTTGATCCCACACGCCCACCTCGGTCAGCCGCGAACCGACGATGCCGCGCGCGCCGCCCCACTGCTCATGATGAAAACCGTCGGCCGTGCGGTGGGCGAAATTCGAAGCCCCGAACGCTTGGCCGCCCGGCTCGGGGGCCACGGTGTGATCGAAGAAGTAATACGACTTGCGAATGGCTTCGAGCATCTGCGGATCGTTGCTCATCCGTTGGTAGAGCCCCATGTGCCAATGGGTCATGCCGTTGTAGGTCGCATCGGGCCCGCACTGTTCGATGGCGAATCCCGCCGGATGCAGGCCGGCGATGAAGCGCCGGGCGTAGGCTTTGGCCAGTTCGTAATCTCCGGCCTGGCCCGTGCCTTCGGCGAAAGCCTGATAAGCCACCAGAAAATGCGAGGACTGATTGCGGCAGGTCACCAGCGCGTCGGGATAGCCCCGGTCGACGATGTGCCGCAGGGCCTCGCCCCACAATTCGCGCACTTCGGCCGGCAAGCGGGGCGCGGCCAGGGCGAAGGCGGGAAAAGTTTTCTGGGCCACATGGAAGCCCATGAAGCCGGGATAGGGATCGCTCTCGGCCCCGCCGTTGTACCAGACCTCGTCCTCGCCCAGCGTCATCAGGTCGAAGAGGCAGCCGGCCGCGGCCCGATAGAGCAGTTCGGTCTTGCCGTAATAAGGATTGAACGGCGCGTCGAGCACCGCCACGCGGGCCAGATTCTCGGCCATCGGCCCGTTGTGGGGCGAACCGCCGGCCCAGAAGCCGGGGATGGGCCCCAGCCGGTCCCACCGGTTTTCCGGCGCGGCTTTGGCCGCATAATCGCGCCAATCGACTTGATCGGCTGAAATTTTCGGCAGCGCCCCGGCCCAGAAAGCGGCCGGATCGACGCACTGTCCGCGCAGGGCCGTCTCGACGTGCGGAAAGACGCTGTAGCCCCCCAACAGGTGCTGGCTGCGAACCGGGTCCTTCAGCCATTCCTCACGCCGCTCGGGCAAAGGCTTGAGCAATTCTTCGGCCCGGCCGATATGCTCAACCTTGAGCAGTTCCGGCAGCAGGGCCTTGATCCGGGCCTGGAATTTGTGGCAGACCGTGGTGCCGTCGGGCAGCACCTCGACCGAGGCTTTGATCGCCCGGGCCGCTTCGGCCGTGGGGCACATGATGAACGGAAAGCCCCAGGCCCGCAGGTTCCAATTCTTCGGATCGGCGAAGGTCAGCGACCAGACCGTGTCGGTCTTGGTCACGGTTATTTTCTTCTCCGTCCGCTCCTTGGCGTCGGCCAGCTCCGCCAGGACCGCGCCGGCTTCGTCGCGCAGCGTGGCCGCGCCGCCGATCAGGTGCAAGGTCTCGGCGTGCGGCGGCACATAAATAAAAACCTCGCGCAGCTCGGGGTCCCAGGGGGTGAACGAGCCGTTCTGAAAGGAGACGCCCCAGGCCGCCGGACGCGGCAGGCTGACGGCGGCCACGGTGTTGTTCGCTCCCGCGGTCAGACGCAACTGATACACGCCCGCCGCGGCCAAAGGCAGTTCCGAGGCGTAGAGCAATTCGCCCGCCTGAGGCAGGACCGGAATCTGTAGCGGAATGCCCCAGATCTCGCCCCCCCCGGGCCCGAAAGAATCGACCATCTGCCCCGGCTCGACGTATTGGCGCAGAAGCAGGTTCTCGTCCGGATCGAAGAACCGCACCATCAGCCGGTCGCCTTCGAGCCGCGCCCCGCGCCGCGCCGTCAGCCGCAGTTTCTCCGCCCCGCCCTCATGCGCCAGATATATGGTCAGGGCCGGCTGGGGAGTAAACGCGCCCAAGGAGAATTCCGGCACCAGCGCCGCGGACGCCCCCGGCTCGCCGCCGAACGCGCGCAAGCCGAAACCGGCGCTCAATCCCAGAATCAGCAGACAGGATGAGGTGAGGAAACCGTGCGACATGAGCTTCTCCTTTGCGTCGGGGGGCGCTGGCCAAACTCAGCGCCGAAAAAACCACGTCAGGCCGGCGGTCTCGATTCAACCGGCCGGGAATTTCTCTATTTGTCGCCCCGCTTCGCCAAAGCCCGGGCGATCGCCTCGACCGTGTCCTCCGGGCCGGCCACCTCCCGGCCGTCGGGCAGGATCAGGGTCGGTTGCAGCAGGGTCCGCCCCAGCGGGGCGTCAGGATTGGCCCGCCGGCCGAGCAGCCGTTCGACCGCCTGCCGGCCGACCTCGTGGGGATGGATGTCGACCGTGGCCGGCCGCGGGTGCAGCCCGTGCAGGAAAGGCCAGTCATTGTTGCAGGAGACCACGTCCACGTCCCGGCCGGGGCGAAAATCCGTTTCATAAAGCACGGGGTAAACGGCCGCCGTCACGATGTCCGCACTACAGAAGAGACCGCACGGTTCGGCGGTCCGCGGCAGGCGCGCCTTGACGAATTCCCGGATCAGCTCGCGATTGAGCGTCACCTGGTCCACATTCTCCCGGTAGAGCCGGTCGTCCCAGCAATGTTCCGCGGTCCCGCCCAAGCGGGTGAACTCCTGGATGAAGGCCTGGCCGCGCAGCCCGTCGGCCAGAGCCAGCGCCCAGTCCCGCCCCCGCGCCCGCAGATACCGCGCGGCCAACTGCCCCACCCGCGTGTCGTCGTAGGAGACATGGTCGCACCACAAGCCGCCCTGCCCCATGCCCCGCACGCAGGGCAACCGCAACTCCCGCAGCAGCCGGTCGAAACATTTCGAACTGGCCAGCACCACGCTGCCCATGAACTCCGCCAGCCGCACCTCGTCTGGCCAGGCGTCATCCGCGCCCAGGTAGAGAAAGGTCAGGTCCAGGCCGGCCTGGCGCAGCCTTTCCTCCGCCCCGCGCCAGAAACGCTGATAGACCGGCGTGGTCGGCATCAACCGCCGGTCGCCGCCCATGCCCAGGACCAGCACCCGCTCCCGGACCGTCGGCCGCTCCTCGCGGCGGGGGCGCCCGCGCTTCTCGCGGCCGGTCGCGGGCTGATAGCGCAACTCGGCCATGGCGCGCTTGACGGCCTTGGCGGTCTGTTCGGCCACTCCGCCGCGTTGGTTGATGACCAGCGATACGGTGGCGGTCGACACCCCGGCCATATCGGCAATTTCTTGAATCGTCGCCATGGATGTGGTTATTCCCCAGCTGGCCCAAAATCTGTCGCCAACTCCACCATACCCGTTAAAAACCTGCCTCGCAAAATCTTTTTAGCTATTTTTTAGTATTTTTTATCTTGTTTTTTATCTTATTGTTATGATTTTCATATATTTGTTTTTAATGATTTTTCCAGCGTATTGCGCGCCCGCCGAACCATTTGCCCCTTGTTTTTATCGCCTGACCCGGCAGAATGGTTTTACCCTCCAGTCTCGGCCCCGTGCGTCTACCAGATATCCTTGAGGAGCGCCCGCCATGCGGCCCGGTGCCGGTTCCAGCCGAAACGGCCACGACGGTAGCCTCGCGTTCTGGCTGCGGCGAATTTATCTGTTGCCATTCATGTTCAGCTTCGGTTCCGCCGGGGCCAGCGAAGCCCCCGTTTCGTCCGCCCCCGCCACCGACGACGAATTTATAGTCACGGGCAGTCAGCCCGAACTGCACGACTGGGGCACGGATAAATCCTGGCTGGCCCTGACCGTCAACCTCGAACGCCGCGCCGACGCACCTGCCGTGGCGCCCACCGGCTGCCTGGGCCGGGCCTGGCCGGGACATGGCCAGTATCCATCCAGACCTCGAGGATCATATTCCGCCCGTCTGGTCCCCTATCGCGCCAACCAGACCATGCAAGCCGTCATGTTCATCCACCATCCGCCCGCGACCGGAACGCTATTAAATTTCGCCGGCAGCGTAGATTTGGTGTACGCCGCGGAACGTCGGGAGATTCGGCTGCCTTTGCCCCTGCTGCCCAGCGGGGCCGAACGGCGGGCCGACGGCTTCGGCTTCAAATTTTCCGATTTCCGAATCGTCGACGTTCCCCGGCAAGGCCGCCGACTGGAACTGAACTGGCGGGTCAGCGCGCCGCCCCTTTCGGCCACGGAGCCGGAATTGGTCGGGGCTTCATTGGCCGAACTGCGTTTGGCGTCCGCCGCCGGGACGCGCTCCGAAGCCTTGCGCGGCAGCGGCGGCAGCGACGGGCATGACGCCCTGGCCTATCGAATCGTTTATTGGCTTCCGGCCGGACCGGAGCCGCGGGAGCTGGTGGTTTCGTATGCGCCCCGCTGGACCGTAAAGACCCTGCGCTTTGTCCTGCCTGAGGTGGCCCTGCCGGCGGCGGGCCAGGCGCCGCGCGGCCCGCGCGGGCCGGCGAGCTGCGAATCGCAAGGCTTCAAACTCAAGTTGGACCAGGTGCGGCTGACCCGGAGGAGCGACGCCCCCGGCGAGCTTTCCTACCGCCTGCAAGTCACGCCGCCGCCCGCACTGCCGGTCGCGGCGATCAGCGTCTGGGCCACGGTCGGGGCGGCCGACACGGATCTGGGGGAGAATCTGCACGCCCTCGGCGACGACAGCCGGGGCGAGACCTTCGGCGCCGGATCGGAGCCGCTCATCGGCCTGAACGCACCCAGTCCCAACGCCGACCGGCTGGTCCGGCTGGCGGGCAGCCTGCGGGTACTGGTGGCCGAAGCCCACGCCCAGGCGTATTTTCTCCTGCGCTCCGAAGACTTCCTCGCCCCCCGCTCGCGCCACCTCGGCCCGGTTTGCCTGGAGCAGTTGAATTTGACGGAAACAGGCCGGGTAATCGTGGACTGGTCGGCCGACTCGGCGCGCCTGCCGGGCGGAGCTTGGGCGCAGCTGGCCGGTTTCACCGTCCGAGCCGTGGCCGCCGGAGCGCAAGTGCGCCCGGAGGGACCGGACGCCGACTCGGTCTGGCGCTGCCGGGACACAAGCTTCCACGGCCAGACAGCCTTTCGCTGGAAGGTCGGACGAATCTCGGCGCTGACCTTCCGCTACCCCAGCCAGGGCCGGATCGTCGAAATTCCGTTCGTCTTCGAAAACGTGGGCCTGCCGCACCGGGTCGGCGACTATGCCTATAACGAAGAGCTTTTTTAAGCGCTTGGGTGAGAAGTTCGGCTGGGCGTTTTAGCCAAGGCTCTGCCTGAAAACAAGGCGCAGGGGGGCTGGTCAAGAAATCTCTTTTCGATTGTTAGGTTGGCCTGGTTTTCAGGCAAGCACGATAGTCCGCTCTTTTCAGGCCCAGCCGAGGAGCCGCGCCCGAGACGGCTTCAAACAATCCCGGAAGTTTGGGGTTTTGAAGCGTTCGGGCGGCGGCGACGCCGCATCAAACGCCGCGGCGGACTTCTCACCTACGCTTTAGGGTCGGCCAAAAAAATTGACAACCGCCGGGCCGGGCGTTATCCATCATCATCTGACCGTGCGCAATCTGCCCCGCAAAGGAAAACCCCATGCTGAGCCTGCCCCACCAGTACATCGGCGATCCCTGGTTCTATCCCGATCCCGACGGCGTGACCATGCATTGTTACTTTTTGACCACGCCGGACACCTGCCCGCCCCAGGAGAAATGGGCGCACTGGGACATCGGCCATGCCGTCAGCCGCGACCTGGTCGACTGGCAGTACCGGGGCCTGATCCTCCGGCGGGGCGGACCGGGCGAATGGGACGAGCAGAAACTGGCCACCGGCTCGGTCATCCGCCACGCCGGCCGCTATTACCTGGCCTACACCGGCCACCGGGTGGGCGAAAAACAACATCTCCAGCGGACCGGCTTGGCGGTTTCGGACGATCTGAACCATTGGCAGAAGCTGCCCGGCAATCCGACCACCGAGCCCGACGGGATCCACTACGAGCTTAGCTCCTCCGGCTCGCGGGACCTCGGCGGCCAGTGGCGCGATCCGTTCGTGTTTGCGCATGAAGGCTGGTTCTACCAGCTGGTCTGCGCCCGGGCCAACCAGGGCGAACCGAGCACGCGCGGCG
>CAYMGG010000252.1:0-8960 GCA_964389915.1 uncultured Planctomycetaceae bacterium
GGCTGATGCTCCAGCGCCTGCTCTGGATCAATGCCCGGCTGATCGAGTGGGACGTGCAGCGCCAAAAACCCGGCTGGCACCAGAAACTGGTCAAAGCCCTCACCTCCGGCGACCCCGAAAAAGCCGAAGCCACCATGCGCGAACACGTCCGCTGGGGCCTGGAACTGGAGGAGAAGGGCGCCGCCCGGCGGCGCAACCCGCCGGCCTGAACCGCGTATCCGGGGGAACTTTTTTGCTAAAAAATTCCCCCGGCCCCCTTCAAAAAATTTTCACCAGCTCCGCCTTTTCGAGCGTTCATCGGAATCAGCTTCGTGCCTGCCCCCATCCGTTCGACTCACCCATCTGAACCTACCGGATGCGCGAAGCGTTTAGTGGGTATGAGGCACGCACTTTTCGATTGCCAAAAAATGGCTCAAAGCTAGGATTTCAGGTCAGGTGGTTGAGCTTTTCGCGCTCACCTCGCGGGTTTTTGCCCCCCCTGGCCGTCCCCGAGAGTGCCCCGAACAGCGCCTTTTCCCTGCGGAGAAACCGATGTTCGTCGAATCCCGATTGCTCCTGGTCTTTCGCCGGGTGATGCACGCCCTTCGGTTCATGCTGGAGGTCACCGGCGGCCTGCTGGTCGCCGCGGGCATTCTGGCTTTGATGGCGGCGGCGTGGCTGATGCTGAGTTCGCCAGCCCAGGGCGCGGAAGCCGTCGGTCAGATCGTCACCCTGCCGGGCGTGACCGTCGACCGGACGACCCACGAGGTGCGCCTGGAGGCCACGACCACCCAGGGCAACAAGATCCTGGAGTTCCTGCTGCTCTCGGACGAGGACCGCTCCTACGAGAGCGTCTTCGTCACCTCGGCTTCGCCGGACCATATCCAACTGGGCCTGCTGATGGTGGGACTGATTCCGGGCGAGATGCCCCAACCGCCCGAGGAAGGGCTGGTCAAGGATAACCGCGACCGTCTGGCCACCGAGCAGAAGGCCGAATTCCCCACCGGCAAGACCGCGCCGATGGTCGACATCCTGGTCGAGTGGCATGAAGGCGAGCAGGTCAAGCAGGTCCGGGCCGAGGAATTCATTTACGACCGCAGTGCCAAGCGCCGCCAGCCGGCCACGCCCTGGGCCTTCACCGGCTCCTTCCTCATCACTCAGGACAACCGCCAGGTATTGGCCGCCGGCTGCACCCATGTGGTGATCTCGCTCTTTCACGACGCCACCGCCCTGGTCAACCTCCCCTTCTACAGCCGCAGCCCCTACCAGAACGAGGAATGGGGCTTCGACCTGCGCGACGAGAACCTCCCCCCCTATTTCGTGGGCGATTATACCGTTTTCGACGGCAAGCCGATCGCTAAGCACGGGCCGGTCGAGCGTAAGGTCACGCTGATCATCCGCCCCAGCACCCTGCCCCCGCCGGCGGCCGGCATCAACGCGGGAAATCCCCCGCCTGGAGGCAAATAGACGTTTTATTCAAGCAGCTCTCCGGTACCGAAACGAATCATATGCTCTATTCAGCATCGTAAGATACGGAGCGCGGCATTCTCCGCGGATAAAAGACACCACGCAGCCTCCACGAATCAAGGCTAGGCGTCGCTCACAGACCTAAAAAAAACCTCCCCCCGGATCACACCGGAGGGAGGTTTTTTGCAGGTTGGTATTGGCGGCAAAAAATTACTCTTGCAGCCCGTATTGCTGGCAGAGATTGTCGAATTCGCCGGCGCCGGTAAAGCCCTTGACCACGTCCTCCCGGCTCATTCCGCTCTGCAGTTGATCCAGCCAGCCGGCTTTACCCGCCGCATCTGCATCGCGGCCGAAGAAAGCCTGATAGGCGGTACTGATGAACTGCTCGTCGGAGAGGTTGCGATTCTGCATCTCCGGGCTGAACATGAAGCCCATAGCCATGGAATCGGGATTGGTCTGGCCGGCCTCAAGCTGCGCCTTCCAGGCCGCAATCTCCTCTGCCGAAGGCTCGCGGCCCAGGCAATTGCCGTAGAATCTGTTGATGAACTGGTCTTTCTGATCGCCAGTGGCAGGCGGGGTATCTCCGCCGGGCTTTAGCCCGAAATTCCCACAGAGATTGTCGAACTCGCCGGCGCCAGTAAAGCCCTTGACCATGTCTTCCCGGCTCACGCCGCCCTGCAGTTGCTCCAGCCAGCCGGCCTTGCCCGCCTCGTCCGGATCGCGCCCGAAGAAGGCCTGATAGGCCGTGTCGATGAACTGATCGTCGGAGAGATTGCGGCCCTGCATTTCCGGGCTGAACATGAAGCCTAGGGCCATGTTGCTGGGGTCGGTCTGGCCGGCTTCCAACTGGGCCTTCCAGGCGGCGATTTCCTCGGCCGAAGGCTCGCGGCCCAAACAATTGCTATAGAACCGGTCAATGAAGCCGTCTTTCATCATGTCCCGGTTGGGGATCAGGTCGGCATCTTGCGCCCGGTCGATGAATTCCTGGCTGCCGGTGAACTGGCTGACGATCTGATCGCGGGTGACTTCGCCCTTATTCAATTGATCCAACCAACCTTGCAGGCCGGCCGCATCGGGGGCGCGTCCGAACAAGGCTTGGTAAGTGGTGTTGATGAAATCCTCGTTGTTCAGGTTGCGGTTTTGGAATTCCGTGCTGAACATGAGATTCTGAGCCAGATCGGAGCCGACCGTGGTTCCGTTCTGCAATTCCTGCATCTTGGCCTGCATTTCCTCGGGGGTCGGCTGACGGCCCAGCGTGTTCATGTACAAATCGTTGATGTATTGCAGCATATTGCCACCTGTGCCGCCGGGCGGAGTTGTGCCGCCGGGAGGCGTGGTGCCGTCAGGCGGAGTAGTGCCGCCGGGAGGCGTGGTGCCGTCAGGCGGAGTCGTGCCGCCGGGAGGAGTGGTGCCGCCAGGCGGAGTCGTGCCGCCTGGCGGAGTCGTGCCGCCTGGCGGAGTGCCTGGATCAATGAAAACGATCTTGCCTTGGGCGTCGCTGGCCGAGGCCGGCGGATTTGCCAGGAACATAAGGCCAAATAGCGTCAAACCTGCGGCAATACCGCAGAATTTGACAACAATACTCCTATGCATGGTTGTCTCCTTTCCGCAATTTTCAATATTAACCGTACGCCCGACACTTTTAGGCACTACTAGAATATTATACTTTATGAGGTAGGCGGTTTGGTAACCAAATCAAACCAAAAAATCCACATTTTATCTGTCGTCGATTCAATATGTTATGCGATTTACGGAAAAAATCCGCTTTTCTCAATCCACGCGCAGGTGAGATAGTCTTTTACGAATGGACACTAGAGTATCATATAACTTTAATTTATTTGAAAAATCTTTTAAATTGCCGCCAATGTCCAAATGAGTCATAATTCATACTTTTGGGAAATCCTGGCGATTTTCGAAACGAAATGAAATGGAGCGGAACTAGAGATGAAAACCGACGACATCCGGGCAAGTTATCTCAACTTCTTCGCCGGCAAGGGCTGCCGCATCGTGGCCTCCGATTCCCTGGTGCCAGGCAACGATCCGACCCTGCTCTTCACCGGCGCGGGCATGAACCAGTTCAAGGACCAGTTCATGGGCCTGCGGGTCGAGTACTCCCGGGCCACCTCCTGCCAGAAGTGCATCCGCACCGGCGACATCATGAACGTAGGCGTGACGCCCTCGCACCACACCCTCTTCGAGATGCTGGGCAACTTCTCTTTCGGCGACTACTTCAAGCCCGAGGCCATCGCCTGGGCCTGGGAGTTCCTGACCGGCGTCATGAAGATCCCCGAAGCCCGGCTGCAAGTCTCGGTCCACCAGAGCGACGACGAGGCCTACGGCCTCTGGCATAAAAACGTGGGCCTGCCCGCCAATCGGATCTCGCGCCTGGGCGACCACGACAACTTCTGGCCGGCCGACGCGCCGAAGCTGGGCCCCAACGGCCCCTGCGGCCCGTGCAGCGAGATCTTCTACGACCGGGGCGAGAAGTACGGCTGCGGCTCGGCCGACTGCGGCATCACCTGCAATTGCCGCCGCTGGGTGGAGATCTGGAACCTGGTCTTCACCCAGTTCGACCGCCAGCCGGACGGGTCGCTCGCCCCCCTGCCCCAGCGCAACATCGACACCGGCATGGGCCTGGAGCGCATGGCCAGCTGCATGCAGGGCACGGCCACCAACATGGACATCGACATCTTCCAGCCCCTGGTCAAGACCGTGGCCGAATTCGCCGGCAAGCGCTACGGCGAGACCCGCGAGCACGACGTGCTGATGCGACGCATCGCCGACCACGCCCGGGCCGTGACCTTCTGCATCGGCGACGGGGTGCTGCCCGCCAACTCGCACCGCGGCTATGTCCTGAAGCGCCTGCTGCGCCGGGCCGTGCTCGACGGCCGGACCCTGGGCATCGGCGAGGCCTTCCTCCACCGCCTGGCGCCCGTGGTCGGCGAGGTCATGCGCCAGCCGTACCCCGAGATCGCCGCCCGCGCGGCCAACATCTCGGCCACGATCGAAGGCGAGGAGAAGAAGTTCCTCTCCACTCTCGACAAGGGCCTGGCCCGGATCGGCGAAGCGATCCACGAGACCCGCGGGACCGGCCGGACCGTGCTGCCCGGCGCGACCGCCTTCGAGCTGTACGACACTTACGGCTTCCCCTACGAACTGGCCGAGGAGGTGGTCGCCCGCGAGGGTCTGAGCGTGGACCGCGCCGGCTTCGACCAGGCCATGACCGAGGCCAAACAGCGCGCCCGCGAAGGCGCGAAGATGAAGGGCGACGTCTTCGCCAAGGGCCCGGTCCAGGAGGTCAAGAAACTGACCGCCAAGACCGAGTTCCTGGGCTATGAAACCCTGACCGCCGAAGGGAAGGTCCTGGCCTTGGTGGCGGGCGAAGCGCTCGTATCCTCGGCCGAGACCGGCGCACGGGTGACCGTGGTCCTGGACCGCACGCCTTTCTACGGCGAGTCCGGCGGCCAGGTGGGCGACACGGGCCTGCTGATCGGCCCGGACAACCTGGTGATCGAGATCGAGGACACGCAGAAGATCGACGACATCCACTTCCACGTGGGCGTAATCGAAAGCGGCAAAGTTGCCGTCGGCCAGACCCTCAAGGCCGAGGTCGCCGCCGACCGGCGGACCGACATCCGCCGCAACCACACCGTCACCCACCTCCTGCACCATGCCCTGCACGAGGTGCTGGGCGACCGGGCCGAGCAGAAGGGCAGCTACGTCGCCCCCGACCGGATGCGCTTCGACTTCCAGCACGGCCAGGCCCTGACGGCCGAGGAGGAGCGCCGGATCGAGGAGATCGTCAACCTGCGCATCCTGGAGAACGCGCCCGTGGTCACCCAGGTTATGGCGATTGAAGAAGCCAAAAAGCTCGGGGCCACGGCCCTGTTCGGCGAAAAATACGGCGAGACGGTGCGGGTCATCTCGGTGGGCGACTTCTCCCGCGAATTCTGCGGCGGCACGCACCTGACCCAGACCGGCCCGATCGGCAGCTTCCGCATCGAGAGCGAACAGTCGGTCGCCGCGGGCGTGCGGCGCATCGAGGGCGTGACCGGCGCGGCCGCCTATCGCCTGGGCCGCCGGCAGGGCGAACTCCTGGACGGCCTGGCACGTGAACTGAAGAGCGCGCCGGCCGAACTGCCCGCCCGGCTAACCGCCCTGCAGGACGAGATCAAGAGCCTGCGCAAGGAACTGTCCTCGGTCAAGCAGGGCCAGGTGGCGGCCAAGCTGGCCCAGACCGAACCTGCCGAGGCCGCGGGCGTCAAATATCTGGCCGTGGACCTTGGCCCGGTCCTGGGCAAGGAGCTCTCGGCCGCGGCCGAGTCGGCCCAGGCCAAGCTGGGGCCGGCGGGGGTGGTGGTTCTGGCCGGAGCGGAGGACGGCAAGGCCGGCCTGGTCATCAGCGTGGGCAAGGAGCTCGCGCCCGCGCGGCTCAAGGCCGGCGACCTGGTGAAGAAGCTCGCGCCCCTGATCGGCGGCGGCGGCGGCGGCCGGCCGGAACTGGCCCAGGCCGGCGGCAAGCAACCGGAGAAGGTGGGCGAAATGCTCGCCGCCGTGCCGTCGGCGCTGGCGGAATGCTTGAAATAGGCGGATTGCGGGCAGATTTGCCCACGCAGGAATCAAACCTTGGCCTTATGGAATAAGGAGACGTCGCAGATGAGAAGCCTGAGACCCTGGATTTCGACCTTGGCGGTGCTGGTTCTGGCAGGGGTGGCCCGCGCGGCCGAACCCGGCTTCCAGATCACCACCGACAAGCCCGATGCCATGTATCAGCCCGGCGAGAAGATGACCTTCAGCCTGGTCTTTCTGGAGGACGGCAAGCCCGCCGCCGGCCGCGAACTGCGCTGGCAGCGCCGGGGCGACGACGGCAAGGAGGAGAAGGGCACCCTGACCTCCGCGGCCGAACCGGTGACGATCACCACTTCGCTGGAGCAGCCGGGATTCGTCCGTTTGACCGTCACCCCGCTCGACGAAAACCACAAACCCTACAAATTCTCCTCCGGCTATGAGAAGGGCAAGGACTTCCACTTCGAGTGCGGGGCCGGGGTGCAGCCGGAGAAGCTGACGACCGTGCCCGAACCCGAAAACTTCGACGCCTTCTGGCAGGAGCAGAAGAAGAAGCTGGCCGAAGTGCCGCTCAAGGCCGAGCAGAAGCCGATCGAGGTCAAGAATCCCAAGCTGGTCGGTTTTGACGTCCAGATCGACTGCGCCGGCGGCAAGCCGGTCTCGGGCTACTTCACCAAGCCCAAGGACGCGGCGCCCAAGTCGCTGCCGGCCACGGTCAGCTTCCACGGCTATGGCGTCAGGGGGGCCAACATCCCCAACGTCGAGAACATGCTGGCCCTGGACATCAACGCCCACGGCATCGCCAACGGCCAGCCCAAGGAATATTACGAGGCCCTGCAAAAGGGCGAACTGGCCAACTACGGCTTCAAGAACAACGATTCGCCCGAGACCAGCTACTTCCTCGGCATGTTCCTGCGCCTGATGCGGGCCCTGGAGTTCATGAAGGCCCAGCCCGAGTGGGACGGCAAGAACCTGATCGTCACCGGCGGCAGCCAGGGCGGATTGCAGTCCCTGGCCGCGGCGGGCCTGGACCCGCAGGTCACCTTCTGCCTGGTCAACAAGCCCTGGTGCTGCGACCTGGGCGGAATCACCCTCGGCCGGCAGCGCGGCTGGCGGCCGGACTACACCCCGGCCATGGGCTATTTCGACGCGGCCAACCACGCCAAGCGGATCAAGGGCTTCGTGCTGGTCGACAGCGGTCTGGGCGACTACGTCTGTCCGCCCTCCGGGATCACGGCCATGTTCAACAACATCCCCGGCGAGGCCAAGCAGCTGATCTACATGCAGGGCACCACCCACAGCTTCAACCAGCCCGGCGTCAAGAGCGCGTGGAACGAATACGGCGCTTGCCTGGCCAAAACCCTGAAGAAATAAACCGCGCTCGGCCTGCGAACCGGTTCCCGGCCGAGCCGTGGCGATCATCTCTACCCGCTGCCTCGGGCGCAGAACTTGCGTCCGAGGCGGTTTTTCATGGCCTCTGCCAGACGGCCTCGAATAAGAGCGGTCTTTGGCACTCGCCTGAAAGCAAGGCCGATCGAATCACCGAAGGGCGGATTTTTCAAACCCGCCCTTCGGCGCCTTCTTTCTTGATAGAACCTAATCAATAATTAGCTAAAAATAAACCTTGTATTTCGGCCGAAATCAGGCATAATTACTGTCTCTTAACGGCGGAAACCGTAAAGGTTCCGCCGGTTTTTCTTTTCCCGCCGGCGGGCTGGAATTAGCCGCCGCGACTCGCTTCACCCCCCAGACCTACTGGAGGAAGCGACTGCCGTCCCGCCAAGCGGGCGACGGGAATGGTCTTTCCGCCGGTCCGCCGGCTGAGGGGAATAAACCACGCGGCGGCTTTGAGCCGCCCAGAATGTAACGGAGAAACCCATGCCCAGGAAGTACCCCATTGACCGGGTGAGAAACATCGGCATCATGGCCCATATCGATGCCGGCAAGACCACCTGCACCGAGCGCATCCTCTTCTATACCGGCCGCAGCCACAAGATCGGCGAGGTGCACGACGGCGCGGCCACCATGGACTGGATGCCCCAGGAGCAGGAGCGCGGCATCACCATCACCAGCGCCGCCACCACCACCTCCTGGCGCGAGCACGCCATCAACCTGATCGACACCCCCGGGCACGTCGACTTCACCGTCGAGGTGGAGCGCAGCCTGCGCGTCCTGGACGGGGCCATCGCCCTCTTCTGCGCCGTGGGCGGCGTCGAGCCGCAGTCGGAAACCGTCTGGCGGCAGGCCGAGAAGTACGAAGTGCCCCGCATCGCCTTCGTCAATAAGATGGACCGGGTCGGGGCCGACTTCTTCGGCGTGGTCGAGCAGATCCAGCGGCACCTGGGGTCCAATGCGGTTCCTCTGGCCATCCCCAACGGCGAAGGCCAGGAGTTCAAGGGCCTGATCGACCTGGTCCAGAACTGCGCGGTCTACTACGACGAGAGCGACCAGGGCACCACCCCCCGCGAGGAACCGATTCCCGACAACATGAAGGAAGAGGCCGCCAAGTGGCGGCGCAATCTGATCGAGAAGGTGAGCGAACTCGACGAGAAACTGCTCGAGAAGTTCTGCGCCAACGAAGAGCTCAGCGTCGACGAGATCCGCGCGGCGGTTCGCAAGTCAACCCTGGCCCACGCTATCTGCCCGGTGCTCTGCGGCAGCGCTTTCAAGAACAAGGGCGTGCAGCGCCTGCTGGACTCGGTGGTCTACTACCTGCCCAGCCCGGTCGACCTGCCGCCGGTCAGCGGCTCCTGCCTCAAGGGCCAGCCGCTGGAGCGCGTCCCCCAGGACAGCGGCCCGCTGGCCGCCCTGGCCTTCAAGATCATGGCCGACAAGCACGTCGGCAAGCTGGTCTACGTGCGCGTCTACTCCGGCACCCTCGCCGCCGGCACCTACGTCCTCAACTCCACCCAGGACAAGCGCCCGCGCGTGGGCCGGCTCTTCAAGAT
>CAYMGG010000253.1:0-8921 GCA_964389915.1 uncultured Planctomycetaceae bacterium
TAAAACCCACCCGGCGCGCCCCCCCCCCCCCCCGGGGGGGGGGGTGGGGGGTGGGGGAAGAAACCTTGAAGCCTGATCGGTTCTTTCCCTCCCCCAACCCCCTCCCGGAGGGAGGGGGAGACATTAAGCTACAGATTAGGCGAACGTTGAGTTCACCCATCTGAACGCTCGAAACGGCGAAGCCGGATGAGAGTTTTTTGAAGGGGCCCGGGGGAACTTTTATGCAAAAAAGTTCCCCCGGAAACCGAGTCTTGTTAACTGGGTTTATCCCCATATCGATTCCAGAGGAGCAAGCATGTTGCGCACCAAGACGGGAAACTTCCCCATCGGTTTTCGGCGGGGCGGTTCGCCTTGGCAGAAGGATCTGACGGGACTGCTCAATTTCGCGAAAAAGAATGATTTCGCCGGCATCGATCTGCACGCCGACGCAGACCAATCGGCCGCGGCGGTGAAGGCCGCCGGCCTGGCCGTGGGTTCGGCGGACCTGCCGGATTGGAAGGGTTTGGTCACCGCCGACGCGGCCCGGCGCGCGGCCACGGTCGCTCGTTGCCGCGATTACATCACGGCAGCCGCCAAGGCTGGCGTGAAAAATTTCTTCACCGTGGTGCAGGCCGACGATCCGGCCCTGGCGCCGGCCGACGCGCTCAAGCTGGCGACCGAAGGCTATAAGCAGCTCGACGAAATCCTCGCCAAGTGTGATGCCTGGATCGTGATCGAGGGCTGGCCGGGACCGGGCGTCTGCGTGCACGCGCCGGAAGGTTACCGCGCCATCCTGGCCGCAGGTTCGCGGCTGGCGGTCAACTACGACCCCTCGCACCTGATCCGTATGGGCATCGACCCCATCCGCTTCCTGCGCGAGTTCGCCCCGCGCGTGCACCATATCCACGGCAAGGACACCGAGCTTATCCCCGAAGCCTTGTACGAATGCGGCTGGGAAAAGCCGGCGGCCCTGACCCGCAAGCACGGCTATGGCAGCGCGGTCTGGCGCTACACCATTCCCGGCGACGGACAGATGCGCTGGAAAGAGGCCTTCGCCATCCTGCGCGACGCGGGCTATGCCGGTGCGATCGGCATCGAGTTGGAAGACGAGAACTACAACGGCACCGAAGCCGGCGAACAGGAAGGCCTGCGCTTGGCCGGAGCTTTCTTGGCGGGCTGCTAGAAACACAGGCTCATAATCAAAGAAATGAACTCCGGGGGAACTTTTTTACAAAAAAGTTCCCCCGGACCCCTTCAAAAAACTCTTACCTAGCTTCGCTAATTCGAGTGTTCAGTTTCCAGCCGCCGCGTAGCAATTGCGGCCGCAAGTGGCGATTTCTTCGTTCATGGCGGCGATCAGTTCCGGCCGGTATGGCACGCCGTGGCTGGGTGCAGCCACGTAACCGCCGCCGCCGGCCAACTCGCCGATCCGTCGGCGGACTTCGGCCCGGACTTCGTCCGGAGTCACGCCCGGCTTGTCGAGCACGAACTGGCTGTCGATGCCGCCGACAAAGGTGACCTGGTGGCCGTAGCGGCGTTTGAGTTCGGCCAGGTCGTTGCAGGGTTGGCAGGGATTGAACAGGTTCAGGCCCATTTCCACCAGATCGCCGAAAATGCTTTCGATCCGGCCGCAGGAGTGCTGGTTGACCAGAATGCCCCGCCGGCGCGCGCATTGATAGATGCGGGCGGTCGGCGGCCTGATCACCGTGCGCCAGACTTCGGGCGGGAGAAACAAAGCCTGCTGCGTGCCCCAGTCGTCGCCGTACCAGAGCAGGTCGAGTTTGACCGTATCGTCGAACCATTCGATCAGGGCGATTTTGTAGTCGGCGATAGCGTTGAGCAATTCGGCCATTTCCGCCGGCTGCTCCAGATAGGCCACCAGCGCCGCCTCCATGCCTAAGAGCAAATAGGAACGCTCGAACAGCCCCATTTCTACGAAACCCTGCATCAACTGATTCTCGCGATCCAAGTCGGCAGCTTGGGCGGCGATCTCTTTCCAGGGCAGACCTGCCACGGTGGGGACGCAGAGCCGCGACCGCCATTCCGCCAGCTCGCTGAGCGCCTGGCCGCCGGCGGCCGGATAGGTGCCGCCGTGCGCCGCGTCCGCGTATTCCCAGCGCACGCCCCACGCGTCCAGTCCCGCCGCCGCCGGCCGCTCGACCACCGGCGCTTTGATCGTGACCACTGATTCATAGCCATTGGGCACCCATTGCGGCCGGGTCCGGTTGATCGCGCGCAAGAAATTCTCTCGTTTGCTCAATATCATAACTTATCCTTTCAAGGATAGGAGCCGTACTCAACGTTGAAAATCTAACCGCTCCGGCTCGCGGCCTTCAGAGTTTTGTAATCAGCCGTAAATTTCATACTTGGCGGCTATTTTGGTGATAGAATCACTCCAGGGACAAAATCATTCTATTCCCGCGGCGGGCTTAACCAATGGTCCGGAATTTCAAAAACATAACTCAAACTATCATCATTCCGCCGAACTGCCGGGAGCGGTTCCTGTCCGTTCAAACCCCGGCCGGGGCGGCGCTGCGCGCGGCCGGCATTATCAGCGGCGGCCTGAGCGAGCTCCGCGCGCCATATGAAATCCGCCGCCCGCGCCCGGAGTTCCACGCCGTTATCTTCACTCTGGCCGGCCGGGCCCGCTACGAAACCGCCGCCGCTTCCGGCTGGCTGCGCCCCGGCGACCTTTGGCTGGCTCCGGCCCGCCGCTGGCATATCTACCGGTCGGCCGCGCGTTGGGACATAGCCTGGCTGACTTTGGCGGAAGCCTACTGGCCGGTTTTAGGCGAAACCCCCACGCCCGTACTTCCGTCCCCGTATCTTGAACCCCTGCGGGCGGCCATGGCCGGTTACTGGTCCGAATGTAGCGCCCTGCAAAACACGGATTGGCAGATCGCCGCGACCCAGGCTGAACTGATCGTCGCCTATCTGAAAAAAATGCTGCCCCCGATGCCGGCGGAAAATCCTGCCGAACGCAGTGAATTAGCCGAGTTATGGAAAAGAGTGGATGCGGAGCTGGGTCGGCCGTGGCGAATCGAAGAATTGGCGGCGCTGGTGCGGCTCTCCCCGGCCAGCCTGTATCGACTGGTCCGACGGCTCTGCGCCACCACGCCGCTGGGCCTGGTGGCCGGCTTACGGCTGCGCCGCGCCGGCGAATTGCTGCGGACTACCGATTACAAGCTGGAGTTGATCGCTCAATTGGTGGGATATGGCTCGGCGTTTGCGCTGTCGAGAGCTTTTAGAAAGCATTACGGCCGCTCGCCGCGGCAATGGCGAGGGACGAAAAAACCATAATATCAAATTTGATTATTATGAACCGAATCGGTTCAAACTCCGCATAGCCTTGAATTTTTCCTCTACGCTCCCGAAAAGGCAAAGCTGGTGAGAGTTTTTTTGAGGGGCCTGGGGGACTTTTTTTGCAAAAAAAGTCCCCCAGAATCCGCCTTAATTAAATGGAGTTAGTATAACTGGGGTACATAAAAAATCCCCCGGCCCGAAGGCCGGGGGAACTTGGGTTTTGCAGGCTGGCGCCGGGGGCTTACATCATGCCGCCCATGCCACCCATTCCGCCCATCCCTCCCATGCCACCCATCCCGCCCATGCCGCCGGGGCCGCCGGCGGGCATGGCCGGCTTCTTTTCCGGGATCTCGGCGATCAGGCAGTCGGTGGTGAGCAGCAGGCCCGAAATGCTCGCCGCGTTCTGCAGCGCGCTGCGGGTCACCTTGGTCGGATCGATCACGCCTTCCTTGACCAGGTCGACGTACTCGCCGGTGGCGGCGTTGTAGCCGAAGGCGTCCTTACCCTCGGAGACCTTCTGGACGATGATCGCGCCTTCCTGGCCGGCGTTCTCGGCGATGGTCCGCAGGGGCGAGGTCAGGGCCCGGCGCACGATGTCGACGCCGATGGCTTCGTCGCCCTCGGCCTTGACTTTTTCCAGAGCCTTGAGAGTGCGGATCAGGGCCACGCCGCCGCCGGGCAGGATGCCCTCTTCGACGGCCGCGCGGGTGGCGTGCAGCGCGTCCTCGACGCGGGCCTTCTTCTCCTTCATCTCGACCTCGGTCGCCGCGCCCACGTTGATCTGGGCCACTCCGCCAGCGAGCTTGGCCAGCCGCTCTTGCAGCTTCTCGCGGTCGTAGTCGGAGGTGGTGTTCTCGATCTCGGCGCGGATCTGGTCGATCCGGCCCTTGATCGCGGCGGTCTTGCCAGCGCCTTCGATGATGGTGGTGTTGTCCTTGTCGACCACGATCTTCTTGGCCGAGCCGAGCTGGTCGAGGGTGATGTTCTCCAGCTTGATGCCCAGATCCTCGCTCATGACGCGGCCGCCGGTCAGCACGGCCAGGTCCTCGAGCATGGCCTTGCGGCGGTCGCCGAAGCCGGGCGCCTTGACCGCGGCGACCTGCAGGGTCCCGCGCAGCTTGTTGACGACCAGCGTGGCCAGGGCCTCGCCTTCGATGTCCTCGGCGATGATGATGAGCGGCTTGCGGCTCTGGGCCACCTTCTCCAAGACCGGGATCAACTCGCGGATGTTGGAGATCTTCTTCTCGTGGATCAGGATATAGGGGTTCTCCATCACCGCTTCCATGTTCTCGACGCTGGTGACGAAGTGGGGCGAGATGTAGCCGCGGTCGAACTGCATGCCTTCGACGAACTCGATGGTCGTCTCCAGGGCCTTGCCTTCCTCGACGGTGATGACCCCGTCCTTGCCGACCTTGGCCATGGCTTCGGCGATCTTTTTGCCGATCTCGGTGTCGCCGTTGGCGCTGATGGTGCCGACCTGCTCGATCTCGGTGGAGCCCTTGACGGGCTTGGAGAGCTTCTTCAGTTCTTCGACCACGGTGGTGACGGCCTTGTCGATGCCGCGCTTCAAGGCCATGGCGCTGGCGCCGGCCGTGACGTTCTTGAGGCCTTCCTCGAAGATAGCCTCGGCCAGGACGGTGGCGGTGGTGGTGCCGTCACCGGCCACGTCGGAGGTCTTGCTGGCGACCGACTTGACCATCTGGGCGCCCATGTTCTGGTACTTGTCCTCGAGCTCGATCTCCTTGGCCACGGTCACGCCGTCCTTGGTGACGGTCGGGGCGCCGAAGGATTTTTCGATGATCACGTTGCGCCCGCGCGGGCCGAGGGTGACCTTGACGGCCTGCGCCAGCTGGCGCACGCCCTGGCGCACGGCCTCGCGCGCATCCATTTCAAAAGCCAGTTTCTTGGCGGCCATGTTGCTTACTCCTCCTCATGGATCAAAAAAAGACGCGTCTTTTGTAATTAGGCTTTTTCCACCACGGCCAGAATGTCGTCTTCGCTCATGATGAGGAAGTCTTCGCCGTCGATCTTGATCTCGGTGCCGGCATAGGAGGTGAAGAGCACCCGGTCGCCGGCTTTGACCTGCATGGAACCACGCGAACCGTCATCCAGCACCTTGCCCGGCCCGACGGAGATGATCTTGCCTTCCTTCGGCTTCTCCTTGGCCGTATCCGGCAGCACGATGCCGCCCTTGGTGACTTCCTCCGCCTCGAGGCGCTTGACCAGGATCTTGTCTCCCAACGGTTTCACAGCCATTGCCTTGTTCCTCCGCATCGCAAAAGAAATACCAACCAGCACTTGGTCCAAAAAGACAAGCCGAAAGCTTACCCACTAGTAGTTCCCGGCTTTAATTGCAACCTCCGTGCCACGATCTGAAATTGGCTTAAAATAGCTCGCTGACAAATTTAACTTCTATCCAAATAATGATTTATACTAATAAAGATCTATCTAAACCTCCGCGCGGACACTAACCGCCCCCAAAACCGGTTCGGTCATTTTGACTTGCTTGCCGAATCCTGGCCCATTCTCAATTTTTCCCGTAAACCCCTAAAGCCCAGCTTTGCGCCGGACGATAAAAAAGAACGGCTTATCGATAATTATGCCCCAGGTCGGGCACCAAATCAGAGCGGTTTTATGATCTGATAAATTATTGATAAAACAAACCTTACTGACTGATTGATCCATCTTTAGCGGAGACTGAATTCCACCATGGCCGAAAACGAGACCACCGGCGGGCCGCATTTCGCGGCTTTCATTACCATGATTGTCGGCCTGCTGCTCTTCTTTGGCATGGTCAGCCGAGTCGGCAAGCTGGCCGAGCCGGGCGGAGTCTTGACCTTCAACAATCGGCTGGACGTTGAAACCGCGCGGCAGAAGCTGGAGGAGGAACGCCAGAAAGCCCTGGCCTTGATCGGTTCGGGCCAATCGGCCGCCGAATTGAACGATGCGCTGCCGCGGACGACGGTTCCGGCCTCCGGCCGCACTCCCCCGACGGCAATAAAGTCGGCCCCGGCCCAAACCAAGCCGCCGGCCGTCACGCCGGTGGTCCCGGCCCGCCCGGCTCTGCCGCCGCAACCGGAAGCCAACACCTCCCGGCCCCGTCCGGCCGGAAGCCTGACTTATCGCAATTACACGGTCACGGCCGGCGACACGCTCTACCGGATCGCCCAGAATCAGATGGGTGATGGCAACAAATGGCGCGATCTGCTCAAGGCCAACCCCAGCCTCAAACCCCAACAACTGCGCGTCGGCCAGCGCCTGCTCGTACCCGTCCCCTCCGTCCCCACCGCCCAGGCCGACGCTCCACGCGAAAGTCGGTTGTAGAAACGCCGGCCGCGGGAAACCGCATGCTCGGGGGGAAAACCCTCCCCCTGCTTCACCTTTTCTCCCGACGCCGCGAATCAGGTGGGAATTTTCGTCAGACAGAACACCTGGTTCAATCCGCCCAGGAACCGGCGATAATCGGTGATCTCGAAAAGGCCCTGAGCCAGCTGCCGGACGCTGGCCAGATCGTGGTAAACCTTGTGTTCCTCGTCGATGTGCCGGGCGTAAAGCGAGATGAAGAAGTCGGCCGCCCGGCGCGGGGTGGTAAAGATCAGCCGGCCGCCCGGTTTGAGCACCCGGTGGATTTCCCCGAGCAGCGCCGCCGGCTCGTCGATATGCTCGATCACGGCCAGCAAGGTGACGTAATCGAAAAACTCGGCGGCAAACGGCAGCCGATCGGTGACCTCGTCGCCCAGCAGTTTGTCCAGCCCGTAGCGTTCAGGGCATTTCACCCGCTTGAGAAAATAGCCGTCGCCGCAGCCGATATCCAGCAGGCGGCCGCGCGGTTCGACATAGCGCTCTACCTGCACGGCCCGCAGGTGCCGCGTCAGAGGCATGATCAGCCGCCCCAGGCCGCCGCGGCCCTGGATATAGCTGAACTCGGCGGGCGGCACTCCCACGGTTTCGGTCGGCGTGATTTTTATCATCTGGTTCGGCTCCCGATTGGTCTTGGACTGCCGGACCATTGAAATACAATTCCCGGGTTATGAAAAGCTTATTCCCGAGGAAACCCGGCGCGGCGGCTGACGCTCTTTTGAATGGGCGATAAGACCAGCCCGTAGAAGCGCGTTTTTGCCGAGGGGAACGCGAATCTTTAGGCCTAAAGCCCTCCCTGCGGCCGGGCCTTTGCGGCCCCTGGGCCATTTCCCTTGACTATGGCTGGATGAGCATCTAACATCCTGAATTGAAATGCAGTTATCTGCTCGGTTTCATCCTTTTCAGGCAGGGATCGGCTTGCGCGGCGAATCGGCGGGATTTAGCTCGGTCAGGGTCGGGGCGCGCTTTTTGCTCGTCGGGCTGCTGTTGAGTCTCGGCCTGCGGCTTTCGGCCGGCGAGGCCGGCGCGGATCTTACCGCCCGCTTTGCCCAGCCGCCGGCGCCGTTGCGGCGGCCGGCGGTGGCCAATTATTCCGACGCGCCCGGCACGCTCGGCGCGGCCGCGCTCTGGGAAAAATTCGTCGCCCGCCTGCGCGAAGGCCGGATGGAAGAGGCCTACGCCTGCTTCTCGCCCCTCTCGCGCCAAGCCTTCTCCTATTCCGAATTCTGCCTGCAATACCATCCGCTCAGCGCCGCCTACGAGGCTCTGCTCTCTCCGGTCGACCAGGGGCAGTTGCAGGTTTCCGGCGACTGGGCGAGCCTGCGTTTCATGGCCGCGCTGACCGACGACACGCCCGCCGCGCCGGCGGAGAATGGACCCAAGCCGCCGGCCGAACCCGGCATCATCGTCACCGTCGCCCTGACTCGCGAGGACGGCCAATGGTATCTGGTGGCCGCCCGCCGCCAGAATGCCGCCCGGGCCGAGGCCGAGGTGCGCGGCGCGCTGCGCCAGCTCTTGCGCCAAGCCGAAATCGAACAGGCTCTGCAAGCCGGCATGGAGACCGACGAGTCCGGTCTGGCCAAGCTGGCGCCCGACTTCTTCTCCGCTCCGGAAGTCAGCCTCTGCCTGCACTATTATCGCCTGCAAATCGAAAAGACAAAAACCGGTTCCCGCCTGGCCGCCTGGCCGCGGAAACCCGGACTACGCGCCTTTGCCGGCGATACTTCCGGCCGAATCAGCGGGCTGACTGAAGCCGACCAGCCACACGACCGGCCGGTGCTTCCTCCGGCCCTGCCGGTTCTACCCGGCACGGAAGCCGCCGCCGCGCCGAACCCGCCGCCCGCGCCGCGTGAAACCGCCGCTCCGGCTCCGGCCGACCTTCCGCCCGCCGGGCTGCCGGCCGGCCTGGCCCCGGGCGAGGTGGCGGGCGAACTGCCGGCGCCCGGGGGCGAAGCGCCCAATGAAGCCGCCATCCGCCAGGGCCAGGCCCTGCTGCCCCCCAACGCCACGCAGTCCGACCTCTCCTCGCTGCGCTCTCGGCCGCGGGAGGAATGGGAAAAATGGCCGCAGAAATGGCGGGATCCGGACGCGCCGAACTGGCCGGCCAAAAAGCTCGACTCGCACGCCCTGCCCGCGCCGGCCCCCCGGATGGACGATCCGGCCGCGGCCGCCCCGACTCCGGCCGGCGCGCCGGTCAGTCTGATCGAAGTGGCCGAACAGCAGGCCGGGCAGCCGTCGGCCGCCCCGGCGGCCCCGGTCGCCGCGCTCCCGGCGGCCCC
>CAYMGG010000254.1:0-8887 GCA_964389915.1 uncultured Planctomycetaceae bacterium
GGTACGCAGAAGGCGCACCCGCCCGAGCCTTCGGGACCGGTCCGGTGGGGGCAGCCGAAGCCCGCGTCCAGGCTGACCTTGCGGACGGGGAAGGGGAAGCGCCGGCGTAGCTGGGCGGCGTAGGAGAGATAGAGCGGCTCGCTCATGCGCCCCGATAGCGCTCCGTGCCGAAGGCGGCCAGCACCTCGCCGAAATAGATGCGATGATAGTCTTTCTGATAGTTCTTGGCGATGTAGGGCAGCAGGAAATTCTGGGGTTCCAGGTCGTTGAAATAACTTTTGCGGCACTCGAGGATGAGCTCGGCTTCGGCGAAACCGGGGGCGTCGACCTGGGTCGAGGCGATGGGAGTGAGGCCGACGGCGGCGATCTTGTCCCCATCCCGGCCGGAATGGGTTCCCAGATACTGTAAGGCCTCGCGGCGTTCGGGGGCGAAGGCGGTCAGCGTGAAGCTGTCGCCCTGCTCCAGGAGTTCGTAGGTACGGCGGGTGGGGCGGACCACCACCATGGCCAGCGGCTTGGACCACATGGTTCCCAGGCTGCCCCAGGCGACGGTCATGGTGTTGCAGACGCCGGCGGCGAAATTGCCGGCCGTGAGCAAAAACCATTCGCTGTTGAAGGCGCTGAAGGGGGCAAGCACTAATTCGTCAAGGGCCAGGGGGTGGCGTTTCATGGTTGCTCCGTAGCTGGGGAAATGTAAAACGCGGGATTCCTAGAAGACAAAGCCGTTTAGAGGGGATGGGTGTCGGGGTCGACCGGGAATTGCCCCAGGCCGCCGGCGGCCAGGTCCAGATCCTGGTCGCTAAGCTCGTCTTCCGGGAAGGAATCCGGTTCGGCCGGGGCGGATTCGATGGCCGCGCGCAGGCGCTGATGCATGGCCGGAATCGATGGCGTGCCGGGGGCCAGGCGTCCCAGGTCGCGCCAGATCTGGCGGTAGTGCTCGGCGCTGCTGCGCCAGGCGGGGTTCGCGGCCATATAAGCCTCCAACGCTTCGTAATCGGCCGGCGTGATTTCGCCGGTCAACATTTGCGTTAGCAGTTCCCAGGCCCGGGCCGTGTCCATTGCCGATCCTCAGTCGCCGCGGTACCGCCGGCGCCCTCGCCTTCGCCCTCGCCACTTGATTTGATTCCCGGCGCGAGGGGCGGTTTCAAAAAAACTATCCGGTTTCCGGTCTGTTCCTACGTCGGGACCGAGCTGAATCGAAAAGACAAAGCCGGACATTTTGTAAGTCAGTCACCCGCAGGGCAAGGCTCATTCCCCGCCCCTACGTCGACGCTGGCTGCCGCCGTTTAGCCCTAACTTCTATAATCTGCCTGACTCACGTCAAACGCTCGCAAAGGCGGTTCATCGCCCGATGCACGCGCATGCGCAAGGCGTCGGTCGTGATCCCCAAGGCCTCGGCCGCTTCGGCGTAACGCATGTCGCCGAAACGCACCAGCAGCAGCGCTTCGCGCAATTCTTCCGGCAGTCGGTCGAGTTCGACACGCAGCCGCGCCAGGTGTTCGTTATGATCGGCCTGCTCGGCCGGCCCGGGGGCCGGATCGGCGCGCCATTGCAGATTGGCGTCGTCGCCCAGCAGCGTCTCGCGCTTTTTGCGGAATTGCTCGTGAACCAGGTTAATGGCGATGGCGAAGATCCAGGTTTTGAACGTGCTCTTGCCGGCAAAGCTGTCCCGGGCGCGCCAGGCGCGGTAAAATGCCTCTTGCGTCAGTTCTTCGGCTAATTCCGGAACCCTAATCAGGCGCAAAAGATACGCTTGCAGCGCGCCGGCATGCTCCGCGTAGTATGCAGTAAAGCTCTGGCGGGTGAGGGAGGCGCCGAGCTCGGTGAGATTGTCAGCCATGAGGAATATTCTCCTCAACTCCGGAACAGCCGGTTGCGGCTGATCTGCGGCAGAAAAGTTGGCCTTGGCCGTCACCCTCAGCCGATGTATAATATACGCGCTGGCCGCCGGGCCGGCAATCATATTTGTTTGCCGCTGGGGAATGGTACGCGATCATGAATTTCAATCCTCGGCCGGCCGACCGACGCCTGCGGTTGGCCGGCGTTTTGCTGGGGGTGGTCTGGGTTGGCGCCGCAAGCGCCGGCGAGTTGCGACTCGAATGCCGCTGGGCGGATCCGGTCAGCGGGGCGGCCATGGAATTCGTCTTCCCCGGGCCGCCGCTTTTGGCCTGTTCGCCGGGCGCGGAGGTGACGGTGCGCGAGGCTTCCGCCGGGGAGGTCCGCTTCGCCGCGCCCAACGAGCCGGGGCCGCACTTCTTTCGCCTCAACACCGTGCCGGAGACGCCGCTGATCTGCCTCTTCGTGCCGTTGGAGGGGACGCTCGACCGCAAGGGTTACGGCAACCTGACGGTCGACGGGGTCAACCTGGGTTATTACGGCGATTCGGCCAAGGGCGGCCAGGACAAGGTCAAGGAGCATCCGGAGGCCTATGTCCCGCCGCGCTGGTTCTGGCGGATCCTGCCCGAGACGGCCGACTTCTGGGTTTCGCCCTCGATGCGCTTGCAGGATCTGGTGGTTCCGAGCAAGGATACCGGCGAGCGGCACACCGACCTGGTGCCGGTTTGCTACCCGTTGCTTAAGGCGATCGAGACCCTGCGCGGCGCTCTGGCCGGCCAACGGATTCCGTCCGGTGCCTTCAAGATTCTGAGCGTCTTTCGCGCCCCCGGCTACAACCGGGGGATCGGTTCGACCCGCTATGGTCGCCATGTATACTGCGACGCGGTGGACTTCATCGTCGATGCGGACAACAACGAGGACATGGACGACCTGAACCGCGACGGCAAGGTCGACAGTGGAGACGGCCTCTGGCTGGTGGCGATGATCGAGGACCTGCAAGCCTCCGGGGCCTTGCCGATGGGCGGCATCGGCGTGTACTGTTTCAGCGGCGGCGACTACTCCTGCACCATGCACCTGGACCTGCGGGGTCATCGCGCCACCTGGGCCTTTGCCCACGACAGCCGCGGGCGCAAGAACCCCTTCGCCTGGCAGAGCCGGCGTTTCGCCGAACTCGACGCCGCTGAGGAGGCCGAACGCGCCCGCCAAGGGAAGGAAACATGGCCAAAAAGCCGAACGCCGCTGCCGGCGCCGAACCCGGCATCAAACTGATCCAGAAGAACCGCCGCGCCTTCCACGATTACGAGCTCATCTCCAAACTGGAGTGCGGCCTAGAGCTGCGGGGCACGGAGGTGAAGAGCCTGCGCGACGGCCACGTCACCTTCGCCGACAGCTATGCGATGGTCGACGAGAACCAGCTGTTTCTGATTGGGATGAACATCTCCGAATACGCGATGGGCAACCTCTGGAACCACGACCCCACGCGGCGGCGGCGGCTCCTGGCCCACAAGCGTGAAATCCGCAAGCTGCGCCTGGCCTCCGAGGCCAAGGGGCTGACCCTGATTCCGCTTTCAATCTATTGGAAACGGGGCATGGCCAAGGTCGAGATCGCCCTGGCGCGCGGCAAGGCGGTTCATGACAAACGCGAGACCATGCGCAAACGCGACGCGGACATGGAAAAGAAGCGGGTGATGCGCAGCTTCAACCGCTGACCGCCCCCGGGGGGACTTTTTTTGAAAAAAAGTCCCCCCTGACCCCCCTCAAAAAAACTTTAGCCGCGCTGGCGCGCTTTTGCCGCCGCCATTTCGCTCGCTCCCGTTGGGCGGCGAATTCTTTACACACGCTCCAGGCGACGTTGAATTCGCCCATCTGAACGCTCGAAACGGCGAAGCCGGGGGAGCTTTTTTTGAGGGGGACCGGGGGAACTTTTATGCAAAAAAGTTTCCCCAGAAACGGGGTTGCGGCGCTATCTCCCCGCCGCCCGCCCGTACAGGACTAATTCCCCGCTCAATGAGGGGAATCGCGCCAGTTCGGCGAAGCCGAAAGCTCCCGCCTGCTCCGGCAGTCGTTGGTCACGCTCGCGGCGATAGATCACGAAGTCGGCTTGGTTCCGAGCCCCCTCGGCCAGGGACAACTTCAGGTTGAGTTCCGGGTTGTCCGGCGCGAACGGCCGGTATTGCAAAATAGCTTTAGGTTTCCAGCCGAGTGCATGCGCCAGCCACCAATGCGCATAGCCGTGCGGCATATTGACCAGCATCACCCGCGCGTGCGGATTGACTTGCTTGATCGCGGTAAAGGCTTCGCGGTAGTTATACCACTGCTCCCCCATCCCCGGCCAAGGCTGGCGGTCGCCGTCGGGCGTGCCCCGGTTGAGAAGCAGATTGGCGCCCAGCAGTCCGGCGATCAGCAGGCCTCCCGGCAGGCGGCGATGTTTGAGCGCGGTCAGCAACTCCCAACTCAGCGTCATTAGCGGCGGCAGCAGCAGCAGATTATGCCGGGCCAGCCCGATCGTTTCGGGAACGTAGGTCATATACAGAATTCCCATGACCAGGAACAACCCCCCGGACAGGATCGCCGTCGGCCTGCGTCCGCCGCGCCAGGCGAGCCAGGCTCCGGCCGCCGCCGCCGGCAGCAGCAGGCCGAACTGTCGGGCGGCCTGCTCCAGGTTAATCTGCCAGAGCCGCCAATCGAGCAGATTGCCGCCCGCGCCGGTGTAGGGGACCACGCCGCCCAGGAGTTGAACGGCGTAGCGCTGGGCGTAGAAGCGGACGGCGATGAAGAGGATCGCGGGCAGAGCCAGCTGAAATGCCAGCCGCAGCTCCGCTGTCAACCCGACACGACTTAGGAGCCTTCGCCGCTGAGCCGCCAAGCGCGTCGCATACAGGGTCAGCAGGGCCACGGCAGCCACGTCCGTGGTTAAGCCCAATAGCGGCGCGGCCAGGCTGGCCGGCCGCTGACGCAGCCGGGCGGGCGCGGCCAGGAGCCAATGGCGGGCGTCGAAGAGCAGGGGCAAGAGGAGCGGCACGGCCGCCATTTCCAGGCACTGGACCGTGCCGAAGAAGAGCAGCAGCGGAGTTGTGGCCAGGGCGGCCACCGCCGTCAGGCGGCGCAAACGCGATTCACTCCGCCAGCGCGGATCGCCCGCCAGAATCAGAATCGCGCCGAAGGCCGCCAATAGGGGCAGCAGGCGCGCCACTTCCAGGCGGTAAAAGCCGGGCGAATTCCATTGCTCCCGGCAGAGTTGCCCCAACAGCACGCTCAGCCAAGGTTGGGTCGCCGGATAGCGGGCCGCGCGTCCCAACCCGAATTCCCCGAGCGTTTCGGTTTGGGGCAGGAAAAACGGCGCGGCCGCCGCCAGGCCCAACCCCGCAGTCAGCCAGAGCCAGAAGATGCTGCGCCCGACCTGCGTCTCCCCGGCCGACCCCGCCGCCCGCGGCCGGCGGCGGAAGATTAGGCCGCCTCCGGCCAGAGCCGCTCCCCCGGCCAACCAGGCTTGTCCGAACCTGGTCCAGGTCGAATTTTCCAGCAGTTTCAGCCAGAGGCTTTGGCACCATTGAATGGTCGTGACGTGAAAGCATTCATCGCCGGCGTAAGCCAAATCGGCCAGCGCCGGCGCAAGATGGAAGCAGAGCAGTCCGACGGTCAGAATCGCCGCGTCGCCCGGAGACGGCAGGAGTGGGCGGAGAGCCGCGCGAGCCGGTCGCCAAATCCAGAATCCGACCCAGGCCGCCCCGCCGCCCGCCAATAGCAGCTGCAACAGTTGACCGGTCTGGGGCGGCCGGCCGGCGGTTGCCGCCAGCGCCAAGGCCAGTGGATTCAGCAGAAAGGCCGCCGCGTAACCGGCGGCGAGTGCCAGGCCCAGCCCGACGCCGGTCTGCCGCCGGGAGAGCAGATAAGGTAGAGCCCAGGCCGCATAGGTTGCCCCCGCCAGCCGCGTGGCGGGAAAGTCGTATAAAGAATAAAGGGCGGCAGCGGCCAGCAGGGCGCCCCAGAGAGGGAGGTGCGCGGAAAATTTGCGGGAAAGCAGAGTCAAGCCGAGAGCCTCCTCGCCCGGAATTCTATGCAAATCCGGCCGCAAGGGAATAGAATCATTCCGTCGCGGTCGGAATCCGAAGCTAACTTGTTGAACTCGGGCGTGATTGGTAAGATAATGCGCGCTTCGAGAGTCGGTGGGGCTTCGACCTGAGGCAACGATAAAAATATCGGCGACTTGACCGCGGCGGTGAAAATCCGGTTCCGGATTTCCTCCCCTTCCCGGCGATTGGAAATGGGGCGACGGCAAGCCGATGGAGGTGGCGATGCGCTCCGAATTGGAACGGTTGTGCGTGCGCCTGCCGGCGTTGCAGGCCTGCGCGGACCGGATTGAAGCGGGTTATGCGCTGCTGCGCGACGCCTTTGCCGCCGGGGGGCAGCTGTTGCTGTGCGGCAACGGCGGCAGCGCCGCCGACGCCGAGCACTGGGCGGCCGAACTGCTCAAAGGGTTCGACCAGACCCGGCCGCTGTCGGCCGCCGACCGGGCCGGGTTGCCGCCGGAGTTGGCCGGCCGGCTGCAAGGCGCGTTGCCGGCCATTCCTTTGACCGGTTTCGGGGCGCTGCGCACGGCCTTTGCCAATGATGTGGGCGAGAATCTGGGCTTCGCCCAGCTGGTCTGGGCTCTGGGCCGGCGGGGCGACGTGCTGGCGGCCTTGAGCACTTCGGGCAATTCCGTCAGCGTGCTGGCCGCCGTGCGCGCCGCGAAAGCCAAGGGCCTGCGCGTCCTGGGGCTGACCGCGCAGGGCGGGGGGGAGCTGGCCGCCCTGGCCGACGTCTGCATCCGGGCACCGGCCAGCGAAACGCACCTGGCGCAGGAGTTGCACCTGCCGATTTATCACTGCCTCTGCCTGATGTTGGAGGCGGAATTTTTTAAGTCCGCGTGACGGGAAGGAGCGGAGCGTGCGGCTGACCCCATACGGCCGGCGGGAGATCCTGGTGTCGCTGGCGCTCACCGGCGGCGCGACCGCGATCTTCGCCTACGGCGGTGCCATGTTCTGGAGCGGCTTTTACGGCCTGGCCCTCTTTCCGCTGGTGATGGGCGTCTTCGTCGTCAGCTTCTTCCGCGACCCGGAGCGAACCCCGCCGGCCGACGAGAATCTGCTGGTCAGTCCGGCCGACGGCACGGTCACGGCCGTCGACGAGGTCGACGATCCGGGCGGTTTCGGCGGCCGGGTCGTGCGGGTCAGCATCTTTCTGAGCATCTTCAACGTCCACCTGAATCGCGCTCCTTTCGGCGGCCGGGTGGCGGAAGTGCGCTACCGGCAAGGCGAGTTCCTGAACGCCATGAACGCCGATTCGGCCCATCGCAACGAGGCCAACGACGTCCTCTGCCAGACCGACGACCCCCGGTTGCCGCGCTTCCTGGTTCGGCAGGTGGCGGGCCTGATCGCCCGGCGGATCGTCTGCACGGTCGGGCCGGGGGACGCGCTGGTCCGGGGACAACGCTTCGGCATGATCAAGTTCAGCTCCCGGACCGACCTCTTCCTGCCCCTCGGGGCGGTCAAGCTCCACATCACGCCCGGGCAGTCGGTCCGGGCCGGCCAGACCGTAATCGGAGAATTGCCCGCATGAAACGCGTCTCGCCTCTGCCGACCCTGCTCACCCTGGGCAATTTCGCCTGTGGTTTCGCCGCCGTGGCCTTCTGCTGCCACGCCCTGCGCATCCAGCCGGCCGATCTGGAGCAGGCCGAGCGGTTCATCAAGGTGGCCTGCGGCATGATCTTCGTGGCCATGGTCTTCGACCTGCTCGACGGCCGGGTGGCGCGCCTGACCGGCTCGGCCAGCCGCTTCGGCGGCGAGCTCGACAGCCTGGCCGACGCTTGCAGCTTCGGGCTGGCGCCGGCGATGATCCTGACCACCCTCTGGCTGCGGATCCAGCCCTCCGACGATCCGCGCTGGCTCAGCCAGGCGATGGGCTGCGGCCTGGTCTACGCCGCCTGCGCCGTGCTGCGGCTGGCCCGGTACAACGTGGAGATGGACGTCAAGGCCAAGAGCTATTTCCACGGCCTGCCCAGCCCCGGCGCGGCGGGCGCGGCCGTCAGCGCCATCCTCTTCGCGCGCTCCGGACATCTCGACTGGCTCTGGCAGTCCCTGGTGATCGGCCCGGCCGACGCGGGCGCGGTCCAGGTCGCCCAGGTCCGTTTCCTGGGCGTCTACCTGCTGATCCTGGGCGTGCTGATGGTCACGCGGCTGCGCTTTGCGCATCTGGCCAACCGTTTTCTGGGCGGCCGCAAGCGCCTGACCTCGGTGGTGGCCTTCATCTTCGCCTTCGCCGTTCTGCTGAGCGCCCCGGAGGTCACGATCTTCGTCTGCTTCAACGCCTACGTGCTGCTGGGACTGCTAGGCGAGGTCCGCTACCGGCTGGGCCGCCCGCGCGGCGATGCCCCGGGCGAGGACGAGGGCGAGGCGGCCGTCGAGGCGGAGGGCGAATGAGCGACTGCTGGTTCGAAAAGGGGCTGAAATTCGGCTGCACGGGCTGCGGCGACTGCTGCCGGGGCCCGGGCGGCTACGTCTGGGTGAACGAGACCGAGATCGGCCGCTTGGCCGCCAGCCTCAAGCTCACCCTGGACGAGTTCGGCCGGCGTTATCTGCGCCGCACCTGGAACGGTCTGGCCTTCGTGGACGCGCCCAGCGGGGACTGCGTCTTCCTGGGGAAAGACGGCCGGTGCACGGTCTACGCCCTGCGCCCCAGCCAGTGCCGGACCTTCCCTTGGTGGCCTGAAGTGCTGCGCGACGAGCAGGCCTGGGAGGGCGAGAAGCGCAACTGCCCCGGGCTGGGGCAGGGACGCCATTACAGCCTGGAAGAAATCCGTCGTTCCATGAAATCCAGCGAATAGGGATAAACCATGACCGCCGTCTCTGCCTGCGCGCTGCTGGAAATCCGCGAGCTGGTCGTCGAGTTCGGCGGCCGGGGCCGGCCGGTGCGGGCGGTGCGCGGAGTGAACCTGGCCGTGCCGGCCGGGCGCACGGTGGGGCTGGTGGGCGAATCGGGCTGCGGCAAGAGCGTGACCTCGCTGGCCGTG
>CAYMGG010000255.1:0-3352 GCA_964389915.1 uncultured Planctomycetaceae bacterium
GTGAGAGTTTTTTGAAGGGGTCCGGGGGAACTTTTTTGCAAAAAAGTTCCCCCGGTTTTTTGGGAGCGAAAGGAGGTTACACCGCCGTGTCCACCTGACTGCTGCTGTCGGCGGCGGAGCTGGCCCGGCCGGTCGAGTCGTAACCCGTGGCGTTGGAGCGGTAGGCGGAGACCGAAGTATAGGAATAAGAGACTTCCAGCCGGTAGGCCGCGCTGCGGGCGTAGACGCCGTCGTCTTCCTTGCTCTGGTCCAGGCCGTTCTTGACGAAGTCGTCCAGCCCCTTGAAGACGATGTCGTGGGTCTGGTCGATGCCGGACTGAATCTCGTCGGGCAGGCCGCCGCCCAGGATCGCGCCGGCCTGATCGAAGCCCTTCTGGATCGCGCCGCCGATGAAGTCGGAGAAGTTCTGGCGGGCTTCCTGGGTGTTTCCGCCATCCTTGTAGGCCTGGCTCTTGTCGAAGAAGCTGAGGGCGAAGTCAAGGATCCGGCCGGCCGTCTTCTCGGGCGAGAAGTAGTCGAGCATCTGCTGCATCGGATCGGCGGAGTCGGTCCCGCTGGTCGGCGCGGTCTGGCCGGAGCTGGCGGAGAGGAATTCGAAGCTGCCCTTGAGGGAGAAGCTGACCTGCTGGGTCTGGATGCCGTTGGCCGTGTTCACGGCCCGCAGGGTCTGGTAGTTGATCTCGAACTGGGTCTTGGCGTACTGGAGCGAGGTGGCCGCGGAGGGGGAGAGGTCTAGTTGGTCCAGGCCCAGGCTTTTAAACAGATCGTTCAGTCCGCTGCCGGTGTCGCCCGAGTTCAGGTTGGCCAGCAGGCTGTCGAGCGAGTCGTCGGGCTGCGCGAAAGTGCGAGTGGCATCGGGAGTGGTTACGGATTCGTCGGCGGCCGAGGCGCGGGAAGCCCGGGAGGCGGAGTTGCGATTGAACGTCAGATTCACCAGATCGTTGATATTGTTATTAGCCACATGGCCCACCATGTCGGACTGATTCCCTTCCTGCCGCCCCTGACGACGAGGCCACATAACTCCACTTTTCTCGCCGGTATAGATATTAGCGGACGTCAGGCCCCGGACTTTAGCGCCGGAAACCGGATTTTCGGCAAATCGGCCGCAGGATCAATCCTTATAATGGACAACAAGTTATATTGCGCCGATTGCGCCGGGAGCGCTTTTGGTTATAATTTGTCGGCGGGAATCCGGTCCGCCAAACCGCTGTCCCGGGCCGGCGATTACATCATTATATGAAAGGCGAAGCTTTAGTGAATCGGGATCTGACGCCTTACCTGCCCCTGGTCGAGCGCCTCTCCGGCGTGCGGGTGCTGGTCGTGGGTGACGTGATGCTGGACCATTATGTCTTCGGCTCGGCCGAGCGCATTTCCCCCGAGGCGCCGGTGCCGGTGGTGCGCGTGTCGGCCGAACAATTCCGCCTGGGCGGGGCGGCCAACGTGGCCGTCAATTTGGCGGCCCTGGGCGGCCAGGTCGCCCTGCTGGGTCTGATCGGCAACGTCGAGGCCGGCCGGCCCGACGCCGATGGCGAACGGGTCTCGGCCTTGTGCCATCAGGCGGGCATTGCCGCCGAGCTGCCCGCCCGCCTGCCCCGCACGGTCCGCAAGACCCGGGTGCTGGCCGCGCGGCAGCAGATGCTGCGGGTGGACTGGGAGGCCGCCGCCCCGCAGACGGCCGGCGACGGCGAGAAACTGGCCGTCCTGGACCGGCGGCTGCCGGAATGCGACGTGGTTCTGGTGAGCGATTACGCCAAGGGCGTGGTCGATCCGGAGTTGATGGCCCGACTGGCTCGATCCGGCAAACCGGTGGTGGTCGATCCCCGGCCGCAGCACGGCGATCTTTACCGGGGCGTGACGCTCATCACGCCTAACCGCAAGGAAGCCCGCGAGCTGTTGGGCTGGGGCGAATGGCGGCCGGCCCCCGGCGAGGAGCTGGGCGCGGCGCTGGCCGAAAAGCTTTCCGCCGCTGTGCTGGTCACATTGGGCGACGCGGGCATGTGCCTGGTCCGGCGGGGCCAGCCGACCGCCAGCATCGCCGCCCGGGCCCGCGAGGTATTTGACGTGACCGGCGCGGGCGACACGGTGGCGGCGGTCATGGCCCTGGGCCTGGGCGCGGGGCTGGATCTGCTCGACTCGGCCCAGCTGGCCAACGCGGCCGCCGGCGTGGCGGTGGCGCACATCGGCGCGGTGGCCGTCAGCCCCGCCGAATTGCGTCGGGCACTGGGCGCGCCGGCCGCAGAATGAATCTTTTTGGCCAACAAACAGGAGCCGGACCATGGACATCCTGAAACAAAGCATACGGCGGCATCTGCTGCTGGGCGGGGCGGTGCTGCTCTGCGGGTTGACCGCCGGCCTGACCCTGGCGCGCGCCGGGGAGGACGACGACGAGGCCGTGCTCAAGCGGGCCAACGACCTGAGTCGGGCCTTCGCCATCGTGGCCAAGCGGGTCAAGCCGGCGGTGGTCAACATCACCGTCGAGCGCGCGGTCGCCGCCGCCGGCGTGGGCTTCAATGATCCCCTGGGCTTCTTCCAGGACTTTTTCGGCGAGCGCTCGCCCTTCGGCCCCCGGCCGACCCCCGAGCGCCGGGTGCAGGTCGGCCAGGGCACGGGCCTGATCGTCTCGCGCGACGGCACCATCCTGACCAACAGCCACGTAGTTGGCGGGGCCGACACGATCAAGGTCAAGCTCGACGACGGCCGGGAGTTCCCCGGGGAGCTGGTGGGCCAGGACTCCGAGACCGACGTGGCCGTGGTGCGGATCGAGGCCCAGAACCTGACGCCCGTGGAGCTGGGCGACTCCGACGACTGCCAGGTGGGCGAGTGGGTGCTGGCCATCGGCAACCCCTTCGGCCTGGAGTCGAGCGTCACCGCCGGAATCATCTCGGCCAAGGGGCGCAGCGGGGTCGGGATCGTGAACATGGAGGACTTCATCCAGACCGATGCGGCCATCAACCCCGGCAACTCCGGCGGCCCGCTGGTCAACCTGCACTCCGAGGTGATCGGGGTGAATTCGGCCATCGCCACCAAGAGCGGCGGCTCCCAGGGCATCGGCTTCGCCATTCCCATCAACCTGGCGCGGACGGTGATGCAGGGCCTGATCACCAACAAGAAGGTGACCGGCAGCTACCTGGGCGTGAGCTGGCAGTCGCTCACTCCCGAGCTGGCCCAGAGCTTCGGCCTGAGCTCCACCCGGGGCGCGCTGGTGACCAGCGTCTACGCCGGCACTCCGGCCGAGCACGCCGGCCTCCAGCGCGGCGACGTGATCGTCCGCTACGGCAAGCGCGAGGTGATCGACCACAACCACCTGCGCACCCTGGTGGCGACCACCAGTCCCGGCCAGCAGGTGGAGTTG
>CAYMGG010000255.1:3362-8880 GCA_964389915.1 uncultured Planctomycetaceae bacterium
TCATCCGCCGCGGGCAGAAGCTGGAGCTGGCCGTCACGGTCGAACCCACCCCCGAACAGGTGGTCCTCGCCCACCGCAGCCGCAAGCTGCTGGAGGCCCTGGGCATCGACATCTCCGACCTGACGGCGGAATTGCGCAACCGGCTGGGTTACGAGGAGACGGCCTGGGGCGTGCTGGTGACCAAGATCGGGCTGCGCTCGGACGGCCGGCGGATCGGCCTGCTGCCGGGCAGCCTGATTCTCAAGATCGACGACACCGAGGTCCGCAGCGAGAAGGAGCTGCGCGCGGCCCTGGGGCAGGCGGACTTCCAGAAAGGCATCGTCCTGATCTGGCGCACCGGCCGGCACCTCCACCCGCCGGTCCGGCTGAAACTGGGCGAATGATGGGGGCGAAGTTTTTCTGGGAATCATAAATCCGGGTTGTGGAGGCAGGCTTTCCGATTTGGGCTCGCCGATCCGCTCCGTACGGCTCCATGCAAATCTGGGGCAAGCCTCTGCGGTCTGGCCAGAGGTCTCCCCCTCCCTGCGGGAGGGGGTTGGGGGGAGGGAGACAATAGCCCGCCATCATGGGCGCTGCACTTATAAACCGGCGGAGTTGGCGGTTTCATCCTGGTTCCTGACGCTTTTGTTAAGGCATAGAGGGGCGGTTTCGCATAACGCGGAAAGAGGTCGTTTTCCCATCCCAGGCTTTTTTGCAAAGGCTAAAGACCATGAACGAAACCATGCTGGCGGACAATCATCCCCTGCGGCGGGCGCAGTGGATCTGGCCCGAAGGTTATATGTACCTGGTCAATCATTTCGCCCAGTTCCGCAAGGATTTTTCCCTGCCCAAGGTTCCCAAGTCCGCCCCATTCCATATCACCGCCGACAAGGCCTACAAGCTTTACGTCAATGGCCGCTTCGTCTGCCGCGGCCCGGCCCGCGGCTATCAGGCGCACTGGCCCTTCGACGAAGTCGACCTGGCCGACTACCTGAAGCGCGGCGAGAACTGGATCAGCGTGGAGGGCTACCAGCCCGGCATTAGCACCTTCCAATATCTGCACCAGGGCTGGGCCGGACTGCTGGCCGCGGCCGACTGGGGCGACTTCAAACTCCAGACCGATTCGAGTTGGAAGATGCGCCGCTCGCCCGGCCACTCGACCCAGACCGCCCGCTATTCGCTGCAGATCGACTTCCAGGAACACGTCGATTTGGCCCGGCTCGACCGCAGCTGGATCACTTCGCCCCAGCCTCCGCTCTGGTGGGACGCGCGCCTCTTCCCCCACGGCCAGAGCTTTCAGGGCATGCCCTTCTCCCGGCCGCCCTGGGCGGCGGTCGAGGCCCGCGGCATTCCGCTGCTGCGCGAGGCGGAGGCCACGCCCAGCGCGGTGGTGTCCGTGGGCGCGGGCGAAAGCGCTTCCGACTACCGCACGCGGGAGAACGCCTCCTGGGGCTGGGTCGAGGAGGGGCAGAAGGTCAAAAGCTGGCGCGGCGGCGAGGCCCTGAGCTGGAAGAAGACAGGTGAATGGCTGCAGATCGAGCTGCCGGCCAATGGCCCGGGCAAGTTCACCGCTTTCGTGGTCGATTTTGACGAGGTCCGGGTGGGCAACCTGCTGGTCGAGGTCGAGAGCGCCACGGGCGGGGAGGTCTTCGACTTCCAGCACGACCAGGCCCAGCGCCAGGGCCGGCCGCAATTCCTCCGCCCCGGCGACGGCTGCTGGGCGGCGATGGCCAACCGGCTGCGCCCCGCGCCCGGCAGCTCGGAGCACGAATTCTTCCACCTGCTCTGCTTCCGCCACGTGACCGTGATCGCCCGCGACCTGACCGCTCCGGTCAAGTTGCGCCTGCGGACCCGGACTGCGGGCTACCCCTTCGAGATGAAGGGCCTCTTCGAATCTTCCGACGAAACCCTAAATTCCATCCATGCCGCCTGTCGGCGGACCCAGCAGATCTGCGCCCTGGACGCCTACGTCGACACCCCCTGGCGCGAACAGGCCCAGTGGTGGGGCGACGCCCGGGTGCAGGCGCGCAACACCTTCTACCTCGACGGCGACGCTCGCCTCCTGGCCCGGGGCATCTTCAGCCTGGCCGGCCAGTCGACCCCCGAGGGCCTGACCTACGGCCACGCTCCGACCGTGGCCAACGGCTGCATCCTGCCGGACTTCTCCCTGACCTGGATCATGACCATCTGGGACTACTTCTGGCAGACCGGACACAGCGGCCTCTTCCGCCGGCTCTGGCCGCGCGTACGCGAGGTGCTGGGCTATTTCGACTGCGCCCTGGCCCGGACCAAGACCGGCCTGTTGCGGCACGACCGGCGCTTCTGGTACTTCGGCGACTGGGCCGACATCTACAAGGGCGAGACGCCCACCCTGCTCAATCTCTATTATCTCGAAGCCCTGCGGGCTTGCGCGGCTTTGTTGCAGGCCGAGGAGCAGCAGGACGACGCAAGCGAACTCGCCGCCCAGGCGGCAGCCCACGAAGCCCTGATTCGCAAGCGGTTGTACGACGAATCCCGTGGCCTCTTCTATGGCGGCCTGGACGACGCCGATCGGCCGGCCGGCCCGTATTCGCTGCATGACCAGATCATGGGCCTGATCCTGGGGCTGCTGCCGGCGCCGGCCCAATCCGGAGTGGAGCAGTTCTGCCTGGCCTATCTGGAGGCCAGGGTCCGGGATTCCGCGCGCCACTTTTCGGACGGCCGGTCCAGCGGTCTGGTGCACGTCGAAGGGCGCGACTGCGGCCTGGTGCCGCCGTCGGCCTTCTGGTGCACCTATCTCTTGGAGCAGATGGCCCTGCGCGGCCACGGCGCGGCGGTGGTCGGTTTCATCCGCGACCGCTGGCAGCCGATGCTCTCCACCGGTACCACCTGGGAGGGTTTCGACTGGAACGAGACCATCGGCGGCTCGGCCACCCACGCCTGGACCGCGCACCCCTCGTTCCATCTGGTCAACATCCTGGCCGGCGTGCGCCAGACCGCGCCCGCCTGGCGGGAGGCGGTGGTGGAGCCCTGCTTCGCCCCGGTCCTGTACCAGGTCCGGGCGGCGGTGCCGACCCCGCGCGGGGAACTGGCGGTCGAGTGGCGCCGCAAGGGCGGCAAGCTCGTGCTGCAAATCGCCGCGCCGGCGGAGATGACCGTCTCCCTGCGCCTGCCCGATCAGCAGGAAACCTTCGCCGGCGGCAAGGAGCGCAAGTTCGAGCTGAAGGGCTGAAACGTTCCAGGCGAACGGCGAAGCCGAGTGAGAATTTTTTGAAAAGGTCCGGGGGAACTTTTTTGCAAAAAAAGTTCCCCCGGATATTGTTTAGCGGCAGGCAACCCGGTAGGAGCGGCGATGGCCAACTTCCAGGCGCGCGACTGGCGCGTCTTCACCAAGCAGCCCAAGGACGACGTCTCGCTCTCCTGGCAGGAGGAGCAGATCCGCCGGCGGCAGTTCGTCTGCGACGAGGGCATCATCGCCCACGCCGACCGGTTGATCGTGGGCAAGACCGTGCTCGACGTGGGCATGGTCGGCCACCACCTCTCGTGCCAGGAGGACACCGAGGACCTGGGTTTCTGGCGCCACGCGCGCATTCGGCAGCTGGCTCGCGAGTGCTGGGGCATCGACGTGGTCGAGGAGGAGATCGAGAAGCTCAAGTCCTGGGGCTTCGACAATCTCTATTGCTGCGACGCGGAGTCCGACCTCTACCTCGGCCGCCAGTTCGAGGTGATCTACCTGGGCGACGTGATCGAGCATGTCGGCAGCCCCCTGGCCCTGCTGCGCTTCTGCCTGCGCCACCTGACCGACTCGGGGGTGATCCTGGTCACCACCCCCAATCCGTTCTGCTTCCAGTACATCGCCGAGACCCTGCTGCAGCACGGCGCGCCGGTGACCAACGCCGAGCATACCTGCTGGATCTCGCCGACCAACGCCTTGGAGATCGGCAACCGCCTGGGCCTGACCCTGGAGGGCATCGGCCTCCAGATGCCCGGTTGGGAGAAGACTTTTAAGCGGGCCTTCACCGCGCCCTTCCGCATGTTCGTGCCGCCGGTCTACCTCTCGCGCCACTATCTCTACATCTTTAAAAAGAACCTCTCCGTTCAGGAGAAGTCCGCCGCGCCCAAGATTTCGATCACCGAGCCGCCGCTGGTCACCGTCGTCACCCCCAGCTTCAACCAGGCCGAGTTTTTGGAGCAGACGATCCAGAGCGTGCTCGCCCAGGACTATCCGCGCATCGAGTATATCGTGGTCGACGGCGGCTCCACCGACGGCAGCCGCGAGCTCATCCGCAAGTACGAGTCGCGCCTGGCCAAGTGGATCAGCGAGCCGGACCGCGGCCAGTCCGACGCGATCAACAAGGGCTTCCGCCTGGCCAGCGGCCGGCTGGTGGCCTTTCTCAACTCCGACGATCTGTACTTTCCCCACAGCGTCTCGACCGCGGTCAAACGGTTCCAGGACAACCAGGAGCTGGCCCTGCTCTACGGCCAGTGTGTCTTCATCGACCGTGACGGCCAGTTCAAGCGCTACTTCACCGAGATCGAGAAGTACAGCCGCTTCCGCCTGCTCAATTGCAGCAACTTCATAATGCAGCCGGCGACCTTCTTCCGCCGCGACCGGCTCTTCGAGGTCGGCCTGCTCAACGAAGACCTGACCTACACGATGGACTACGACCTCTGGTGCCGCTTCGCCAACTGCGGCTACCCGATCCACTACGAGGAGCAGGTGCTGGCCGCCAACCGCGACTACTCCGGCACCAAGACCACCTCCGGCCGCTGGGCGCGGATGCTGGAGATCTGGAAGATCCAGCGCCAGTACCGGACCTCGCTCTGGCCGCACGCCTTCTTCGGTTTCCTGGCCAAGGAATTCGAGGCCAACCTGATCGAGTCGCAGAGCGGGCCGCACCGCATGGGCTTCCGCTTTCTGCGGCGGGTGGCCCAGCTGGGCGCGATCCAGAACTGGCTGCACAAGCGCCGGATCGGCCGGGATCTTTACGGCTATCAGCACTACTCCCAGGCCTGCCACCGCCGGGTGCGCTTCATCCTGCCGGTCTACCTCCGGCCGCAATCCTTCGTGCTCGAAGTGGAGGTGCCCTTCGCCGAAGCCCACCGCCACCCGCAGAGCCTGAGCGTGACCATCAACGACGAGCACGTTGCGGCCATCGACTTCGCCGGCGATCCGGCGGCGCGGCGGCTCCACCTGCCCTTGCCGGCCAGCGTCGAACAGCGCCACGTCCTGGACTTGCATCTCACCTTCAGCCGCGAATATACCAACTACGGCTACGCCGGTTATCTGCGCCGGCTGGAGCTGCGCCCTGAGCCCGCCCCGCCGGGCTCGGAGCCGGTCGCCGGCCTCGCCCCCGCCCCTTGACGGCAGACTGCTAGGCGTATCTAATCAAATTCTGCAGGGTTTTTCCGGGGGAACTTTTTTGCATAAAAGTTCCCCCGGATCCATTCAAAAATTCTCATCCAGTTTTGTCATTTCGGAACGGGACCGGATGATCCGTCCGACACTAGTATCCCGTCAGCCCTAAAAGGGTGAATAAAGATAAGTATCTGGTCGATA
>CAYMGG010000256.1:0-4464 GCA_964389915.1 uncultured Planctomycetaceae bacterium
TCCGCGAAGGCGGCCGGACCGTGGGTTCGGGCGTCGTCACCCAGATTATCGAGTAATAAAACAGGGGTGTAGCTCAATTGGCAGAGCACTGGTTTCCAAAACCAGCGGTTGGGGGTTCAAGTCCCTCCGCCCCTGCCAGTAATCATCGCGCGGCGTGACGCCCGCGTTGCGCCGCGAAAAATTTTTCAGGTGCCACGAACCGCGGGCCTGCCGCCCGCGTCACTGAGCGCCCGCCGGCCCGTTGCGGCGGAATTGGACCTTGCGGAGATCCTGGCGTGACATTCTCGTTCTATAAAAAAGGTCAGGGCATGGCGTCGCGGATCGGCGTGGCCGCGCTGATCCTGGTTCTGGGGCTGTATGCCGGCTATTGCTGGTACTGGTGGCTGTACAATCCCGAGACCGCCTCCCTGGCGGCGAACCTGTTGAGCGCCTCCTTCCTGGGCTCGGTGGCCCTGGCGGTGATCGGCGCGGGCCTGGGCGTGTACCTGGCCTTCCTGGGCGAGAAGTCCGGCGATTACCTGATCGACATGGACCTCGAGCTGCGCAAGGTGGTCTGGCCGCCGGTGCAACCGCTCTTCGACTACAAGGCCGAAGCCTGGGGCTCCACCTACGTCGTCATCATCTCCACGGTGATCCTGACCGTGTTCATCTGGCTGGTCGACACCGGCCTGAACCTGATCCTGACCCAGGGCCTGCTGCGCCTGCTGTTCTCCCACGGCGTCTAGCCGCGGGCGGCGCGCGGTGCGCGCCGGTTCTATTTTATTATTGGAACCGCATTTTCTGGCCCAGCCGGACGGGAAGAGAAAAACATGACCGCGAACGAGACTGAAGGCGGCGCGCCCGCAACCGAAACGCCCGCGGCCCAGCCGGCGGGCGAACTCATGCCCGTGGCCGATCCGATGGGCAAGAACCTGGCCCCCGACGCGGCCCAGCGCGGCGTCTGGTACACCCTCAAGGTCCAGCCCGAGCGCGAGGAGAAGATCCGCGGCCTGCTGCTGGACCGGGTCCGCAACAAGGGCCTGACCGACCAGGTGCGCACCGTGCTCATCCCCACCGAGAGCGTCTCCGAGGTCCGCTCGGGCAAGCGCCGGGTGGTGGATCAGAAGACCTATCCCGGCTACCTCTTCGTCGAGATGACCCTGACCGACGAGTCCTGGTACATCATCACCGAGACCGCCGGCGTCAGCGGCTTCGTCTCGGCCAACCCGCGCGAACCGCTGCCGCTCTCGGCCGAGGAGATGGGCCGGGTGCTGCGTTCAATCGACGACCGCCGCGAAAAGCCCAAGCCCAAGATCGAGTTCGAAATGGGCCAGCGGGTCCGGATCAAGGAAGGCCCGTTCCAGAACTACGAGGGCGCGGTGGAAGAGATCTTCCCCGACAAGGGGGTGCTGCGGGTCAACGTGTTCATCTTCGGCCGGTCTACGCCGGTCGAACTCGAATACCATCAGGTGGAGCGAACCTGACCTTGGTGGGGGCAGGCAAGCTGCTTCTCATCTGATGGGGGTCGGCGCGCGCCGGAACGGTCTTTTGCGGACCGGAGTGCGTGGACTAGTTGCACGGTCGGCCGCCGGCCGGCCGGTTCTCAAGCAAGTCGTTGCGATTGGAGTGTGAGGCATGGCCAAGAAGGGTAAGGAAGTCGTCACCAAGATCAAGCTCCAGGTGCCGGGCGGTTCGGCTACTCCCGCCCCGCCGGTGGGCCCGGCCTTGGGTCAGCACCAGGTTCCGGTGGGCGAGTTCGTGCAGCAGTTCAACGCCCGTACCGCCGACCAGAAGGGGCTGATTCTGCCGGTCGAGATCTCGGTTTACTCGGACCGGTCCTTCGATTTCATCATCAAGAGCCCGCCGGCTTCGGTGCTGCTCAAGAAGGCCGCGGGCATCGCCAGCGGCTCGGGCGAGCCGAACAAGACGAAAGTCGGCAAGGTGACCCAGAAGGATCTGGCGGAGATCGCCCAAACCAAGCTCCAAGACCTCAACGCCCGCGACATCGAGCACGGCAAGCGCATCATCGCCGGCACGGCGCGCAGCATGGGCGTGGAGGTAGTTGACTGAAAGCCTGGCTTTCAGCAACGCCCGGAGCTATTTCAGGGGTTTTATAGACATGGCTAAGTTACGCAGCAAGCGTTACCGCAAGATGGTCGAGGGGCTAGACAGCCAGAAACGCCATACGGCGGAAGAGGCGGTCAAGCTGCTCAAATCGCGGGCCAACGCGAAGTTCGACGAGTCGGTGGAGTTGGCCATCAACCTGGCCATCGACACCAAGCAGGCCGATCAGCTGGTGCGCGGCAGTCTGTCGTTGCCCCACGGCATCGGCAAGAGCGTGCGGGTGATCGCCTTCGCCGAAGGGCCGGACGCCGAAGCCGCCCGGGCCGCCGGCGCCATGGAAGTGGGCGCCCAGGACCTGGCCGACAAGATTCTCGGCGGCTGGCTGGACTTCGACGTGGCCGTCGCGCACCCGAACATGATGAAGTTTGTCGGCAAATTGGGCAAGGCGCTGGGCCCCAAGGGCCTGATGCCCAGCCCCAAGAGCGGAACGGTCACGCCCAACGTGGGCCAGGCGGTCAAGGAGTTCTCCGCCGGCAAGATCGAATTCCGCAACGACAAAGAAGGCAACGTGCACATGCTGGTCGGCAAGATCAGCTTCCCCGAGGACAAGTTGACCGACAACGTCAAGGCCGCCCTGGCGCACATCATCGGGCAGCGTTCGACGTCGCAGAAGAACGACTTCGTGCTGGGCGTGTCGCTTTCGTCCACCATGGGTCCCGGCATCAAGCTGGCCTTCTAATCCTCGGGCCAACAGGCAAGGAGCGGGTAATATGCCCAATCGTATCAACCGTTTGCTCCTCAAGGAGTATCTCGACGAGTTCCGCGAAGCCGACTCGCTCATCTCGATCGGTTACGAGGGCCTGCCGGCCCTGCTGACCGACAAGCTGCGCGCGGATCTGGCCTCGCGGGGCATCAAATTGAAGTTCGTCAAGAATCGTATCGCGGCCATCGCCTTCAAGGAACTGGGCCACGGCGACGTGAAGTCGATCTGCCTCGGGCAGACCGCCTTCGCCGTGGGCGGCGACGACCCGGTGGGCTTGGCCCGGTTTTTCGTGGACTTCGGCAAGGAAAACAAGGCGCTGAAGATCCACGGAGCCCTGGTCGAGAAGACGATTCTCGACGAGGCGGGGGTGACGGCCCTCTCCCAGAGTCCGTCCAAGGCGGAGCTCAAGGCCCAGTTGGTGGGCCAGGCGCTCGGCCCCGGCGGCAAGGTGGCGGGCGCGCTCATGGGTCCGGCCCGGAAGATCGCCGGCCAGCTCAAGACCCTGATCGAAAAGCTCGAAAAGGGTACCGAAGCGGCCTAAAGGCAGGCCGAATCCGGAAATTTTTCAAATTAACCGATTTTTGCCATCTGGAGGTGAGAAAAGAACCATGAGTGACCGTGAATGGAATGCCGACCTCAAGGCCATCGGCGACAAGATCGTCGCCCTGACCCTGCTGCAGGCCAAGGAACTGGCCGACTACCTGAAGGAAGTCCACGGCATCGAAGCCGCCGCCGGCGGCGCGGTGATGATGGCCATGCCCGGCGCCGGCGCCGCCGCCGCCGAGGACGAAGGCCCGACCACCAAGGACGTGGTCCTGACTTCGGCCGGCGGAGCCAAGATCCAGGTCATCAAGGTGGTCCGCGAGATCACCGGCCTGGGCCTGAAGGAAGCCAAGGAACTGGTCGACGGCGCGCCCGCCAAGGTCAAGGAAAAGCTGGCCTTCGAGGAAGCCGAGAAGATCAAGAAGCAGCTCGAGGAAGCCGGAGCGACCGTGGAGCTCAAGTAAGTCCGGGACGAAATCGATCGCGCATCGCCCGGAAGGTTCCGGGCGATGCGCGGCGTTTATCGCGCGGCGGGCCGCCGGCCCCGTTTTTAGCCGGAAATCCAGTCCTGGACTTCGGGCTTCGGGCTTGGGAAAACGCCCCCAAACCTGAAGCCCGCAGCCTAGAACCTGTCGTTTTGGCGGCCGTCAGGCCGCATTAGGGACGCCGGCGATCCGTCGCCGGCCACCGGCCAGAAGAGGAAGACCGATCCTATGGACATCCGTTACTACGGCAAAGCCTTCAAGGCGCTCCCCCTCCCGGACCTGATGGAGACGCAGCAGAAGTTTTATGCCGAGTTCCTCCAGATGGACACCCCGTCCGACGAACGGAAGAACGAAGGCCTCGAACAGGTCTTTCGCGAGGTCTTCCCGATCGAGAGCTACGACGGCTCGGTCAGCCTCGAATATCTGGAATACCAGATCGGCGAGCCCCGGCACACGCCCGACGAGTGCCGCCAGCTGCGTCTCTCCTACGCCGCGCCCCTCAAGATCAAGGTGCGCCTGAACCGCACCGAGCCCATCGAAGAATGGGTCTATCTGGGCGAGGTGCCGCTGATGATCGGCGGCGGCGAGTTCGTGGTCAACGGCGCCGAGCGCGTGATCGTCACCCAGCTG
>CAYMGG010000256.1:4474-8784 GCA_964389915.1 uncultured Planctomycetaceae bacterium
CACTCCTGCCGCATCATCCCCGAGCGGGGCAGCTGGATCCAGGTCGAGGTGACCAGCAAGGACGTGGTCGTGGTCCGCATCGACCGCTCCGGCAAGATCCCGGCCACCACCTTCCTGCGGGCCCTGGCCCCGGAGCTGGACACCGACGCCGACATCCTGCGCGCCTTCTATCCGACCGAGGTCGTGGAGCTGACCCCCCGCAGCATCGCCAAGCTGCAGAACGCGGTCTGTGTCTCGCAGGTCATCAACAACCAGAACAGCGAAGTCGAGGTCGAGACCGGCACCCGCCTGACCGACTTCGTCTTCGACAAGCTGCAAAAGCTGGGCGTCGAGCAGCTCGAGGTCATCACCGAGATCGAGGACGAGCTGATCCTCAACACCCTGACCGAGGACGACTCCCACAGCCACGAGAACGCCTTGAAGCGCATCTATGCCCGTCTGCGGCCGGGTACGCCTGTGACCCTGGACAAGGCCAAGGAGCTGTTCGAGGAGCGCTTCTTCGACGAGCGGCGCTACAACTTCGGCGAGATCGGGCGCTTCCGCCTCAACCGCAAGTTCGGCATTGAGGGCGACGAGCGGCCGACCCTGAACGGGGTCGACTTCCTCAACATCTGCCACTACATCCTCAAGCTGCGCGCCGACGAAGGCGCGCTGGACGACATCGACCACCTGGAGAACCGCCGGGTGCGCACGATCAAGGACCTGATCGTCACGGAACTGCGCAACGCCATGATCAAGCTCCGCCGCGGCGTGCGCGAGCAAATGGTCATCAAGGAGGTCAACGAGGTCCAGCCCCACCAGCTGATCAACGCCCAGACCGTCTCCAGCGCGATCGAGTATTTCTTCGCCCGGGGCGAGCTCTCCCAGGTGGTGGACCAGTCCAACCCGCTCTCCCAGCTGGTGCACGAACGCCGCCTCTCGGCCCTCGGCCCGGGCGGCTTGAACCGCAAGCGCGCCGGCTTCGAGGTGCGCGACGTCCACACCTCGCACTACGGCCGGGTCTGCCCGGTGGAGACGCCGGAAGGCACGAACATCGGCCTGATCGTCTCGCTGGCCAACTACAGCACGATCAACGAGCTGGGCTTCCTCTCCACGCCGTACTTCGCGGTCAAGAGCCGCCGGATCACCGACGAGCTGGTCTACGTCCGCGCCGACCAGGAGCGCGACCACTTCATCGCCCAGGCCGACGTCCAGGTCGACGCCAAGGGCCGGCTTGTGCCGGACACGGTCTACTGCCGGCACCACGAGGACTTCACCACCTGCTCGGCCGACCAGGTGACCCTGGTCGACGTCTCGCCCAAGCAGCTGGTGGGCATCTCCGCCTCGCTCATCCCGTTCCTGGAGCACGACGACGCCAACCGCGCGCTGATGGGCTCGAACATGCAGCGGCAGGCCGTGCCCCTGGTCAAGCCCCAGCCCCCGCTGGTGGGCACGGGCATGGAGGCGATCGCGGTCCGCAACAGCGGCATGGTCGCCCGGGCCAAGGAGGACGGCACGGTCACCTACGCCGACAGCCGCGAGATCCGCGTCTCCTCCAATCAGCTGCCCGAAGGCGAGCGGGTCTACAAGCTGCACAAGTACAAGGGCCTCAATGACGGCACCACCCTCAACCAGACGCCGCTGGTGCGCCGCGGCGACAAGGTCAAGAAGGGCGACCCCCTGACCGAGGGCGCCGCCACCAAGAGCGGCGAACTGGCCCTGGGCCAGAACGTGCTGGTGGCCTTCATGAGCTGGGAAGGCTGCAACTTCGAGGACGCGATTCTCGCCTCCGAAGCCCTGATCCGCGAGGACGTCTATACCTCGGTGCACATTGAGGAGTTCTCCTGCGAAATCCGCGAGACCAAGGTCGGCAGCGAAGAGATCACCCGCGACATCCCCGGCGTCTCCGAGGCGGCCCTGGGCAACCTGGACACCGACGGCCTGGTCCAGTCCGGCACCAAGGTCAAGCCCGGCGACATCCTGGTGGGCAAGATCGCGCCCAAGGCCAAGAGCGAGTTCTCCTCCGAGGAGAAGCTGCTGCGGGCCATCTTCGGCCGCGCCGGCGAGGACGTGAAGAACGACTCCCTGACCGTGCCGCCCGGGACCGAAGGCTACGTCATCGACGTCAAGCGCTTCTCCCGCCGCGCGCCCGGCACCGAGAACGAGAAGAAGGCCAACCGCGACCGCTGCAAGCGGATCGAAGACGAGACCCGCGAGAAGATCGTCGAGGAGGTCAAGCTCAAGTTCAAGCGCTTGGAGGAGATCCTGGGCGGCGAACCGGTGAGCAAGACCGGCAAGGTGCTGCGCGTGCCGCGCGCGGGCGACTACGAGCGCCTGATCGAGCTGCAGGAGCAATCCGAGTTCGCCAGCCTCGAGATCCCCGCCGCCAAGCGCGAGAAGGTGCGCGCCGTCTGCCTCGAGCACGACCGGCGGGTCCACTTCCTGCGCACCCGGGCCGACGTGGAGATCGGCCGCCTGAAGCGCGGCGACGAGCTGCGGCCGGGCGTGCTGGAACTGGTCAAGGTTTACGTGGCGGTGAAGCGCAAGCTCTCCCTGGGCGACAAAATGGCCGGCCGGCACGGTAACAAGGGTGTCGTGGCCCGGATCCTGCCCGAGGAGGACATGCCCTTCCTGGACGACGGCAACCCGGTCGAGATGGTGCTCAACCCGCTGGGCGTGCCCTCCCGTATGAACGTGGGCCAGATCCTCGAGACCCACCTGGGCTGGGCGGCCAACAAACTCGGCTTCCGGGCGGTGACCCCGGTCTTCGACGGCGCCGACGAGGAGGAGATCTTCAAGGCCCTCGAAGAGGCGGGCCTGCCCGCCGATGGCAAGGCCATCCTCTACGACGGGCGCACGGGCGAGCCGTTCCACGAGCCGGTCACGGTGGGCTACATGTACATGCTCAAGCTCCACCACCTGGTCGCGGAAAAGATTCACGCCCGCGCCACCGGCCCCTACAGCCTCATCACCCAGCAGCCGCTGGGCGGCAAGGCCCGCAACGGCGGCCAGCGCTTCGGCGAAATGGAGGTCTGGGCGCTGGAGGCCTACGGCGCGGCCAACGTGCTGCAGGAACTGCTGACGGTCAAGTCCGACGATGTCGAAGGCCGGACTAAAATATACGAGGCCATGGTCAAGGGCGAGGGTTCGGTCGACCCGGGCATCCCGGTCAGCTTCGACGTGCTCTGCAACGAGATCAAGGGCATCGGCCTGAACATCAAGCTGGAGAACACGGCGCTCAACGCCGAGCAGTAACGAGCGAACGAAACGTCCATCGGCGGCCCGGCCGGCCGGCCGCCGTTTTCTGGCAGTGGCGAGGAAACCGAGCATGTCGGAACAGGCTTACAACCACATTAACGAGTGCAACACCATCACCATCAGTTTGGCCAGCCCGAACGATATTCGCAGCTGGTCCTATGGCGAGGTGAAGACGCCGGAAACGATCAACTACCGGACCTACCGGCCCGAGAAGGACGGCTTGTTCTGCGAGCGCATCTTCGGTCCCGAGCGCGACTGGGAATGCTCCTGCGGCAAGTTCAAGGGCATCAAGTACAAGGACATCATCTGCGACCGCTGCGGCGTGAAGATCACCCACAGCAAGGTCCGCCGCGCCCGCATGGGCCACATCAACCTGGCCGTGCCGGTGGTGCACATCTGGTACTTCCGGGCCATGCCCTCGCGCCTGGGCACGCTGCTGGGCATCAAGTCCACCGCCCTCCAGCAGATCATCTACTTCCAGCGCTACGTGGTGGTCGAGCCGGGCGACACGCCGCTCAAGGTGAGCGAACTCCTGAGCGAAGAGTCGCACCGCGAGTGCGTCGAGAAGTACGGCAGCGACTTCAAGGCCATGATGGGCGCCGAAGCGGTGCGCGAGTTGCTCAAGAAGATCGACCTGCCGCAGCTGGAGGTCAGCCTGCGCGAGGAACTCAAGGTCTGCACCCAGAAGCTGAAGATCGAGACCATCGTCAAGCGCCTGCGCATCGTCCAGTCGCTGCTCAAGGGCGGCAACGATCCGATCTGGATGACCATGGACGTGGTCCCGGTCATTCCGCCGGACCTGCGCCCCCTGGTGCCGCTGGACTCGGGCAACTTCGCCACCTCGGACCTAAACGACCTCTACCGCCGGGTCATCTACCGCAACAACCGGCTGGCCAAGCTGCTGGACCTGAACGCCCCGTCGGTGATCGTGCGCAACGAAAAGCGCATGCTTCAGCAGGCGGTCGACGCGCTCTTCGACAACAGCCGCTGCAAGCGGCCGGTGCAGGGCGCGGGCAACCGCCCCCTGAAGAGCCTGACCGACATGATCAAGGGCAAGCAGGGCCGCTTCCGCC
>CAYMGG010000257.1:0-8704 GCA_964389915.1 uncultured Planctomycetaceae bacterium
CGCCTTCGGTGTATTCGGCCACGCGGTCCCAGTTGAACTCCTCTTCGACCGCCCGGCGGCCGTTGGCGCCCAGGGCCCGGCAGTGGTCGTGGTCGGCCAAAAGCGAACCCAGGCCGTGGGCCAGGCCTTGCGAGGTAGCGTCGACCAGGAAGCCGTTGACGTCGTGCCAGACGAATTCGCGCGGCCCGCCGGCCGTGGTGGCCACCACCGGCTTGCCGGCGGCCCAGGCCTCGAGGGCGACGATGCCGAAGGGTTCGTTGCGGCTGGGCAGGGCCAGGATGTCGCAGGCCCGCATCAGGTCGGCGTACTCGCTGCGCTTGATGGCGTCGAGGAAGACGCAGCTGCCGGCCACGCCCAATTCGTGAGCCCGGCCCACCACCAGGTCCTTGGTCGGCCCGCTGCCGGAGATGACGAACTTGGTTTCCGGATAGTAGCCCAGGACCATGGGGATGGCCTCGACCAACAGATCCTGACCCTTCTGGATGGTCATCCGTCCGAAGCAGGTTACGGTCGGGGCCAGGGCGGGGATGCCGTAACGGCTCTTGACCTCGGCCGGATCGACATAACCGTCGAAGGCGTGGAAGTTGACGCCGTTGGGCACGACGTGGATACGGTCGTGCGGCACAGAGTAGATGCGCTGCAGTTCATCGGCCAAAAAGCCGCTGACGGCGATCACGCAGTCGGCCGCGTGGCAGGCGGCGGCCTCGGCGTCGCGGATCCAGGCGGCGAAGCCGTCATAGAACTGGTTGCCGTCGCGGCCGTATTCGGTCGAGTGCATGGTCAGCATGCCCTTGGTGCCGAAGCCCTTCTTGACGTACTGGAGGGCGTTGCCGGTCAGCCAGTCGTGGGCGTGGACCAGTTCGAAGTTGCCGACGTAGGAGGTCACTTCGTAGAACTTGTGGGCCATGGCCTTGCACATCAGGTCCATCGATTCGACGAAGTTCTCGGACAGGCCGTGGTCGATGCGGTGGTAGTGGACGCCGTCGATGCACTCGTAATCGCCCTGGCCGGGGCCGCGCCGGGTGATGACGTGCAGGTCGTGGCCGCGCCGCTGAAGCCCCGCGGCCAATTCGGTGACGTGGACCCCCAACCCGCCGATGAAGATCGAGTGCAGGGATTCCCAAGAGAACATGGCCACGCGCATTTTACCTTCTCCTTAAGGACCGCAGTTGCTTTGGTTGACGACCAGCCGCCGAACGAAAGGTTCGGATGCGATTCCAGTCAGGTTGAGTGCCACCGCGAAGTTTGGAACAGCCAAGGTGCCCGACGGGTCGTTTGCGTAATTTACCCGCGCCATTTTCGGCGTCGAGTTATTATTTCGTTATTTTGTTAAGGAAACTGGGTTTGCCAAGCGAAAAACCACCACCGCCAATCGGAAATGCCAACATTCTGATAGAAATTGACCGACTCAGGGCAGGGCGAAATCCCGATTCCGCAGCAGGACTTGGGCCGTAGATTGGAATTTTATCTCCTCGCCTTTCAGGATCAGCAGTTGCGCGAAAACGGCCTGGGGGGTCGCCAGTTCCGCCCAGGGAACCCGCAGGCGGGCGGTGTTCTCCCAGGTCTGGCCGGTGATGCGCGAGTCGGGCAGGCTTTGCCCGCGGTCCTGGACCGCAAGGTTTTTGCCGTTCCAGCGGATGGTCAGCTTGGGGAGTTCCGCGAAGGGGCGGTCATCGCGGAAGGCGAAGAGCCGGACGGCCAGGGTCGGGCTGCCGATTGCCTCCAGACAGAGGATGTCGCCGGCCTGCCACAGCCGCAGGTCACCCGGGGCGGCCGGCGGATTCTCGGCCTCGTAGTCCTCGTTTTCGCCCGTGGTGTTCAGCACCCAGGTCAGGGGGGCGGTCGGATCGGTCGGGACCACGGCCCACCGCGAGCGCCAGAAGATCTCCCGGCGGCGGGCGAAGGCGTGCAGAAACCGCGGCCGGACCGAGGTCTGCGTCTTGTAATAGCCGATGGCCAGGGCCTTGCGCCGGACCTGCTCGGGGTCGAGCGCGAGCGCGGACCAGTCGGCGGACTTCCCCCCGGCGCGGGGCGGAATGGCCAGGTCCGCGTCCAGCCGGCCGCCGCGCGGCCGGGGAAAGCCGCTGAAGTGCACGGGATAGCAGAAGATCTCCGGCCAGGGGGTCAGGTCCCGGTTCTGCAACAGGGCCAATTGCAGAAATAGATAGGCCGCGACGTGGTCGGGGTTGGCGTCGCCGGGGTGGGTGACCAGGATCCGCGTGGGGCGGAAAATCGCCAGCTCCCGCCCCAGGTCGGCGAGGACGGACTCGCCCTTGTAGGGGGCGCCGTAATTGGCCGCGTCGCGGTAGGGCACGGCGGTGGCGTTGCTGGTCAGACTGCGCAGAGGTTTGGCCGCGCCCCAGCCGCGCAGCCAAATGTTGAGTACGCCGTGGTCGGGATAGCCGAAAAAGGTCAGATCTTCCGGGGCCAGGCCGAGGAAGGCCATGGCCCGCTCCGATTCGCGCCGGCGCGTCAAGCCCATGTGCCGGTTCTGGATCGGCAGCAGGGGGGGGAGCTTGCCGTAGACCAGAAAGGCGAATTCGTTGCGATCGCCGTAGGTCAGATAGATCACCCGGGTTTTCGCGCCGGCGGTTCGGGCCTGCTGGAGCGCGCCGCCCGCGCCGAGAGTTTCGTCGTCCTCATGCGGGGCGATCACCAGCAACCGGTCGTCGGTCGAACAAGGGGTCATGGCGCCGGTCGGGTATTCCAGCTCGCTCGCGGCGGCGGCAGCGCCCAGCAGCCAGGCGGCCATCAACAGCTGCCGCCGGGGCGATCGAATCAGGGGCATAAGCTTTCCTCGGGGTCGGATCTGGTGCGGCGATGATACGCCGTCGGGGGCGGAGTTGACAAGTCCGAAGCGGGCGAATCGAGGGGAGCGCCGGGCGGCCCGCCTTAAGCTTGACCGGTCCGGCGGGCGGGGATATGGTACAGTGCCTCAATCGGGGCGCAAATAGGGAGAGGGAGATGTCGGGCGGCGCACCGGCGCCGCGCAGCTGGAGGGGGAGGGCGCCTTTCCAGTCAACAGGAGGAGTCGGACCATGGGACGCATGAGCGGGAGCGAAGCAGGCGGGGCGCGAACGGATCGTCGGGGTTTCTTGGGCTGGCTGCTGGCGGCCGGCGCGGCCGGCGCGGCTTGGAGCCGGCGGGCCTGGGCCGGCGGAGAAGGGGTGCTGGAGGCCAACACCAAGACCAGTTTCAACCAGACCGTGGAGCTGCCCAAAGTTCAGGCCAGCGATTATATCCACCCCGCGGCGGTCATCATCGGCGAAGTCCAGCTGGGCAAGAACGTCATGGTCGCCCCCTGCGCGGTGGTGCGCGGAGACGAGGGGCAGCCCATCTTCATCGGCGACGACTCCAACGTCCAGGACGGGGTGGTCCTGCACGGGCTGGAAACCTATCATAACGGCAAGCCGATACCGAAGAACATCTTCACCGTGGACGGCAAACCCTATTCGATCCACATCGGCGCCCGGGTCTCGCTGGCGCATCAAAGTCATGTGCACGGTCCGGCGGTGGTGGGCGACGACACCTTCGTCGGCATGCAGGCGCTGATCTTCCGGGCCCGGATCGGCAAGAACTGCGTGATCGAGCCGGCGGCCAAGGTGATCGGCGTGGAAGTGCCCGACAATCGGTTCGTCACCGCCGGCACGGTTCTGACCAAGCAAGCCGACGCCGACCGGCTGGGCGTGGTCGACGCCAACTACAGCTATTACGGGCTGAACAAGGCCGTAATCCGGGTCAACAAGGAGCTGGCCGAGGGCTACGACGAGGAGGCCCACCCGAAGGCCGCGCCCGACGCCGCGGCTCCGGCCAAATAAGCGACCGGGCCGGGCTTGCGCGTTTACTTTCGCGGGCGATTCTGATACCCTAAAAGCCCATCCTGGGAACAATGGCCGGGCGCATCGCCGTGGTCGACAGCATCCGCTTTTTGCCGGGTCGCGCCGTCCAGGCAGGCAGCGAGGTCGAGGTCGCCCGCGAAGAGGAACAAGCCAAAGAATAGTTGAAAAGGCTAGCCTCCGAAATTGTGCGATTTTTGTGCTGTGGCAAGCTAAAAAACAGCCGAAAAGCGCCAAGAATGATCCAAAACATAGCGGTGGTTGAAATATAGACGCAGGGCATATATGACTTGCGTCAGAAGAGATTGCAGATAAACACCTGGCCTGAAAAATGTCCCGGGCGCGTGGCGGAATGGCAGACGCAAGGGTTTTAAAAACCCTTATCCGCAAGGGTGTGCGGGTTCGAATCCCGCCGTGCCCACCACATCATGGCCGGCCCCCGGACGTTGAGGCGGGGTCTGCGACGGGCGGTTGCAGACCGCGCCCGGTCCGGCCGGCGAAAGGAGTCGCGCATGCTCAGCTTGGATGAGAAGGCGGCCTCGTTGCGCCGGGGGATTTTCGAGAATCTCGACGAGACCACGCTGGCCGATCTGGCCGGCCGGATGGGACAGCGCGACCTGGAGGACGGTGAGGTCCTCTTCCTGCGGGGTGAGCCGGGCGACGAGATCTTCGTGATCGTCTCTGGGCAGATCGAGATCTTCGTCGACGAGCACGTCGTGGCCGTGCTGGGTGCGGGCGAGCTGTTCGGCGAGATGGCCGTGCTGGGCGGCGGTCTGCGCACGGCCGGCGGCCGGGCCCGGGGCGAGACGCGCCTGCTCTTTCTCAAGGAAAAGGCCATCAAGCTGCTCATCCAGCAGACTCCCGATCTGGCCTTCGCCATCTTCCGCGTCTTGATCTCCCGTTTGGAGGAGGCCAACCGGTTGGCCCTCTTCCTCTCCCGCCCCCGGACCCGCCTGGGGTCGGTGGAGTTCGTGAGCGGCCGACTGGCCGGCCGGACCCTGCCCCTGCACCACCGGCAGTCCGTGGTCGGCCGGCGGCGGGGCTCGGTCGGGGCCGACGCCCTGCGCGTGGCCCTGCCCACCCGCCGGCCGGAGGTTCACGAGCGCCACGCGCTCTTGACCCTGGAGGACGGGGCGGCCTACCTCGAACCCCTGGAGGGACCGGTCCTGGTCAACGGCGAGGCGATCGACGACTCCCTGGCCATAAGCTCGACCGACGTGGTCGACCTGGGCGGCCTGCAACTGCGCTTCGTCGTAGGCGAGTGACGCGCGCATGATCAAGTTTCAGTGCGATTACTGCCTGGAGATCCTCAAGTTCCCCGATCAGTTGACCGGGCGGCGGTTGCTTTGCCCGCTCTGCGGCAATTCCCTGAACGTGCCGCCGCCGGGGGCGACCAAGGCTTTCAAGAAGCAGGCGCTGGACTTCCTCATCTCCCGCTGCCAGTTGAGCGACTGGGACCGCGAGTTCGCCAAGACTCTTCTCACCCGCCGGCTGGTCGACGATTCGACTCTGCGCACGGGGATCATGGCCACGATCAAGGCCGGGCGCAAGGGGCCGCCCAGCAGCCTGGCCGACCAGCTGGCGGCGGCCGGCAAGCTCTCCAAGGCCGACCGTGAGGCGGTGCGCGACCAGGTCCGGACCAAGGTCGGCACGGTCGAGACCAAGTTCATCGAGTGTCCCAACTGCTTCGCCAACGTGCCCGCCCGCGATCCGGCCTGCAAATTCTGTGGCCAACGACTGGGGGCGGCCGCCGACCGGGCGATCTGCCCCAATTGCAAACACGAACAGGACCGTGGCCCGGTCCGCTGCCGGCGCTGCCAGGCCGACATGCGCACGGGGCTCCTGCCCAACCAGGCCGCCTGCGTCCATTGCGGCAAACCGCTCAAGGGCGCGGCGGACAAGTGTCCCCATTGCCGCCAGGCGCAGCGCTCCGCCCGGCCGACCCGGAGCCGGCGTTTTTCCGGTCGGCGAATGCTGGCGCTGGCCGCCGGGGGGGCGGTGGCGGCGGTGGTGATCGGGCTGCTTCTCTATCCGACGCTGCACTTTTGGCTGCGACGGCTGACGGTGGGTGCGCCCCGGGCGGAGCTGGAACTGCGGCTGGACGAGTTTCGCGCCGTGCTTCAGTCCGGCGCGCTCGACCGGCTGGGGGCGTGCCTGGACCCCGAGGCGCACGCCGCGCCCACTGCGGAATTGAGGCTGCGCCTGCTGGCCGGCAGTCAGCCACCGGGCGCGCTCAAGCGGGTCGAAAAGATCGACCTCGCCGGGCTGGAGGTGGCCGCCGACGGCCGGAGCGCGCGGGTGCGGCTGGCCACGCGGCTGGAACTGCTGCCGGCCGCGGGCGGCGAGGTGGGCGACGAGCTGCTGGCGGCGCAGGCCAAGCTAGCCCGCGGCACGGAGCAGGATTTTACGGTCGAGTCGAACTGGCGGCGCGGCGCGGGCGGCTGGCGCTGCCTGCCGCCGGGGTTTGCGCCGGCCGAACCGTGACGCGAAGCGTCGCGCCCAGGTCGTCTTTTCATAAGTATTGAAGACGTGGTTTAGGGCCCACCAGGCATGAGCCAAACCGTCCCGAAAAGCCTTTTGGCCGGAGTGCTGCTGCTGGCCGGAGCGGCGGCCGGCTGCGTGCCGCTGCCGGCCGGGGGCGAAAAGCCCGTTCCGGCGGCGGTCTTCAGCGAGCAGGCGGTGCGGCTCCGGTCCGACCCGACGGGCCTGATCGCCCTGGTGCTGACGCCTTTTCCGCCGGGGCGGACGATTCCCGTCGGCGGCGTCCACCAGGCCCTGCGCGATGCGGCGGCCGCCGGACCGTGCGCGGCGGCGGTCTTCTTCCAGGAAGAGCAGCGCGCGGCCGAGGCCTGGGTCCGGGAGGAGTGCCAGCATCGCCGGGAGCACGGCCTGGCCCCGCGGCTGGCCCTGGGCGGGCACTCCACCGCCGGCGCCGAGGTCTGCGAGTTGGCCAAGCACCTGTTGGCCACGGAGCCCGACCTGACGATCGAGCTACTGGTTACGGTCGACGCGGTCAAGAACGGCGGGCTGGGCGGGGCGACCTCGGCCGCGGCGGCGCTGCTGACCCAGCCGGTGCCGAAGGTGGCCCCGGCCTTCTCCGCCTACCGCGGCGCGCCCCGGGTGGACGGCCGGCGGGTTCTGGCCCACGCCAATTATTACCAGCTCCAGACGGCCGGCTACCAGGGCGGGCCCATGCCCGGCACGGCCAACAATTTTCCCCTCCTGAGCGAACCAAGCTACGCGATCAACCACGGCAACGTCGACGACTACGCCTACGCCTACGTGCTCGCCGATTTTCGCCAGGCCATTCAACGGGGGGCGGGCGATGGCCGTTAAGGCGGGCTGGCGGCCGGGGCGGTGGCGCTGGGCGCTGTTGGCGCTGGCGGCGTTTCTGGCCGGCGGGTGCGAGAACCGCGGCCGGGTGCTGCTGCCGTTTCGAGATTCGCCCTACCTGGCCGAATTCGCCAGCCAGGGCGAGGAGGCCTGCCGCCGCCAGGCCGCCGGCTTCTACGGCGACGACCGGCTGCTGGCCCTGCGCACGTTGGCCCAGTTCGCGGCCGCCGCCCGGGAGCGGGGCGAGGCCAGGCATGCCAGCGAGCTGACCGAGTTCATCCTGGAGCGGCTGCGGCGGGAACGCGCCGGCGAGGCCCGGCAGGCCGCGCTCGAACTGTGCGGGCCCTTTGTCGCCGCCGACGCCCATGGCCAGGCGTTCCTGCGCGGCCAACTGGCCGAGGGGCAGGTCTGCGCCGCCCGGGCCCTGGCCGCCGGCCGGCCGGCCGACGGCTTCGATCTGCTGGAGCCGCTCTGCGAGCATCCCAGCCCGGCGGTCCGCTACGAGGGGGCCCTGGCGCTGACCATTCTGGGCGACGGACGCGGCCAGGCGGCGGTGCTGCGCGTGCTGGATGAGATGAACGGCGAAGGTTGGCCGAAAACCGTCAAAGGCCTGCCCCTGGCCCTGGCCCGGCAGGTGCTGCGGGCGCGGGCCGAATACGCCTTTGCCGGCCTGCCGGAAAGCCGCGACGAGTTCAAGCTGCCCCCGGTGGCGCCGCCGGTCCTGACCCCCGTTCCCTAGCAGGCCTTTTTCACCGGCCGGCTAGCGGTTCGGAGCCCGACGCCAAGCTCGCGATCTAACCTGCTTCCCTCGAACTGAGCTGGTTGAGGATTTTTTGAAGGCGGGGGAACCTTTTTTGTAAAAAAGGTTCCCGGGAATCGAGTGGAATAAAAATGATGACGCTTGGGGACAATTCAGAGTCAGGCCGGCGGGCGGAGTTTATCCGGTCCGGTCTGGCGGCATGGATGCTGTCCCTCTGCCTGGGGGCCGCCGCCGGGGAGCCGGCGTCGAGCTGGACCGCGCCGCTGGCCGGCGGCGTGGTTCCGGTCACGGTCGCCGCGCCGGTCATCGACGGCCAGGCCGACGATCTGGCCTGGCGCGGGGCGGCCAACGGTCTGCCGGCCTTCGAACTGCTCGATTCCGGCTCCGCCCGGCTCGACGCCCGGGCCACGGCCCGGGCGGCGTGCGACGAGCATTTTCTTTATCTCTTGATTCATTGTCCCGAGTTGGCCCCCGGCGGAGCGCTGCCGGGTCAGGCCGTCCGCCCCGAGGAGGAACTCACCGTCGATTTCGGTCCGGGCGGTCTGGCCAATCATCGACTCTGGGTCGGGCGCGACGGTTCGGTCCGCTCGGCCGTCTGGAACGATTGGGAATGGGAGGCGCGCTGGAGCAGCCAGGCGGCGGTGAAGACGGCCGAGGTCGGCGACGGCTGGCAGGCGGAACTGGCCCTGCCGCGCAGCGAGATCGCGCCCGGCGCGCTGGCCCCCGGGGCCGCGCTGGGGTTGCGGCTGCGCCGCCAGCCGGGCGGGCGGGGCGC
>CAYMGG010000258.1:0-8701 GCA_964389915.1 uncultured Planctomycetaceae bacterium
AGTCATCTGCCCGTCGCCGGCCATCACCACCGCCACGTCGCAGTCGCCGGCCAGCGCCCGCCGGTAGCCGGCCTCGATCGCCGCCCCCACCCCGCCGTTGGCCTCCAGTCGGATCAGTTCGACCCGCGGGTCTTGGGCGGCGGCGGCCGCCGCCCGGTCGGCCGTGCCGTCGGTCGAGGCGTCGTCGACCACGACGATACGGTCGAGCCACGCGGGCATGGCCGCCAGCACTTTCGGCAGTTGCGCGGCCTCGTTATACGCCGGCACCACCACCCAGATTCGCTTGTCCCGATACATGCGCAGTCTCCGGCGCGTCCGCCAGGTCCGGCTCCAGGGCCTCGAACACCAGCAGGGCCAGCACCAGGTAGAAGCCGATCGAAGGCAGATAGACCCGGTGCTCGAAGACCGTCTCCAGCACGATCACGCTGGATTCGATCACCTGCCCCAGATCGAACAAGCCGATGCCGAAGGCCAGCAGCGGCCCCCGGTGGCAATAGAACGCGGCAAAACCCAGGGCCAGCCCGTGCCAGACCAGCGCCGGCAGCGGCCAGGGGTTGGTCCAGACCTTGGACAAGGCCAACGGAAATTCGAATCCCGCCAGCGGACAGAGAAATTCCGCCAGCCCCGCGCCAATGAGCAGGCCCAGAAACACCCGCGCCCGCCGCGCCGCCGGCGCCAGCCCGGTCAGCAGGACGACCAGCAGCAGCCCCGCCAGCGGCGCCCACTGTCCGGGGCGCTCGTATTCCCCGGGCGCGAACACCCGGGCCGTCTCGACGAAATCATAATCCAGATTCAGCCGTCTGGGAGCGGGAAAAAGCAGCAGACTCTCGTACATGGCCACCACCCGGGCTTCGGTCAGGAAGCGCTGGCGGGGCGAGAGCACCACCTTGCCCAGGACCGGCTCGTCGCGCAGCACATAGCCGATCAGATTGTCGTACAGCCGGTCCATCGCCCGGACGAAGCTCACGCCGCCGGTCTGCCCTTCGGGCGGGCGGCCGAAGAACCAGGTCAGGAAAGTCAGCGCGACCGTCCCGCAGATCAGAAAAACCGCCCCGATGCGCAGCAGGCTCGGCCGGCTGGAGCGGCCGATGAGCGCGTATTCGATCATCGCCACCGCCGCCGGCAAAGTGGCGCCGATCTCCTTGGAGAGGACCGACGCCCCCATCGCCGCCAGGCTCCCCCCCAGAAAGGCGCAGCGCCCCAGCCGGGAGCCGGCCGCCCGGTACTCCAGATACAGCACCAGGGCCAGGATGTAGAACATGGCGGCCATGGCCGTGGCCCGCTGGACGATATAGGTCACGGCCTGGGTCTGGAGCGGGCTGCAAAACCAGAGCAAGGCGGCCAGAAACGCCAGCGGCCAGGCCCGCGCCCGCCACCTCGCCGGCACCAGCGGCAGGTCCAGCAGGCGCAGAAACAGCAGGTACACCAGCACCCCGGCGAACATGTGCACGAAGATGTTGAAGAGCCGGAACTGCCAGGGCAGCAGGTCGGGTCGCGGCGAATCGGCGTCCACGCAGCGCGGTAGGTACTGCGCCCCCCAATATTGCAGGGCGAAGCTGAGGCTGACCAGCACCCGGTTCTTGGCCACGGAATCGGTCACGGCATGCTTGAGCGCGCCGAATGAAAACGTCTCCATGCGGATGGCGGGATTTTTGACGATGTTGGGCTCGTCGTCGAACTGGAACTCGGCGCCCGCGGCGTGCAGGTACATGGCCAAGCACAAAGCGGCCAGGATGGCGAAGACCAGGACATGGCGCAGGGGCGGATAGCGCTGAAAAACGATGGGGGGGACGCCGCCGCCGGCGGTCGGGGCTGCGGTCACGAGGGGAGCTTCCGCAGCAGGCGGCAGCGGCGCCGGGAATTGAGGACCAGCCGGTCCAGCACGGCCACCTCGCCGAAGCCGAAGACCAGGCCGAGGCCGCCGCCCAGAAGCAGCGGCCAATCCTGCCCGCCGCCCAGCAAGCGCCCCAACAGCGCTCCGAGGACCGCATCAAAAAACGGGATGCCGAACATGATCAGGGCGGCCACCGCGGGATTGGGCAGGTTGACATCCACCTCGACCTGATCCCCGGGGGCCACGGCCAGATCCGGCGCCAGTTTCAACTCCAGCCGCGCCGCCGGCGCCCCGCCGCAGCAATTGCAGGTGGCGCACTGCCCCTTGGCGCAGGCTTGGTCGATGACCACCTGCACTTCGTATTCCGTCACCAGGGTGACTTCGCCCTTCATGACCGCCACGGCCGGACCTCGTCAAATGGGGGACAACTCAAACCCGAAGTTGACGTGGATTGTATGCCGACCCCGTCCGTCACGGAAGGGAAATTTGCGCCGGGTGGCCGCCCACCGGCCGCAAGAGCCTCATTTCCGCGGTCTGGCGGCGCGTCAGGCCGCCGCGGCTTCGGCCATGGCCAAAACGTTTTCGGGCGGAACATTGGGCAGCAGCGCCTCGTGGCTGGGGCTGACGATCAAATGCGGCGCGAGTTCGGCCTTGACCCGCTCCACCTCGGCGCGAATCTGCCGAGGCGTGCCGTGGACCAGCAATTCCTGGGTGTCGATCCCGCCCATGAAGGCGATCCGCCCCTTGAAATCGCGGGCCAGGGTCGCGGCGTCCATATCCGCCGCCCGCGCCTGGAGGGGATGCAGGCAGTCGACGCCGGCGGCGATCAGCTTTTCGATCACCCGATGGATCGACCCGCAGGAGTGGAGGATGACCTGCAAGCCGAAGTCGTGGGCCAGATCCGTAAATTTCTTGAACCACGGCAGAATGAACTCGTCGAACTGCGCCGGACCGCAGATCAGACTGGTCTGGGTCCCGAAGTCGTTGCCGAAGAAAAAGCCGTCCAGATCCCGGGCCGCCAACTCGAACAAGCGCCGATTGGCCGAGTAATAAAAACCGCAGACCCGGTCGGTCACCGCCTGGACCAGTTCCGGCGATTCGTACATCTTGACCAGATAATCTTCCATGCCGAAAAGATCCATCACGTTGTGATAGAAGCAGGTCCAGAAGCCGCTGGCCCGGTAGATGGTCGGGTCGCTGGCCTGGATGCGCTCGACGGCGGGGGCGAGATCCAGGTAATCGGGGTTGGGCCACTCATAGGCGTCCAGTTCTTCGATGCGCTCGCACCAAGCAAAGGGGCCGGCGTCACCGTGCGCGCGTTTGCCGCTGGGGAACAGATTCCGGCCGGTGGGATGGTTGTAGACCCCCGGCCAATGCTGCGGGCAAAGCCATTGCAGATCGCTGCCCAGGAGGCGGTGCAGGCCGACCTCGTCGGCCACGCCGAAATGCGGCCCGTAGATTTTGAGCGCATCGGCGTGTGGATGGCCCAGCCAGAAGCCGCAGCGATCCGGCGCACCCCGGTTGATGATGGTACGAATACGCTCCCGTGGAGTGAAGGAAACCATGGCTCAAACCTTTCAAGAAGGTTGCATTTAGCGAACAATTCAAATATCTATAGATTTTATCTAGCTTATTCCGCGCCAGAGACAATGGGACAGATGAACGGATCGCTGGTATGAATACGAATCTTCATGCCGCCGAGTGGCGCTGGCCGCTGGAAGCCCGGGCCCGGGTAAACGTCGCCGGGTTCTTTGCCATCGGCCCGGATCGGTTCGAAACCGCCTATCGCATTCCGCATCATTCCGTCCACCTCTACACCTATGCCGCGCAAATGAGCTGGGGCGGCCGCGTGGTGCGGCTCGCGCCCGGCGACCTTACCCTCACGCCCGCCGGCGTCGAAAGCCGCTACGCCCTGCCCTTTCGCGGGCAGCACTGGTGCATCCATTTCCAGGCGCTGGAAGCCGGGGCCGAGGCCGTGACTCTGCCCCTGCACCTGTCCAGCGGCTCCCGCCGGGACGAAATGGCGGATCATTTCCGCCGGGTCATCCATTGGAAGCACGGCGAACGCACGGCCGCCGATAATCCGATCCACGAGGCTCTGGCCAGCGCGGCCCTCCAGGAGCTCCTCCTCTCCCTGGCCCTTCTGCGGCCGCGACCGGAGGCCGCCCCGCTCTCCCGGACCGACCTGGCCCTGGAGCGTTTCGCCCGAACGCTGGAGGAACACCTGACCGAGGAGCACCCGCTCGTCGAATGGGCCCGGCTGGCGAATTTGAGCCCGGCCTATCTGGCCCGCCAGTTCCGCCGCCGCTACGGCGAAACCCTCGCCCGGTACATCCGCCGCAAACGCATCGAACGCGCCCAGGCCTTGCTCCAAGCCACGCAGCTGCCGGTCAAAGTTATCGGAGCGCAGGTGGGCTATCCCGATCCGCAGCACTTCAACAAGCGTTTCCGCGAGATCACAGGCTCCAGCCCCAGCCGCTTTCGCCAGTAGCCCCAGCGTTTTTCCCTTGACTGCTTTGCGGCCCCTAAATTAGAAGTGTTACCGGGCGTAAGCGGCTGAAGCGAAATCAATTTCCCGGGAGAGCGGCGGCATGCGCACAGCCTCGCGGCGCTTGGCGGTGGTGCTGGCAATCGCCGCCCTGACCGCCGTCTTCGGCCCGGCCAGGGCGGCGGACCTGCTCACCCCGTCGGAGCGCTCCTGGCTGAACGCCCACGCCAACACCATCCGCTACGCCCCCTGCCCCAATTATCCGCCTTACGATTTTGTCGGTCCGGGCGGCAGCCATTCCGGGCTGGTGGCGGACCAGATCGCCCAGATCGAAAGCTTGCTGGGGGTCCGTTTTCAACTGGTCCAGGCCCCCAGTTGGGACGCCTTGCTGGCCGCGGCCCGCACCCACGAGGTCGACCTGATCAGCTCGGTTACGCCCACGCCGGAACGCGAAGCCTACCTGTCCTTCACCCCGCCGCTATTTAAAGTCGAAACCGTCATCATCGTCTCCGCGGCCACGCCCCGGCCGGCCAACGTCGAGGCCTTGAACGGCCTGACCATCGGCGCCGGCAAGGGATACATCATCACCTCGCTGTTTCGCCGCGAACATCCCCAAATCCGCCTGCGGGAATTCGCCGACGACGAAGCCGGCCTCCAGGCCCTGGCCTTGGGCGAAATCGACGGCGTACTCACCGACCTGGGCACCGCCACCTGGATCATCAAACAACGGCAGCTCAACAACCTGCGGCTCGGCTCGGGCGTGCTCTACCGCATTCCCAACTGCCTGGCGACCCGCAGCGACTGGCCGCAACTGCGCGAGATTCTGAGCAAAGCCCTGGCCGCCATCCCCGACCGCCAGAACCAGGCGATGCGCGACCGCTGGATCGGCCGGCTGGACCGGCCGCCGCTTACGGCCATGGAATACCTGCGCTGGGGATTGCCGATTATCGGCCCGGCGCTAAGCCTGCTGGCCCTGACGCTATTCTGGTCCTGGTCCCTGCGCCGCCAGGTCGGCCGCCGGACCCGGGAACTGGCCGAGAGCGAACGCACGTACCGGGAGATCTTCACCGCCACCAGCGACGCCCTGTTCGTGCACGAGATCTCCGGCCGGCCGCTGGACGTGAACGAACGGGCCTGCGCCATGTTCGGCTGTACCCGGGAAACCCTGCTTAGCCTTCCGGCCGATGCCCTAAGCCTGGGCCGCCCTCCTTATTCCCAGGCGGAGGCGGTCGCCTGGGTCCAGCTGGCCGCCGCGGCCGGCCCCCAGGTCTTCGAGTGGCACAGCCGGCGGCGCAACGGCGAACTCTTCTGGTCTGAAATCGCCCTGCGCGCCTGCACCATCTCCGGCCAGCCCCGGGTGATTGCCTGCGTGCGCGACATCGAGGAGCGCAAGCGCACCGAAGCCGAGTTGCGCCAGAGCCAGGAGCGCTTGCGGCATGCCGAAAAGCTCGACTCCATCGGCCACCTCGCCGGCGGTATCGCGCACGATTTCAACAATCAGATCGGCGGCATCGTCGGTTTTGCCGAAATCCTCCAGGCGCGCAACCAGGACCCCGGCGCCGCCCGCTTCATCGACGGCATTCTCCAGACCGCCTGGCGCGCCGCCGACCTGACCCGCCAGCTTCTGGCCTTCGCCCGCAAGGGGGAATTCGTCGCCGCGCCCGTCAACCTGCACGAACTGATCGCCGAGGTCGTCTCGCTGCTCAGCCACAGCCTGGACAAGCGGATCGTGATCGAACAGGAGCTGGCCGCGCCCAATCCGATCATTTGCGGCGACCCTACCCAGCTGCAAAATGCGCTGCTCAACCTGGCCATCAACGCCCGCGACGCCATGCCCGACGGCGGCCGGCTGCGTTTCGCCACCGCCCGGGAAATCATCTCTCCGGAATCGCCCGCGCCCGATCTGCCCCCCGGCCAGTATCTCATGGTCACGGTCAGCGACACCGGCATCGGCATGACACCCGAAGTCCGCCGGCGCTTATTCGAGCCTTTTTTCACAACCAAGGCCCCGGGCAAAGGCACCGGGCTGGGCTTGGCCGCGCTATACGGGGCAATCAAGAGCCACCACGGGGCCATCCGGGTCGAGAGCGAACTCGGCCGCGGGTCCACCTTTAAGCTGCTCCTGCCCCTGGATCAGACTTCGTCCGGCGCCGAGCCGGCGGCTGCGCCCGAACCGCCCGCCCCGCCCCGCCTGGCCAGGATTCTCCTGATCGATGACGAATCCGTAATCCGGGAGACCACCACGGCTACGTTGTGTGAAGCCGGCCACGAAGTCATCGCCGCCAAAGACGGCCAGCACGCGATCGAACTTTACCAGACTTCGTGGCAGACCATCGATCTGATAATTCTCGATATGATCATGCCGCGGCTGGGCGGGCGAGAAACCTTCTTCGGCCTGCGCCAAATCAATCCTCAGGCCAATGTGATCATCGCCTCTGGCTATTGCACCAATGATGAAATCCAAGCCATCCTGAGCGAAGGCGTTCGCGCGTTCATATCCAAACCATTCCGCAGATCAAAGTTACTGCAAACCATTGCCGAAGTTTTGGAACCTGCCACCCCACCCGGAGCCTAGATAGGTGATTTGTTCCGCTCGCAAATAGCCTCCACAAACAAACGGTTATAATTATTTTGTTGAGTTTTTTGACAAATTCGATTGGATGCTGTATGCTGGAGACAGAATACCTTTCTCCTGGGATATGCAGATGTCGAGTAACTGCCGCCTGCTGGACAGCCTTAATCGCACCTCCCGCCAGGTGCTGCATCTGCTGCGCGCCCATCGCCGCGTCTCCCGCAGCCATTTGGCCCAGCTGACCGGATTGACCCGGGCGGCGATGAGCCGGGCCATTCAGCCGTTGATCGAGTCCGGCCTGTTGGGTGAAACCGGTCGCGCCGCCGCCCAGGGCGCGGGCCGGCCGGGCGAACTGTTGCAGATAACCGGGCACCAGGTGGCGGTTTTGGGCCTCTCGGTCGGAACCGAAATCGATCTGGTCTTGGTTGACCTCGGCAATCAGGTGCTGGCCCATCATTCCCTGCCGAACCGTTTTCCGGATTCCGCCCCGGACGATCCGGCGCCGGCGGCCGTACTCTGTGCGGCCGCCCGGGAGCTGCTGACCGCCTCGGGGCGCGAACTGGCCGGAATCGGCCTGGCTTTTTCCGGCGACTGCCCGCCGCAAGGCAACTTCATCCGCCTTAATTATTTCGCCTCGGCGGGCCAAGGCGACCGACTGCGGGAATATCTGGCCGCCGAACTAGGCTGTCCGGTGGTGACGGAGAACGACACTAATGCCGCGCTTTTGGCCGAGCGCTGGGTCCATCCGGAGCTGCCGCCCTATCCCTCCCTGCTCTACGTCAACGATCGCCTGGGCGCGGCGGTCATGCTTGAGGGCCGGCTCTACCAGGGACCGGCCGAATGGCCGCGCTGGCTGGGCCGCCAGCATATCGACCGGAACCTCCCGGTAAGCGATCAGACCGGCAGCCTGGCGGCGTATGCCTCGTTGGCCGGACTGACCGATCAGGCGGCAGGCTACCGTTACGGCACCCGTCCGCCCCGTCCGTTGGAGAGCAACAATCGCGACCTGTCGGCCCTGTTCGAACGTTACGCCGCGGGCGATCCGCGCACGGTGGAGAGCCTGCGGGCCGGTTTTTCCTGCCTGGGCCGGACTGTCCGCAACCTGGCCTTGATCTTTGCCTTTGACCGGGTCGCACTGGCCGGGTGGACTCAGGACATCCTGGCCGCCGGCATCCGGCAGATCCAAGCGGAGTTTTCCGCCGATCCCTCGGCCGACTGGCTGAAAAATCTGACCCTGGCGCCGGCTAGCCTGGACCGATGCCAGGAAGCGGTCGGAGCCGCCCTGGTCGCCGTCGAGCGTCTGCTGACCGCGCCCGAGGGTCGGCCAAGCAATTACCCCGGCTGATTTCCGGGGCCAAGGAGAAACAATCATGCCCAACCGTAGATCATTCACGCTGGTGGAGCTGTTGGTGGTCATCTCCATCATCAGCGTGCTGGCCGCCATGCTCCTGCCCGTCCTGGCCAAGGCCCGGGACTCGGCCCTCGGCATCGCCTGCACCAACAACCTCAAACAGCAGTTTTCCGCCTTTCAATTCTACGCCAGCGACAACAGCGACTATTATCCAGCCCCATATTACGGCTACGGCATGGAAGGCAGCCATTGGACCATGTGGTGCTGGTCGCTTTACACCGGCCGCTATCTATACGGCCGCGACTTCTATGTGGATGCCTCCAAAGCCTGGAAAAAATCGGCTTACTTTTGCACGGTCGAAAAGGTGTCTCCCCCTACCGGAGCGGTCGGCACCATGTCCTACGACGGCTACCATTACGGCATGAACCACCAAATCAGCAAGTACCGCAACCCAAC
>CAYMGG010000259.1:0-3456 GCA_964389915.1 uncultured Planctomycetaceae bacterium
CTGCGGCAGGACGGCCGATTCGAGGTGGCCGGCCGCCGGAATCGGGCAATCCGCGGCCCCGATCCGGGCCACCGGGGCTTCCAGATAGCCGAAGCACCGCTCCTGCAACCAGGCGGCCAGCTCCGCCCCTACGCCGCTGCGCCGGCAGCCCTCTTCGACCACCAATACCCGCTGCGTCCGGCAGGCCGAAGCCACGGGCGTCTCGGGATCGAGCGGGTTCAAGGTGCGCAGGTCGATCACCTCGGCCTCTATCCCCTCCCCGGCCAGCGATTGGGCCGCCTGCAAACACAGCCCCAGGGAGTAAGAATAGGAGATAATAGTCAAGTCCCGGCCGGGCCTCAAGACCCTGGCCTGGCCCGGCGGCAGATCGTCGCCTCCGGCCAGCCGGCCGGTCTGGCCGTAAAGCAGTTTATGCTCCACGAACAGCACGGGCGACGGGTCGTCGATCGCCGCGCGCAGCAGAGAATAGGCGTCCCGGGGCGTATAGGGGGCGTACACTTTCAGCCCCGGCACCCCAAGCAGCATCCCCTCCAGGCATTCCCAATGGGTCCCCCCAAAGCCCCCCCCGCCCCCGGCCGGCGACCGCACGGTCAGCGCCACGGACGTCTGGCCGGCGAACATGTAGTTGAACTTGGCGGCGTGATTGACCAGCTGATCGAAAGCCAGGGGCAGAAAATCCATGAACATGATCTCGACCACGGGCTTGAGCCCGGTCATGGCCGCGCCCACGCCCGCGCCCAGGAAGCCGTTTTCGCTGATCGGCGTGTCGCGGACGCGATCGAGCCCGAATTTTTCGGCCAAGCCGTCGGTAACCCGAAAGGCTCCGCGGTAGGCCGCCAGGTCTTCCCCGAGCAGAATCACCTGCGGATCGGCGGCCAAGGCTCCGGCCAGGGCCAGATTGAGCGCCTGACCGTAGGTGGCCTGTTCCGGCAGTTCGGTTTTCGGCGCCGCGGCGGCCGCCGGGGCCGGATAGACCTCAAGCGCCGGCGGGCGGACCTCATCGGGTGGCGACTGGCGGGCAAAGGCCACAGCCGCGTCGATCTGCGCCTCCACTTCGGCCTCGATTTTGCACAATTCGGCTTCGGCCGCTGCCGTCCGCCCGGCCTCGGCCAGCAGCCTTTCGCGTTCGCGAACCAACGGTTCGTGCTCTCGCGCGGCCTCGACCTCGGCGACCGGGCGATAGGCGGCCTGGTCCGAGCGGCTATGCCCGCCCAGGCGATAGGTCAGCGCTTCGATGAACTGCGGGCCTTCGCCGGCCAAAGCCCGAGCCCGGGCGCGAGTGGCCGCTTCGGCCACGGCCCGCGGATCGTTGCCGTCCACCCGCTGGGCCGGAATTCCGTAGCCGGCCGCGCGGCCTGCCAGTTCAGGCGTCGGACAGGTCCGCGCCGGTGGCGTGCCCATCGCGTATTGATTGTTCTCGCAGATCAGCAGCAGCGGCAGTTTCCAGACCGCGGCCAGATTGACCGCCTCGTGGAAAGCGCCCTGGGCCGTGGCCCCGTCGCCGAAAAAAGCCACGGCCACGGCCTGCACGCCCTGTTGCCGCAAAGAAAGGGCCGCTCCGGCCGCCAGCGGCAGGCCGCCGGCGGTAATGCCGTTGGAGCCCAGGAAACCGACTTCCCGGGCGGCGACATGCTGCGAGCCGCCCCGGCCCCGGCAATAGCCGTCGCGCCGGCCGAAGAGTTCGGCCATCAGCCGCTCGGGCGAACCGCCCCGGGCCAGCAGATGGCCGTGACCCCGGTGGTTGCTGACCACCAGGTCCTCGGGGCCCAAGGCCACGCCGACCCCGGCCGCCACCGCCTCTTGGCCCAGGCAGAGATGGGCCGTACCGGTCAACGCCCCCTCACGAAACAGTTTGAGCAGACGCTCTTCGAAGCGCCGGATGAGCAGCATGCAGCGGTAGAAGTCGTAGGCAGCAGTCAAGGTCGGTCCTCGGTCCGGGTCTTCAGTTCGCGCCAGCCTGAATGAGTATATCCATGCCACTCGGCGATGCCCGCGATTTTTTCACCGACCAGAGCGCCCCAGTCCTCCCGCCGGCTAAGTGGCGCGCCGGCCGGCAGTTCGGCGGCGTCAAGTTCCGCCACCAGCACACGCGAAGCGGGCGCCCAGCCACTCAACTCCGCCGCCTGGCGCCGGTCCCGCGGCCGGAGGGAGAGCACCTGCGCCTCCCAGCCCGGCCGCCGCTTTTCGAGCCGATATTTGAGCTGCCCGGACCAGCACCAAGTCGAAACTGTGGCGCTCAGCCCCGGTTGGCGGATCGACCACCAGACCAAACGTCCCGACCGGTCCCGGGAGAGGTTCAGTTCCACGCCCGGCCAAAACGGCCGCCAATCCGCCGAATCAATGTTCGCCGCCCCCGGGGTGTTTCGCTCGAACAATTCGTCGAGCGAGCCGACCTGATCGACGCGCAAATGTTCTCGCAAAGCGCTCAGGTCCGGTTCTTTCTCGCCCACGGTCGCCACCAGATCGACGTGTCGCAAACCCCGCCAATGCAGGTAAGCCGCCACATCCCAACCCCGCCGGGGGAAGGTTCCGATCAAGGCCACCTGGCCGGAAGCGGTCTCGATCACGACGGTTTCGCCGGCCCGGCTGGGTAACAAGGTCAGCCGATCGCTCGCCGGCGGTTCAAACCAAAGCAGCCGCCAGACGATGCCCACCGTACAAATCGCCGCCCCCGCGCTGCCCGCGGCCCCGGCCCAATTCCAGCCCCAACCCCGCAGCAACCGCCGGTTAAAATAGACCAACCAAGCCAAATAATAGGCCAACACCCATTCCGGCTGTGGCGTGGTCACCGCCACGGAAACCGCCGTCCACCCGTCGATCAGGTCGACCAGGCGGAACAACACTTCCGCCGGCCAGGCCCCCGCTCCGCCCAACCCCACGCCGGCCAACAGATCGGCCAGCAGCGCCGCCACGATTCCGCCGGCCAGAACCGGCGCCAGCAGCGGCAGAACCAGCACATTGACCAGAATGCTGGTCAGGGAGAAGAGGTTGAAATACAGTGCCGTCAGAGGCCAGACCCCCGCCCAGGCGGCGAGGCTGAACCCGGCCAGGCGCAGCAGATGCCAGGCCGCGCCGCGCAAACGCGTCCAATACCCGTCTTCCAGGCCCGGCGCCAGCCCCCAAGCGGCCACGCCCCATTCATGGCATAGCCGCGAGATGAACAATACGGCCGTAAAGCTGAGGTGAACGCCGGGATCGCCCAGGGCCCAAGGATGCCGCCAAAGGATGAAAAGCGCGGCCGCGCCCAGAGAATTGACAAAGTCTGCCCGCCGCGCGAGCACGTAGCCGCCCAGGTAAATTATGCTCATGGTTCCGGCCCGGACCGCCGCCGCCCGGCCGCCGGAAACGCCCAGATACAGCAGACAAAAAGCGATGCAGGCCAGGGCCAGCCAGCGCCGATCGCGCATGAACAGCCCGCTGGCGAACCAGGCCAGGCCCACCATCCAACCGACGTGC
>CAYMGG010000259.1:3466-7349 GCA_964389915.1 uncultured Planctomycetaceae bacterium
ATTGTGGCGGCCAGAATCGCGACGTGCAGGCCGCTGATGGCCAAAATGTGACCAATGCCCAGTCGCCGGAAGGTGTCGTTGTCCGCAGCCGGATAACCCAGCCGGTAGCCGAACAACGCCGCCCCCAAAAAGGCGCCCGACCGTTCCGGGAGATGGGCTTGCAGCCGGCGGATAGCCGCGGCCCGCCAATCGGCCAAATGGCGTGAAAAGCTCGCGACTTCCGTTTTGTGAACTGCATAGGTCTCGGTGCCATTCCCGGATTTGATCAACCGCAAGCCGACAGCCACGCCCTGGGCGCGCACATAACCGAGGCGCCAGAAAGCACCAGGAAAGGCGGGGGGCTCGTCGCCGGCGCGCACGGCCGTTCCGGACAGGACATCGCCCACGGAAAAATCGCGCGGCCCGCGCCCCTGGAGCCAGACCTCGACCGGGGCGCTTCCCGGTTCAACCTTGACCCGCGCCCGGCAGCGCCAGAAGCCGGGCGCGGAATCGAGAATCGCCTCCTCCGGCATTTCCCGCACCTCGGCCTGGATCGCCCGCGGTTGGCAAAAATAATGATCGGCCCACACAAAGCTCCGGTCAACCGCCGCCTGCCGCCACATCCCCGCCCAGGCCGCCATCACCCCCAAGGCGACGAGCAACATGTCTGCCCGCGGCGGAAATCCCAGCCAGCCCCGGGGGGCAAAAATATTGCCGACGACCGGATCATTTGAAACGGCTACCCCTAGACGATTGGTTCGCCCGACCCGCCAAAGGCAGAGACCGGCAACCATGACCGCGAGCGTCGACCCTCCGGCCAGCCAGCCGGCGCGGCTCGCAAGCAAGCCGCCGATAAACCAGACGGCCAACCACGCCAGAGGTCGTAATCCCAACATGGGCAGGCTCCCGGCCGGCGACAATTCCGCCATAAGCGCCCAATCATCATAATCAAAAATCCGGCTCTGCGGACGAGATTCTTGCCGCCAAATACCGCGGGGGCGACGCCAGCGTCGCCCCCGCGGGGAGAGGTTTGTTTTGGCTTCGGGATCAGGCCAGAGCGCGTTTGATGTTGGTGACGCAAGGCTTCAAATTACGCCCCGGGCAGCAGGTGCTGGCCAGGTCGCTATGCACATGCAGACTCGTAACCGGCAGACTGTAGCCATGCAGCAAGGTCTGGCAAAGATTGCGCAAGGACGCCAATTGCACCGAGGTCGGCTGCTGCAATTCAAAATTGCCAAGACACATGATCCCGATATTGTTCGAGTTGTGGGCTGAGACATGCGCGCCCTGATAGCGGACATCCCGCCCCTGCCAGATTCGGCCCGAGCGGTCGACGATGAAGTGATACCCGATATCGCCAGCCTTCATCCGCTGCCGGTGCTCGATCTGAATTTTACGAAGATCGCTGGCCACTTCGGCGGGGGTGGAATCATTGTTGGGCCGAGGGTTGCCTTCGTGGTGGACCGTGACCAACCGCACCGACCCCATCGGGTTGAGCCGGTTGGTGAGCGGCGAATCCGCCTGCCAGCGCTGACGCGACAGGGCCGTGATTTTGGTGGCGCACGGGCCGGGCACGCCGCCAACCAATTTTGGGCCAACTTTTGGAGGGAGCAGAGGATGCGACTCTGGCGCGCCTTGGCCGCCCGCAAACAGCCCCTTGTCGGTCAAGGTCAGGGAGCCTGAATCTTCAGCGGTGGGGGTGCTTTCGCGTGAAAAACAGCCACCCAGCATGCCCGCGGCGGCGCTCATGCCGACCAGTTGCAGAAATTGCCTACGATCCATGCAAATCCCAATCCTATAAGCAATAACAGGCCTGTCTCTTCAGCGGTCGCCGGACCATATCAGGCCGGGAATTCAGCCGCCCCCCAAATTATCAACTTGCCGCAAATGCCGCCATGTCTTTTGATATATCGGCTATTTTTTTTTGCCAATTAAAAAAATACGGGGCCGACATATGAATAAGAACGAACCCACATTTATCCGGGCCGTCCCCCTGGCCCTGCCGCGCGACGCCATTCTGCGCCGGCTGGGACGCAATCGGCATCACGCTGAGATTTCCCCGGCCCAACAACACAAGTTGGACCAGACCCTCCCAGCCGGCTTTGCCCTTTGCCGGCCGCGGGCGGCGTGGCTACGAATAGAGGTTGCCCGCCGTACGGAAACTGAGCTCTTCCTCGCTACCGGCCAGGTCTTGACCAGCGCCGCACTGGTGAGGCTCCTTGCCGGTTGTCCGCAGGCTTTGCTTCTGGCCGCTACCGTCGGTGAAGAATTGGAGTCAGCCATCAGCCAATGCTTTGCCGCCGGTGATGCCGCCACGGCCGCCATTTACGACGCCGTCGGATCCGAGGTCGCCGACTCGGTCCTGGATTGGCTGGTCGAACACCTCCGCCACCGGCTGGCCCGGGAAGGGCGAAAAATCACCGCGCAGCGCTTTTCGCCCGGTTACGGCGACCTGGGCTTGGAGGCCCAGCAAACCGCGCACGAACTCCTGCAATTGTCGAACCTGGGCATTGGCTTGACCCCCAGCCTGATCCTGTGCCCGGAAAAATCCGTAATTGCCATTGCGGGGATCTGGGTCAATGAATAAAAAGTGGCGGAACTGTTTCTGACGCAAAGGAATGAGATGAATCGCCAAGAATTCGCCGAATTGACCGCCCGCCGCCTGCTCGTACTCGACGGGGCCACGGGCACGGAACTGGCCAAGCGCGGCCTGCCGCAAGGCGTCGCGCCCGAGCTGTGGGTTTTGGAGCACCCCGAAGCCATCCTCGACGTCCAACGCGAATACCGCCGGGCCGGCGCGGACATCGTCTATACCTGCACCTTTGGCGGCAACCGGGCCAAGTTGGCGGAATATTCCGCCGGCGACCGGGTTCATGAAGTCAACCGCGACCTGGCCGCCCTCTCCCGCCAGGCCGGAGCCGGCCTGGTCTTCGGAGACCTGGCGCCCACCGGCCTGCTGGTGGAACCGTTCGGCGACCTGCCATTCGAGGAATGCGTCGAAATCTACAAAGAGCAGATCGCCGGGCTGCTGGCCGGCGGCGTGGACGGGCTGGTGATCGAAACCATGCTCGACGCCCAGGAGGCCCGCGCCGCCTTGCTGGCCGCACGCGAGAGCTGCGACCTGCCGGTCCTGGTCAGCCTGACCTTCGGCGAGGACGGCCGGACCCTGACCGGGGCCGACCCGCTTTCGGCCCTGGTCACCTTCCAGGCCCTGGGCGCCGCGGCCTTTGGCTGCAACTGCTCGACCGGGCCCCAGGCCATGCTGCAAATCATTCAAGCGCTCAAACCCTACGCCACCGTCCCCCTCTTGGCCAAGCCCAACGCCGGGCTGCCCGTGTTGCGCGACGGACGGACGGTCTTCGACCTGGACCCCGAAGCCTTCGCCCGCCATGCACCCGACTTTGCCGCCGCCGGAGTCAATCTGTTGGGCGGGTGCTGCGGCACTACGCCCGAACACATCCGCCGGACGGCCGCAGCGGTGGCCGGCTGCCGGCCGCAACCGCCCCGCCGCCGGGCCCTGGCGGCCGTCAGCTCCCCGCGCCGCACGGTTCTGTTCGGGCCGGACCGCGGCCTCTGACTGATCGGATAGCGTATCAACCCCACAGGCAAAAAGGACCTGAAGGAGGACTTGCGGGCAGGGCAGATGGGCTTGGTGAGCCGCTTCGCCGCCGAACAGGTGCAGGCAGGCGCCGAGATCCTCGACGTCAATCTGGGCGTCTCCGGCATCGACGAGGCCGCCCTGCTCCGCCGGGCCGCGGGCGAACTGGCCACGCTGGCCGAAGCCCCGCTCTGCCTGGACACTTCCGATCCGGTCGCCATGGGCGCGGCCCTGCGCCTCTATCCCGGACGCGCGCTCGTCAATTCGATCTCGGGCGAACGGGCCAAACTGGAGCAGATCCTCCCG
>CAYMGG010000259.1:7359-8698 GCA_964389915.1 uncultured Planctomycetaceae bacterium
CTGGCGGCCAAGTACGGAGCCATGTTCATCCTCCTCCCCGTCTCCGACGAGGAGGTGCCGGCCCGCGCCGAACGGCGGCAAGAGATCGCCCGCGCGATCATGGCCGAAGCCGAAAAATTCGGCTATCAGCCCGAGGACGTGCTGGTCGACGGCCTGGTGATGACGGTCAGCGCCGATCCCACCGCCGCCAACGAGACTTTGGATTTCATCGCGTGGTGTACTTGCGAATGGAAAGTCGGAACCGTGGTCGGCCTCTCCAACGTCTCCTTCGGCCTGCCGGAGCGCGAGTTGGTCAATTCTGCCTTTCTCACCCTGGCTTGCGGCCGGGGCCTGACCGCGGCCATCGCCAACCCCCTGCACGAACCGATCCGCCGGGCCCGGCTGGCCGCCGACGCCCTGCTCGGGCGCGATGCCAATCTACAACGTTTCGTGGCCGCTTTCGCCGACGCCGCGCCGGCGGCACAGTCCGGGCGGGCCGATCTTCCCCCCGACCGGGCCTTGGCCGAATGCGTAGTCCAAGGCGACCGCGATGGCCTGCCGGCCAGATTGGACGCGGCCCTGGCCGCCGGTTTCGCCCCGCGCCAACTGCTGGACGAGTGTCTGATCCCCGCCATCGGCCGGGTGGGCGAACTCTTCGACCAGAAGAAATATTTCCTGCCCCAGCTCATGATGGGCGCGGATACGATGAAAGCCGCCTGCGACCGGCTCGAACCGTTGCTGCGCGAGATCGGGGCCGCCCCCGGCGGCCCAGCCGTGGTGCTGGCCACGGTCAAGGGCGACATTCACGACATCGGCAAGAATATCGTGGCCCTGCTGCTGCGCAATTTCGGCTTTCAGGTGACGGATCTGGGCAAGGACGTGCCGGCGGAAAAGATCGTGGCCGAGGCCTTGCGCCTGGGCGCGCCGCTCATCGGCCTCTCGGCCCTGATGACCACGACCATGACCGAGATGGAACGGGTGATCGCCCTGGCCAGACGGCAGAACTACGCCGGCAAGTTCATGATCGGCGGCGCGGTGGTTGACGCCGAATACGCCCGCGCCATCGGCGCCGACGGCTACGCTGCCGACGCCATGCAGGCCGTGCGCCTGGCCAAGGAACTGGCGGGCTAAGTACAGCGCCCCGCAAATAAGGGGGCAAACCGCAGTGGTCACGCCAACGCCTCCCCCTCCCTCCGGGAGGGAGTTGGGGGGAGGGAGGAAGTCTGACGGGCGGCGGGAGTACCGAATCAATTGCCGCCGCGCCAGTGCTTTTATGAGCAGGTAATGCCGGCGGGTAATCCGGAATCCTCCCCCACCCCCCCCCCCCCCCCCCCCGGGGGGGGGGGCCCCCCCCCCCCCA
>CAYMGG010000260.1:0-8674 GCA_964389915.1 uncultured Planctomycetaceae bacterium
CTGACCGTGGGGGATAAGGTTTGCCTGCGCGATCCGGGGACCTATCTCTATACTCCGCTGCCCGAGCGGCGGAAGACCTACCGTTCGGCCGCGGCCCACAACGGCCCCCGGCCGGCCGGGGCGGGCGAACCGGCCGGATTGGAGCAGGCCTTTAGCTTACAGCAGCCCCGGCCGGGCGTATGTCTGCGGGCGGACGTAAACGGCTTTTACGGGCGTTACGACGGCTACGGCGAACCGGTCTGGCGCGAGATCGAGATCGTGGCGGACCGGATTCTGATCCGCGACCGCGCGACGCGGGAACTCGCGCCCCTGGCGCCGCCCCCGCCGTTCTCGCCCGGCTACGGCTGGCGCGAGGCCGAAACGTCTTGACGACCGCCGGCCGGGTCGCGATAAGCAGGGCATGAGCGACGAACCGGTCGAACCCGAATTGGCGGCAGACGAGAGCGGCGAGGCCGAGGCCGGCCGGCCGCTCTCGCCCATGCTGCGCGCCTGGCGCAAGGCCATGCGCACGGCCCGCAAGCGCTCGGCCCGCAAGGAGGAGAAGCTGCTGGCCGAACTGGCCGAATGTGATCAGGCCGAGGAGCTGCGCGAGTGCGGCGAGTTGCTCAAGGCCAACCTGGGCGAGATCAAGCGCGGACAGACCGAGGTGGTTCTGCCCGACCTGTACCGGGCGGGCGAGGAACGGCTGATCGAGCTCGATCCCTGCCTGGGGCCGATGGACAATGCCCGGCGTTATTTCAAGCGGCACCGCAAGTTGACCGACGCCCGGCAATATAAGGAAAACGAGCTGGCCGCCTGCCGGCGCGAGGGGGCCGAGTTGGACCGGGCTTTGGCCGAACTGGAGGCCTGGCTGGAGCGGGCCGCGTCGGGCGAGATGCCGCCGCCGGCTCTGGTGGCCTTGGCAGTGCGGTTGCGGGTCCACGTGGAGGGGCTGCGGGCCGCCCCGGTCGCTCCCGAAGCGGGGGAGGGCGAACCGGAAGCCGCCGGGCCGGACGAGGGCGAAAAATATCCGGGTACGCGGCGCTACCGGTCGCGCGACGGCCTGCTGATCCTGGTGGGCAAGAGCGCGGCCGAGAACGATCACCTCTCCTTTCGGCTGGCCCGCGGCAATGACTGGTGGTTCCATGCCGGCGGGGCCTCGGGCAGCCATGTGGTCGTCAAGGGCACGGGCGGCCCCAGCCTGCGCCAGCGGCACGATTTCCAACTGCCCCAGGAAACCCTCCTGGATGCGGCCCACCTGGCCGTTCATTTTTCCAAATTGCGCGATGCCACCCGGGCGGAAGTGACCTACACCCAAGCCAAATACCTGCGCAAGGACAAACGCGCGCCGGCCGGACAGGTGCAGGTCATCAAGGGCAAGGGCTTGCATGTGCGAATCGAGCCACCCCGCCTGGCGCGCCTGCTCCAGCCCGAAAGAGTGTAAAAAATAGCAACAACAATCGAAATATATTTTGACGCAACCCTAGCCTGATTCACGTTTTGCATTATCCTCATTTTTGCTTCCCTTTCATTGTGATTTGACAAACAATATGTGCAAGATATTATTAATATAGAACGTTATATTTATTAGGAGGAGAAATCGGTGAGTGGATAAGCAGAGGAGCCGACCATGGAACTCTTTGACTCGATGCGCGATCTATTTCAATCCCGGCCAGGCAGTAAACGCGACAAACGCGACAATAAGGCCGCCAATTTCCTGCCTCAAGCGCCCCGGATCCTGCCGCTGGGCGATTCTACGCCCTGGTGGCTAAAAATCGAGGAATCTAGTCGTGATTCTTTGCGTTTGACGGCCGTGCAGGCTGAATTCGTCAAGCGTGTTTCCTTGACCGTCAATACCCACCGCTATCATTCGCTCAATCTGCCGGGGCCGTCCTGGCATTTGTTCGCGCTGCTGCCCAAGCCGCGGGTGACGCCGAAAGATTTGGAGCCGCTGCTGGCCGAAGCGCCGTACCTGCGCCCGCCCGAAGCGGAGGCCGAGACCTGCCCGCAGGGCGATTGCGCCCGAACCTTGTGCGGCATGTTCAAAGCCGCGGCCCGGGATGTCTTTCTGGCCGGACCCCAGCCCGATGCGCCGGAAACCCTAGCGATTTGGGACCATTCGCTGGCCGTGGCCGGGGCGGCCCGGCACCTGGCCCGGGCGATCGGATTCCGCCGGCCGCTCTTGGCCTATGCCACGGGGCTGTTCCACGACCTGGGGCAGCTGGTGGTGCTCTGGACCGCTTTCGATGCGGCCGGGGATTGCGCCCGGCCCGAGTCGGAAGTCATCAAATACCTCCTGGACACGCTGCATGAGGAGGCCGGGGTGATGCTGGCCGAGGCTTGGCATCTGCCGCCGGTCATGACTCAGGTGATCGGCAGCCACCACAGCCGGCTGGAATCGGGCGACCGCCTGGCGGCGCTCAAGGCGATTGTCCAATTGGCCGACCAAGTGGCCTGGCGCTGCGGTCACGGAGATTGTGAAAAGGGACGGGGCGGTAAATTGTTGGATCTGCCGGCCGCTAAATTCTTGGGGTTGACGGAAGCCAACGCGACTCCGATCCTCGACCAACTGCCGCATGTGATGTGCGAAAACGCGGTCTGATCTCTGAGCGGGTTGTCCGGGCTCCAGGTGAGCCCGGAACGTTTCTTTTGCCTCGGCACAATTCATTCCTGGTGTCAATTCATTGCCAATCAATCCCTTGCGAATAGTTAATTACTTTTTAGTCGGCAATAACTGCCTGATCGGGTTGCGGTTAGGTGGGCGAGGCGGTATTTTAAGATTGGAGTTCGAGCCTAATCGCACATTTTAGAACCGGGTGTATATCATGAGGTTGCATGGTCCGATCGCTGAGCGCAAAGAAGCCCTGCACCAACTGGCTTCCGCCAGCCACGGCTACTTTACCGCCGCCCAGGCTATTCAATGCGGCTATAGCAAAGGCAATCATTCCTACCATGTCAGCCGCGGCAATTGGCTGAAAGCGGAGATGGGATTATTCCGGCTCCCTGGCTATACTGATTCGCAGGAAAGTGAATTCACGAAGTGGTGCTTGTGGAGCCGCAATCAGAAAAACCAACCGCAGGGCGTGATTAGCCATCAGAGTGCTTTAGCTTTGCATGACCTGGGCGAATATGCCGGGCCGGTCCACCTGACCGTTCCGCCGCGGTTTCAGAAAAAGATTCCTACGGAGGTCGTGCTGCACCGGGCGTCGCTGAATCTTTCGGCCATCGAAAGCCGGGACGGATTCATGGTCACCCGGCCGGCCCAGACTCTGGCCGACCTGCGGTCGGAGCTGGAAGGTTCGGCCGAGTGGCCGCAGCTCCTGGCCCGGGTCGAAGCGGGCGAAAATATTTCGCGGGAAGAACTCGTAAATCTGCAATTGCTCCCGCCGCCGGACGAGGCCGGAGCTAAAATGCAGTTAGCCGCGGGCGGAGCGGAGCCTGAGCCCGTGATCCCGTTTCCCGCCGAGCCGGAAACGGACAAACTCGATTCCCTGGCCGAAGGAGTCTGGAAGATGATTCATGAACGTACAACGATCAGCCGCCGGCGGTCGCAGGCCGGCTTCACCCTGGTCGAGCTGCTGGTGGTGGTGACGATCATTTCGATCCTGGCCGCCATGCTGCTGCCGGCCTTGCAGCGGGCCCGGGAGCAGGCCGAGAAGACCCTCTGCCAGAGCAACGTCCGGCAGATCGGCGTGGCCTTCTCCCTGTACACCGGCGACTGGAGCAGCTTCCTGCCGCCCTGCTACATCGATTCCCGCAACTGGACCACCTGCGTGGCGATTCCCTATCTGGGATTCGAGGGCAGCGTTTCCAGCGTTTCCAGCACGATCATGTACAACGAAAAACAGAACGGAGTCTTCTACTGCCGCACACGGATCGCCGCCCACCTGGCCAATTTTCCAACCAACAATACCCGGAAGGCTTACGGTTACAACGGCCGCATGCCGTACAAGTCAGTGGATAAGATCCCCAATCCTTCCAAGGCCTGCCTGGTCGGCAGCGGCTATTCCCGGTCGGACGGGGTGCTGGTGCACCAGATCTATCCCTGGGAGCCGCCGGTGGCTGCCCACGGCGGGAAGGCCAGCTTCGTTTATCTCGACGGGCACGTCAAGCTGCTCGACCAATGGGCTATTCCCCTGGATGACACGAGCGCCGACGGCAAGTCTTTTTGGAAAGGAGAATAGCCCCAGTTTTTCGGAAGCGAGATCCGCACGCACCCCCCCCTTTATATTGACGGGAGATCCCCTCATGCAGAAACGAGCGTTGCTAGGCGGAGCGTTGATTCTGAGTCTGATCGGACTGGCCGGCGTCCGGGCGACGGTGGCGGCCGAGGCGCCGGCTGATCCGGCCACAGACTGTGTGCTTTTGGACGAGGCCGAGAGTCTGGCCGGCTGGCGGGGCCTGCAATCCAGTGCGGAGCAGGTCAAGACCGGAGCGGTCGCCGGCAAGTGGGCCCGGCCGGACAAGACGGCGACCATTTCTTGCGAAACGGTTCCGGCGGACTGGACCCCGTACAATCGACTCTCGCTGTGGGTTTATTCCGCGGCCGACCTCGGGGCCGAGGTCCAGCTGGTGATCGCCTCGGAAAACCCACAAACCGAAGGGCCCGACTATTACAGCCGGCCGCTCAAACTGGATTGGCAGGGTTGGAAGCAACTGACTTTTTCGCTCAAGGATTTCGGTGCGACCCGCACGCCGCTAGGTTGGAATCAGATCGGTCGGGTGTACGTCGCCGCCGGCGGTTGGGGCCACACCCCCCGGCCGGAGATGGTCCTTTACCTTGACGATATCCGGCTCTCCTGCGCCTTGGAGGGTGAAGCGGTGCGAATTTCCGATCAGCGTTTGTTCGAACTGATGGACCTGAGCCGGCCCGGCCTGGAAGCGGTGCGGGCGGCGGTGGAAGCCGGCGATTGGGAGAAGGCCAAGGCCGCGTATCTGAAATTCCGCCTTTCGGCCGCGCCGGCCAAGTGGTGGATCGACCCCGCGCAACGGCCGACCGCCGCCAAGTCCGCGACCAATCCCGAGGCGGACAAGGTGCTCCAGCACATCATTCCCAACCGGTATCACATGACCGCTCCGGCCGAAACCTTCTTGGGCGAAAAGATCGACTGGCAGTTCAATCCCGTCGCCCCCGACAGCCCGGATTTCACCCGCGAGTGGACCTGGTGCAACGTCAACCGCATGCACTTCTGGGACACGCTGGGCCGGGCCTACTGGGACACGCTGGACGAGAAGTACGCCCGCGAATGGGTGGCGCAACTGGAGTCCTGGATCCAGGCCAATCCCGTGCCGATGGAGGCCGGCCCGGGGGATACGCTCTGCTGGCGGACGATCGAGGCCGGCATCCGGACCGCCGGCTCCTGGATGAACGCCTATCATTATTTCCTCGGTTCGGAGGCTTTCACCCCGTCGGCGCACGCGGACTTCGTCAAAGCCCTGATCTGGCACGGTTGGCGGCTGGCCTACACCACCGAGGCCCATCCCGAGCGGACCGGCAACTGGATCACCATGGAATGCAACGGCCTGGCCACCATCGCCATGCTCTTCCCCGAGCTCAAGGACGCTGCCCACTGGCGACAGGTCGCCTTCGACCGCCTCAACCTGGAACTCGACCGCCAGGTCTATCCCGACGGTTCGCAGATCGAGCTGACCTCCGGTTATCACGGCGTGGCCCGGGAGAATTTCGCCCGGCCGGCCCAGCTGGCCCAACTCAATCACCAGGAGATCCCCGGCGGCTACCTGGACAAGCTGAAGAAGATGTACGACTTCAATCTGGAGGTCGCCACGCCCATGGGCTTCATGCCGCCGGTGAACGATTCCGGCCGGTCCGCCATCGGCGGCACGCTCGATCAGGGCTACAAGCTCTGGGGCGACGAGACCTTCCTCTTTGGCGCGACCAACCGGGAAAAAGGCCGCCGGCCGGCTTACGATTCTATCTTCCTGCCTTATGCCGGCTATCACATCATGCGTTCGGGCTGGGACTACCGGGACAAGTATCTCTTCTTCGACGCCGGCCCGATCGGCTACGGTCATGTGCATGAAGACATGCTCAATCTGTACCTTTGCGCTTACGGCAAAATCCTGCTGACCGAGCCGGGCAATTATGTTTACGACAAATCCAAATGGCGGCGCTATGTGCTCAGCACCCAGTCGCACAACACGATCATCGTGGACGGGCTGGATCAGAAACGCTGGCCGATGGAAAAGGAGCCGCTTACCCAGCCGCTGACCAATCCCTGGGTTACCTCGCCATATTTCGACTTTGCGGTCGGGTGCTATGCCTCGGGCTATGGGCCGAAGAAGGACAAGTCCGTGACCCACATGCGCGAGATCGTGTTCCTGCGCCCGTTCTACTGGGTAGTGGCGGATTTTCTGGAGGGTACGGGGCAGCATGATTATGAGGCGCATTATCATCTCGACGCGCCGAAGGCCCGGGTGGAGAAAGAGCCGCTCAGCGTCCAGACCGGCAACCCTAAGGCTCAGCTCGGACTCTGGCCCCTCGACCCGGACGGCCTAAGCACCGAGATTGTGCAGGGGCGCGAAGACCCGGTGTTGGGTTGGATTCCCACGGAAAAACGCAAGATTCCGACCGTGGTCTTCAAGAAGAGCGGCGCGGCCCCGCAGCGCTTCTCAACCCTGCTCTATCCGTACCAGGGGGAGGTGCCGGGCGTGGCCGGCGCCGAGTTGGCCGGCGAGCTGCCGGCCGGGGTCTGGGCCAAGGGGATTCATACGCCGAGGGAAGAAGCGGCCGTATTGCTCGACCGGCGCCCGGAGCGGAGCGCAGTATCCTGTCAGCCCTGGCCGGGGGCGGGGCCGGTAGCGGTCTGCGCCCGGGCGGCGGTCTTTCGCGTTCCGGTCGGGCAACCGGGCCGGTACGGCGGTTTCTACGAATTGAGCGCCTACCGGGACGAGCAGGTGGAACTGGCGCTGGACCGGCCGGGGGCGCTGCTCTTGGCCGGTTGGGCCGACGGCCGGCTGGCCCTCTTCAACCCGGGAGCGGCCGAACTGACGCTCAAGCTGAAGACGGCGACGGCCGGGGAGTGGCGAAGCGCCGTGGCCGACGGAAGCGAAGTTCAGCCGCTTAACAGCGAAAATCTGCCCGAGGGCTGGCGCCGGGTGAGCCTGCCGCCGCAGCGCTGGGTCTGGACGGGGGCCGAGACGCTCAAGCCGGAGGAGCTGCGCCCTTTTGTCGAACCGACGACGGTCAGTAGGCTGCCCAGCTATGAGAGCTATCGGGCGAAGATCGCCGCGCTGCCCGTCGTCGGAGCAGGTGAACTGATCGTGGTGGAGGCCGAACGGATGCAACTCGACCCCGGGATCGGGATCTCCGAAGGTAAGGTCAATGCCCGGTCAGCCGTCTACGGCTGGGACGACCCCGGCCAGAAGCTGAACGCGGAATTCACGGTGGCCCAGCCTGGCTTGTACAAGCTGGCGTGTCGCTACTGCACGCCCGGCTATCCGGTGCGTTCGATCCGATTGGACGGGGAAGTGCCGTTTGCCGCGGCCGGCGCCGTGAAGTTTCCGCCCTCGGCCCAGAACGAAAATTCCGACGGCTGGAGCAATACGGCCGACGACTGGCGGCTGTTTTGTTGGGGCGAGGGGGAGGGCGAGTATGCCCTGCACCTGTCGGCGGGAACGCATCAATTGACCCTGGAGAACGAGTCCGGCGGCGGGCTGAACCTGGACTATCTGGTTCTGTATCCGGCCGCCCTGGGCCGGGCGGAGCTGGAGCGCCGGCTGGCGCCGGGCGGCGGGCAAGCCAAATGATTCCACTTGCGGATTAACATTAATTCTGGGGGACCTTTATTGCAAAAAAGGTCCCCCAGGCCCCGCCAAAAAACTCTCACTGGCTTTGCCTCAACCAGGCGACAGAATGAGTGCCGCCTGGCTCGCCGGGGGAGCCGAGCATTTTGAAATTACGTCTAGACGAGCGTTCAGTTGGGAAAATTCGCGGGGAACGGAATTCGGTCGACCGCCGTTGGGCGCGAACGGTTATGATGGTTGTTCAGAAAGTCCGCTCAGGGGCGGCGAAAACCGGTAGCGAGCGGAAAAAACCAAGAAGGCGCGGAAAAAGCCTTGACGAAACCGCGCTGCCGGAGGTATGTTTACTAGTTCTTCAGTGGAGCGCGGCGCGAGATATGGCGCGCGGCGGTAAGGATAGGCTTTTTTATTGGGGAGCGAGCGCACTTGATCCGTCTTGAGCTGAAAAACAATGAACCGGTGGAAAAGGCCCTGAAGCGCTTTAAGAAGATCTGTGATCGCGAAGGGCTGACGCGCGACATGCGCAAGAATTCCTACTACGAGAAGCCGAGCGAGCGCAACAAGCGCAAGGAACGTGAGCAGGAGAAGGAGCGTTCCAAGGCTCTGCGGATCGCCGAGAAGAAAAAGCTCAAGGCGCGCAAGGCCCGGCAGCGGGCCATCAAGACGGCCATGACCAGCATGAACTCCTCCGACCGGCGGCGCGGTCCGGCGGCGGGCGCGGAGCGGTCCGAACGCTCCGAGCGTCCCTCCCGGCCCAGCAGCCATCGGCGGCCCGAGGCGGCGCGGGCGGAATAAACCCCGGCGGCGCGACAGTAGATCTACACCCTGCCCCCTCGTCTAAAGGTAGGACACCTGACTCTGGGTCAGGCAGTTGGGGTTCGAATCCCTGGGGGGCAGCCAATTTTAACTGACGTATCCTCAATGGGCTGCGGCT
>CAYMGG010000261.1:0-8665 GCA_964389915.1 uncultured Planctomycetaceae bacterium
GCGACACCGCCGGGGTCAGCGTGATTCCGGACGGCGTTTCGGTGGTGGTCGAGGCGGCCGGTTAGGCGCTGATCATGACCCCTTCTCGGGGGAGAACTTTTTTTTGTAAAAAAAGTTCTCCCCCGAACCCCCGTTCAAAAAAACTTTCACCCGCTGCCGCACCAGTCGCCGGGCCGGCCTGATAACTATTCAAGTTGGCTCGGACTGAATCGGGGGCCGTTCGAATTTCAAGCCCCTTAAATTCACCCAGCTGAACGCGCGAAAAGGCGAAGCCGGACGAGAGTTTTTTGAGGGGGACCGGGGGGACTTTTTGGCAAAAAAGCCCCCCCGGAAACGGGGTCACCCGTCCCGACTGGGCGGCCGGCCGCGATATTTGCGGTAGAGCCGGGAGAAGAAGAACGGGTCTTCATAGCCCAGCCGCCGGGCCAATTCCTTGATCGGCAGTTCCGGCTCCTCCCGCCGCCAGCGGGCGGCCCGTTCGAGCTTAAGCTCGATCTGCCAGGCCTTGAAGCTCTTGCCCAGCCGGCGCTTGACCAGGTGCGAGAGCGTGCCCGGCGAACGGCAGACCAGGGCGGCCGCTTCGGCCAGCGGCACGTTGCGGTGCAGGTTGGCTTCCAGGTGGGCGCGCAACTGCGCCAGGGCGTCGGCTTCGCGCGGCCGGATCAGTTGCGCCGAGGCGATAAACTCCGTCAATGCCACGAAGAGGCCGATGGCCGCCTGGCCGCGCTCCGGATCGTAGTCGGGCGTGCGCGCAAAGGCCTCGGCCAGTTCCTCGGCCAGGCCTTGGCGCCGGGCCAGACGCCTCACCGCTTCGGGCAGTTCGGAATTCTGCCGAAACTGGCCGATCATCACATAACCCACCAGACGCTCGCCCACCCGCAGCGGCATGATCGCCTCGGTCATCCCGCCGTGGCAGCGGTAACTGACCAGCTCGCCGGTCCGGCGACTCTGGGCCCACATCCGCTGATCCAGTTCGCGGCAGCGGGGCTCAAACCCCAGCTTACGGCGCAGCAGCGTGCAATAGGCGCAGCTGGGCAGATCCAAGCCGGCCTCGACCTGCCGGCCGGCCGGATCGAAGAAAGCGATGCGGATACCCAGGGCGCGGCTGTAATGATCGAAGATCCGCCGCACCTGGGGGCTGACGAAAAAGGACCAGGCTTCGTTGACCATGAATGGATTATTATTCATTATATCATAAAAGTCCAGGTAATTGACGGCTTGATTCATGGTGGCGGCTTGCGTCCGGGCTAGACTGGTAGTGGAATCCATTTCGGACCGTCCAAGGAGAAAGTCCATGACGCCGCGCGAAGTCGTCCGTCTCGCCCTGACCGGGCGCAAACCGCCCTACGTGCCCTGGGCCTATGGCTTCACCCACGAGGCCCGCGAGAAGCTGGTCGAACATTACGGCACGACCAACCTGGAGCCGATCTTCCGCAATCACCTTTGCACTTTCGGGGCCAACGGCGAGAAGACCGAGATCGAACCCGACGTGATCCGCGACAAGTTCGGCGTGGTCTGGGACCGGACCGCGGACAAGGACATCGGCGTGATCCGCGGCCAGATTCTGCCCGAGCCGAGTCTGGCGGGACATAAATTTCCCGACCCGCTGGCCGATCCGGCCTTCGCCCACATGCAACGGGAACTGCCCAAGCACAAGGACAAGTTCCTCGTCTTTGGCATCGGCTTCTCGCTTTACGAACGGGCCTGGACCCTGCGGGGCATGGAGAATCTGCTGGCCGACTTTCTGACCGAGCCGGATTTCGTGCGCGAGCTGCTGGACCGGATCACGGAGTACAACCTCGCCCAGGTGCGTGAAGCGCTCAAGTACGACATCGACGCGGTTTATTTCGGCGACGATTGGGGCGACCAGCGCGGCGTGCAGATGGGCCCCGAGCTCTGGCGGGAGTTCATCAAGCCCTGCCTGGCCCGGATGTACGGCGAGGTCCGCCGGGCGGGCAAGTTAGTGATGATCCACTCCTGCGGCAAGGTCGACGAGCTGTTCGACGAGCTGGTCGAGATCGGGCTCAACTGTTTCAACCCCTTCCAGCCCGAGGTGATGGACGTGACCGCGCTCCTGGGTAAATACCGGGGCCGGCTAGCCTTCCACGGCGGCCTCTCCACCCAGCGGACCCTGCCCTACGGCACGCCCGCCGAGGTGCGGGCCGAAACCCGGCATCTGCTGGAACTGGGGCGGGAGGGCGGCTACATCTTCGCTCCGGCCCACGCGGTGGAGGGCGACGTGCCGCTGGAAAACCTGCTGGCCTTCATCGACACCGTCCGGGAGGAGGCCGCGAAGGCGGGCATGTAATTGCCAAAAAACGCGCCGCCAGTGCTAGACCGCGATGGCGCGCCGTTGGACACTTGATTGCATATACCGGATTGGCCGGGGCGACGGCAGCGTCGCCCCGGCCGACTAATCAAGGAGCCCGCATGCCGATCCTGACCGAGATCCCCTTCGTTCTGGAAGAGGAGGCACTGTTCAAGCAGGCCCGCCTGGAGCCCGACGCCGACGAGGCGGACGACTTTCGCGCCCTGATCGCCAAGGCACGGGAACTCGGCCGGCCCAAGGCGGCCTATGGGGTCGCGTTCATTACCGAACGGACGGAAGAGACGGTCACCTTCGATGGCGTCGTATTCACCAGCCGGACCTTGAGCCGCAACTTGGCGGCCAGCGAGCGCGTCTTTCCAATCCTGGCGACCTGCGGCCGCGAACTGGACGACGCCGGGCTGGTCCAGGGCGACCCGCTGGCGGAATTCTGGCTGGACCAACTCAAGGCCAACCTGCTGCTGGCCGCCAACCGGTTTCTGCTGGATCTCCTGCGCCGGCAGTTCCGCCTGGAGAAAACCTCCATCATGCGCCCGGGCTCGGGCGATGCGACGATCTGGCCCATCCAGCAACAGCACGAGCTGTTCGCCCTGCTGGGCGACGGGCCGGCGGCCATTGGCGTCGAACTGACGGACAGTTGCCTGATGATCCCTAACAAGACCACTTCGGGCCTCCTCTTCCCGACCGAAAAGGACTTCCGCAACTGCGAGGTCTGCCACCGGGCGGATTGCCCCTCGCGGCAGGCGCCGTTCAGCCAGCAGCTCTGGAACGAGCTACAGCTGAGTTGAACCGCCTTTTCCGGGGGAGGACTTTTTTGCGAAAGCGCGGGCCGCACGCGCCTAAAGCGTCCCGCGTATCCACCCGTTTCGGATGGGCAACATCCTCGTCTTTTCCTCCCGTGCGATACCGCGGTCGAACTCACCCATCCGAACGTTCGAAACGGCGCGGCCGGATGAGGGTTTTTGGAAGGGCCGGGGAACCTTTTCTGCAAAAAAGGTTCCCCGGAATCGGCTGGAGTCAAAGGTCTCTGCGGTCAGTCCTCGAATTTGACCGCAAAATGCAGGTTATACGAGTCCTCACGGTCCGCGCGGGGTTTGACCGCGCCGAAGAAGATCTGCGGCCGGCCGTTCTCGATGTAGAGCTGCGGCCGCTCCAGGCGGTCGAACTCCTCAGCCTGCCCGTCGGCCCAGCGCAGGGCGCGGGGGACGGCCACCGGCTTGGCCGCCAGCCGCCAGTCGATGCCGTCGGCCGACTCGAACAGGACCAGGTTGCGCACGCCGGAAGTGTAGAACGACCCCATGTCCTTCAGGATGGCGTAGAGCTTGCCGCCGGCCACGAAGACGAACGGATCTTCGCCGGGGAAATTGCCGCCTGTGCCGACGAAGATCGGTTCCGGGTGGCGGACGAAAGGCCCCAGCGGACCGGGCGCAAAGGCCACACCGTGGCGAACCGGACCGTACATCGGCCCCTCGCCCTGCCGGTCAGAGGCTTTGTAAATCATGAGGAACCGGCCGTCCGGCAGGGGCGTGACGCTGGGATTGGTGGTTAGCAGCCGGTCCCAACCGTTTGGATTTACGTCCAGCAGAGGGCGCGAAAACCGCAACCACGGTCCGGCCGGATTCTCGGCTACGGCCACGCCGACCCGCTGGTTGTTGCGATGGGACCAGTATTCGCCGTTGCCGTAGTTGCCGGTGTAGTACAGATAGAATTTCCCTTCCCAATAGACCACGGTGGGATTGTGGGTCACGTCCCGGTCCCAGCCGCCGGCCACGCCGCTACCCCGCAGGGTGAGGCATTTGAATTCGTACGGCCCCAGCGGATCGGCGCTCACGGCATAGCCGATCTCGGAGTCGGTCACCCAGGCCTTGTGCCCCTTGTCGCGCGCCCAGAGGGAGAAGAAGAGATGGCACAGACCGTCGGGCGTGCGGGCCATCGAACCGCACCAGGTGAGGAAATCCGGCAATTCCAGAGTGGAACGGCGCTCGATCGGCTGGCGGATAAAACGGCTGTCAGACATGAAAACTCCTCGCGTTCGGGGCAAAGGCCGATTGGTTTCGTCGCCGGCGGTTCACGCCCGCGGGCGGCGAATGCTTTTCCTAAACTGTAGCCTGAACCGAACGGGGGAGGAATGGATGTTGCCGACTATTTTGTGCACTTTCCTGGCGCAAGCCTAGAACTCGAAGCCGAACTCAGTCAGGACCCGCCAGAGGGATTCTTCTGTAAAAGGTTTGTCGATGTAGGCGTCGCAACCGTCGTGGTGGAAGGATCCGAGCACGTTGGCGTGGTCGTGCAGGGCCGAAAGCATCGCCACCTTGACGCCGTCGCCCCAGGAGATGCCGGCGGCCTCCTCCTGCCGGCGGATTTCGCGCAGCACGGTCCGCCCGTCCTTCTTGGGCATCATGATGTCCATGAAAATAAGGTCGTAGGCCCGCCCTTCGGCCAGGGCGGCCGAAAATTTTTCCAACGCCTCCTCGCCATTGGTCGCCGTCTCCGCCGGCCAATCGGCCGGCAGCATGGCCTGCAACAACGCCACAATCCCCGGCTCGTCGTCGGCGATAAGCAATCTCATGACCGCTCCTGGATACCGGCTTAATGCCCTGTTAACAATATAACGGCTTCTGCGCGGCGTAGCCAATCCTATTCGGTTTTTTGGCGAAAAATCGCGCTTCGATCGGGACAACAAGGTCTTCCGTAACGCCTGCTGCGCAGTTCACTGATTCCGAGCTCGAACGGGGATGGCGGCGAAGCCGGCGCCGGCGTGGCTGGAACAGCATTCGCGGAAGGCATCCCGCTGGGTCGGCTTTCCGATGGCGCCGACCAGATCGCCGGCGGCGAAAGGATAGTCGGGATCGGGATTGAGTTCGTAGATCCCACCCCGGGCCACGGCCACCACCGAGACGCCGGTGCGGTTGCGCACTCCCAACTCCCGCAGGGAGAGGCCGGTCAACGGGCTGTCGGCGGTCAGCAGCACCCAGACGATGTCCAGCGCCCGCCCCGCCTCGGAGGGGCGGCTCACCAGCCCCGCGGCCGGCTCGATCAGCGGCGCGTAGGAGTCCAGCCGGATCTGGTCGAGGAAGGGCATGATCTGGCTGACCGGCACGTCCAGGTACAGCAGAACCTGCCGGGCCACCTCCAGGGCGGCCTCGAACCGCCCCAGGATCACTTCCGTCGCCCCGTTCTCGCGCAGAATCTTCGCCTGCTCGAGCGACTCGGCCCGGGCGATCAACCGCAGACCAGAGTTGAGATTCCGGGCCTGCCGGGCGATGCTCTCGGCCTGGATCGGACCCGGTACGGTCAGGATGAGCTGCCGCGCGCGGGTTACGCCGGCGGCCTCCAGCACCACCGGCTGGCCGGCGTCGCCGAAAATCACCGGCAGGCCCAGCCCCTTGAGCTCCTCCAGCCGGCGGTGATCCTGCTCGATCAGCACCACCGGCAGCCCCAGCCGTCCCAGCAACTGGCCGATGTAGCGTCCGGTGTCCCCGCCGCCGGCGATCACGGTGTGGGCCTTCAGCTCCGTCTCGGGCAGGTTGATGGTCTGGAGCGGATCGGCCCGCGAATAGCGGCGCTTGACCGAATAGAGCCGTCCGGTTAGCCCCGAGACGCCGGGGGTGACGATCATGGTCACGATGGTGACGCAGAGGATCAGGGAGTACTGTTCGCCGGAAAAGACCCCCGCCTCCAGCCCGGAGCGGGCCAGCACGAAGGAGAGCTCGCTGATCGAGAAGAGGGTCAACCCCACCGCCAGGGGCACGACGTTGCGGTAGCCGAACAGCCAGGTCAGCCCGCCGAAGACCAGGCCCTTGCCGGCGCTGACCAGCAGGGCCAAAAGGGCGATTTCGCCGAAATGCGAAACCAGGAAGCGCGGGTCCAGCAGCATGCCCACCGAGGCGAAGAAAAGCAGCCCGAACAGGTCGCGCAGGGGAATGATGTCGCTCAAGGCCTGGTGGGCGTAGTCTGATTCGCTTAACACCAGGCCGGCCAAAAAGGCGCCGAAGGCGAAGGAGAGGCCGAAGAGCCAGGTCAGATAGCCCACCCCCAGGCCGATTGCGGCGATGGCCAGCAGGAAGAGCTCGCGCGAGCGCCAGCGCGCCACCAGCCGCATCAGGCGCGGGATCAGCCTCGTGCCCAACAGCAGCATCAGCGCCAGAAAGCCGGCCGCCCGGCCGGCGGCCAGCAGGATCGCCCGCAGGCCGGCGTGCGGATCGTCCAGGTGGGGCAGGATGATGATCAGCGGCACGATCGCCAGATCCTGGACGATGGCGATGCCGATCATCACCCGGCTGGAGAGCGTGCCCAGATAGCCCCGGTTCATCAGGGTCTTCAAGGCCACGGTGGTGCTGGAGAGGGAGACGATCGCCCCGAACCAGAGGCCGCTCGTGGAACTCCAGCCCCAGGCCCGCGCCAGGACGTAGCCGCCGGCCAGACAGAGCAGCATCTGCAGAGGCGTGCCCGCCAGGGCCACCCGCTTGACCGGACGCAGATCCTTGAGCGAGAACTCCAGCCCCAGGGCGAACATGAGCAGGGCCACGCCGATTTCGGCCAGTAGCTCGATCTCGTGGACCTGGGTCACCCGCAGGCCGCCGGTGTAGGGCCCCAGGAGCACGCCGGCGAAGATGTAACCCAAAAGCAGCGGCTGGCGCAGCATCTGGGCGATGAGCCCGCCCAGCAGCCCGGCCACGACCAGAAGTGCGATATCGGCGGCGATGCCCATAAGGTCAGAAATCGTCGCCGTCGGTGATGACTTCCAAGCCGAAGCCCTTGTTCTGCCAGTTCTCTATGTAGTGTGGGGCAAGGGGATAGTAAAAGCCGAAATGCAGGTGCTCATGCGGCCCTTTCGCGTACCGATAAGCGCCCTCGGGGATCTCTTCCGTAGCCGAATCGGCCGCTTTGGCCTTGGCGGCCGGGGCCGGGGCGGGCGTGGTTCCAGTCGCGGTCAGCGTCAGCCCGGCCGGGCCGCGGCCACGGCATCGGCCAGTTCGGCCGGCAGACCGGCGCCCATCCGGACCTCGCCGTCCATGTCGACGTAGGCCTCCAGCTGAGCGCCCGCCAGCGCACGATCGGCCCGCAGGTCGGGCCGGCCCAGATGAAAGGTCAACGCCCCCAACGAAGCGGCCAGAGCGACGACCGCAATCAGATACATGAAAGGCGTAGACATGCATCCGCTCCGAACGAAACACGGCCAAGCCAGCCTAGGAACCCGCGGGGCCTCAGAACGTGCACTAAATGGCGGCCACTAGGGCGCACCGCCAAGGAATCAAAAGCGTGCGGAAAAAACAGATCTGAAGTCGCCCCGCGCTCAAGGGCACTTTTTAAACCCGCCCTTATCGCCCCCTGCCCTCCGCCCAGGCGCGAGACTTGACCCCGGCGTTTCACCCCCCGGCAAAGCGCCCTAAAAATTTACGCCCGAACCGATGAACTCGACGCCAAAGCCTTTGTTTTCGGACACGGTCGGCGGGGCATAATTAAAATACAGCCCCATGTGCAGGTGCTCGACCAACCCGTTCTCGTAGCGATAGCCGTTCTCGGGGTCATTGACGTACGCTTCGGCCAGGAGGGGGCCGGATGCCTTCGGCGGGGCGAAGGGACTGCCCGGTCGGGCGGCTACGGAGTCGGCCAGTCCGGCCGGCAGGCCGATCCCGATCCGAACTTCGCCGTCGATGTCGACGTAAGCCTCCAGCGGAGCATTGTCATAGGCGCGGTCGACCCGCACCCGGGGTCGGTCCAGATAGAACGAGAGCGCGCCGAGGGAAGCGGCCAAACCGATGGCCGCGGCCAGATACAGAAACTTGGAGGACATACCCGCTCCGGGGGTCAGGTTGTGGCCGGCGACCGCCGCGCGGCCAACTGGCGGGCGAAAAATTCGCGATAGGCCTCGTCCGCAAAATCGAGCAGCGTGCCGCCGCGTTGCAGGTGGGCCAGAAACACCTCGCCCACCGCATAGGTTGTGGCCGCGCTGCTGGCCGAGGTGATAAAAGCGCCCACGAACAGGCCGGTGCCCACGCTGCCCACGGCCAGGCCGAAGGGGATGAAGGGGGCCATCTCCCAGGCCGACATCACCCCGTGGGCCAGGGCCGTGGAGGCTGCGCCGCCCAGCAGAGCCGTGAGCCCCCGCTGGGCCAGCCGCTCGTTGAATTCCGCCCCGTACAACAGGCAGAGCTCGCGGATCATCTTCAGCTGAATGGCCGTGACGATCGGCAGGTTGATGACCGGCAGCGGCACCGCGGCGAAGGTGGCCCAGAACAGGTTCTGCTCGATGATCAGCTTGCCGCGCAGAACCCGGAACTCACCGGCGATCTGTTCCTGGTTCATTGGCCGAGTTCCGGGCTCCGCCGGGGCGGA